>CAXTFU010000264.1:0-6619 GCA_964243385.1 uncultured bacterium | reverse complement strand
TGCTGGTGCTCGGCGGGACGGGCGACCGGGCGGCCTGCGTCCGGGCCCTCGTCGACGTGCTGCCGCCCGCGCCGGTCGTCGTCGGCCCGGTCGTCGCCGACCTCGCCGCGGCGTCGCCGTCGGTGCGCGAGGCGCTCGCCGGCCTGGCGGCGGTCGCGGCCTGGCCGGACGCCCCCCGGCCGGTCGAGGCGCACGAGCTGCTGGCCGAGCGGGTCGTGCTCGGCGAGCCCGCCGCCCGGTCCCGCCTGGTGGAGGAGGTCTACAGGCCGCTGGCCGATGCCGGCGGCGACCTGCTCGCGACCGCGGCGGCCTACCTCGAGGGCGGCGGGTCGGTCGAGGGGACCGGCCGGGCACTGTTCCTGCACCCCAACACCGTCCGCTACCGGCTCAAGAAGCTCACCGACGTGGTCGGCTACGACCTCACCGCCCCGCGCGAGGCGCTCGCCGTGCGGCTCGCCCTCGTGCTCGGACGCACCTCGTCCGGCTGAGCCGGTCGTGTCGGTCGTTGTGGGACCCCCACAACGTCGCGCCGACTTCTCCGTGGCCTGCGCAGGCGCACGGCGGCGGCGGCGCGGGCATCGTGGAGGACGTGCCCCTCCTCCTCCTGTCACCCGGCCAGGGCTCCCAGTCCGCCGGGATGCTGACGCCCTGGCTCGACCTCCCCGGTGCCCGCGAGTTCGTGCAGCGCTGGTCCGAGCGCACCGGCCTGGACCTCGCCGGCCTCGGGACGGACGCCTCCGCCGACGAGATCCGCCGCACCGACCTGGCCCAGCCGCTGCTGACCGCCGCCGCGCTGCTGAGCGGCCGCGCGCTGCTCGACGGCGGGACGCCCGACGTCGTCTGCGGCCACAGCGTCGGCGAGCTGTCGGCCCTCGCCCTGGCCGGCGTGCTGTCCGACGACGACGCGGTCGCGCTCGCCGCCGGGCGCGGCGCGCTCATGGCGAGCGCCGCGGCCCTGCGCCCGACCGGCATGGCCGCCCTGCTCGGCGGCTCCGGCACGGTCGAGCCGGACGAGCTGGCCGCCGCCGGCCTCGAGCTCGCCACGGTGAACGCCCCCGGACAGGTCGTCGTCGGCGGACCGGTCGAGGCCCTCGAGGCCTGGACGCCGTCGACCGGCGCCCGCGTCCGCACGCTCGACGTCGCCGGCGCCTTCCACACCTCCGCGATGGCCTCCGCCGCCGACGGCTTCGCCGAGCTGCTCGCGCAGGTCGAGCCGTCCGACGCGCGCTGCGACGTCGTCGCGAACGCCGACGGCTCGGTGCTGCGCGACGGCCGCGAGCTGCTGACCCGCCTGGTCGGGCAGCTCACCCGACCCGTGCGGTTCGACCTGTGCCTGGCCGCGCTGCCGAGCGACGGCGAGGCCGTCGAGCTCGCTCCCGCCGGGGTGCTCACCGGCCTGCTGAAGCGCGCGGTCCCCGACCTGCCGCGCACCGCCCTGAAGTCCCCCGCCGACCTGCCGGTGACGGCATGAGGCGCGCTGCCGTCCTCGGCCTGGGCGCGCACCGCCCGGCGCACCGCGAGGACAACACGGCCGTCGCCGAGCGCACCCAGTCGTCCGACGCCTGGATCCGCGAGCGCACCGGCATCGTCACCCGCGGCATCGCCGGCGACGACGAGTCGGTCGTCGACATGGCCGTCTCGGCGGGCGGCAAGGCGCTCGCCGCGGCCGGGGTCGCGCCGTCCGACGTCGACCTGGTCCTGGTCGCGACGTGCTCGCTGCGGCAGTCCATGCCCGGCGCGGCCGCGAGCGTCTCGGCGGCCCTCGGCACGGGCGGCACCGGCGCGCTCGACATCGGCGCCGCGTGCGCCGGCTTCACCTACGGCCTGGCGCTCGCCGCCGACGTCGTGCGCGGCGGCAGCGCCGGCAACGTGCTGGTCGTCGGCTCCGAGCGGTTCTCCGACATCGTCGACCCCTACGACCGGGGCAGCGCGTTCCTGTTCGGCGACGGCGCCGGCGCAGCGGTCGTCGGCACCGCCGACGAGGACGGCATCGGCCCGGTCGTGTGGTCCAGCGACGGCGAGCAGGCACCCGTCCTGCGCACCGAGAGCTTCCCGCCGGTGCTGCGCATGGAGGGCCGCGCGGTCTACCGCTGGGCCACCACCTCCGTGCCCGACATGGCCCGCCGGGCCGTCGCGGCCGCCGGGCTCGAGCTGTCCGACCTCGCCGCGTTCGTGCCGCACCAGGCGAACCTGCGCATCACCGACTCGCTCGTGAAGAGCCTCGGCCTGCCGCCGTCGGTCGCCGTCGCCCGCGACGTCGTCGACAGCGGCAACACCAGCGCGGCCTCCGTGCCGCTGGCGCTGTGCCGGCTCGTCGAGCAGGGCCAGGTGCGCCGCGGCGACGCCGTGCTGCTGCTCGGGTTCGGCGCCGGACTGACCGCCGCCGGCCAGGTCGTCCGCTGCCCCTAGTCCCGCTCTCCCCCCGCTCGACCCCCGTCTGACCCACCCGAAGGAGCACCCCATGACCGTTCCCGCCACCCGCCCCGAGCTGCTCGCCGGCCTCGCCGAGGTCCTCGAGGAGGTCGCCGGGACGCCCGCCGACAAGGTCGTGCCCGAGGCCGCCTTCGACAAGGACCTCGACGTCGACAGCCTCACCATGGTCGAGGTCGTCGTGGCCTGCGAGGAGAAGTTCGGCGTCACCATCCCGGACGAGGCCCTCGAGGGCCTGCGCACCGTCGGTGACGCGGTCGACTACATCGCCAAGGCTGGCGAGTGACGGCCCCGACCGCGCCGAGCCGCGCGGGTGCGCCCGTCGTCATCACCGGGATGGGTGCGGTCACGCCGCTCGGCCCGGACGTGGCGGCGCTCGACGAGGGGCTGCTCAGCGGCCGCTCCGGCGCCCGGCTGCTCGACGAGCCGGAGTTCGCGGACCTGCCCGCGCGCCTGGCCGCGACGGTCGACCTGACCGGCCGGCTCGAGCGCGTCGAGGCCCGCACGCTCGACCGCGTCCAGCAGGTGGCGCTCGTCGCCGCCCGCGAGGCCTGGGCCGACGCCGGCACCCCCGAGGTCGAGCCCGAGCGGCTCGCCGTCGTGATCGGCTCCGGCATCGGCGGCGCCCTCACCCTGCTCGGCCAGGAGGAGGTGCTGCGCTCGAAGGGCCCGCGCCGCGTCAGCCCGCACCTCATCCCGATGCTCATGCCGAACGGCCCGGCCGCCACGGTCGGCCTCGAGATCGGCGCCCGCGGCGGCGTGCACTGCCCCGTGAGCGCGTGCGCGTCCGGCGCGGAGGCGCTCGCCCTCGCCCTCGACATGCTCCGCTCGGGCCGCGTCGACGTCGTCGTCGCCGGTGGCGCCGAGGCGTGCGTCCACCCGCTGCCGCTCGCCGGCTTCGCGCAGATGCGCGCCCTGTCGACCCGGCACGACGACCCGGAGGCCGCGAGCCGCCCGTACGACAAGGGCCGCGACGGCTTCGTGCTCGGCGAGGGCTCCGGCGTGCTGGTGCTCGAGAGCGAGGCCCACGCCGCCGCGCGCGGCGCCACGGTCCACGGCCGGCTCGCCGGTGCAGGCCTGGCCAGCGACGCGCACCACGTCACCGCGCCGGACCCCTCCGGCACCGGCGCCGCCCGCAGCATCGTCGCCGCCCTGCGCGACGCGGGCGTCTCGCCCGAGGACGTCGGCCACGTCGACGCCCACGCCACCTCGACGCCGCTCGGCGACCTCGCCGAGGCACGGGCGCTCAACCTGGCCCTCGGCGGGCACCGTCCGCCGGTCACCGCCATCAAGTCGTGCACCGGCCACCTGCTCGGTGCGGCCGGTGCGGTCGAGGCCATCGCCTCGGTGCTGGCGATCAAGAACGGCGTCGTCCCGGCGGTCCGCAACCTCGACGACCCGGACGACGAGGCCGACGTCGACGCCGTGCGCACGGTGAACCGGGTGCACGCCCACGACGTCGCCCTCAGCACCTCCTTCGGCTTCGGCGGGCACGACGTCTCGCTCGTCCTGACGCGATGAGCCCGACGTGCCCGCACTGACGGACGGCCTGGTCCAGGGCGTCGAGTTCACCGTCCTCGGCTCCGGCGGCCCGGTCACCCTGTTCGCCCACGGCCTCGGCGGGGGGCGCGTCGAGACGCGGCCCCTGGCCGGCAAGGTCCCCGGCACCCGGGTGCTGCTGAGCTTCCGGGGGCACGGCGGCAGCGACGCCCTCGACGGCGGCTGGGACTACGACGTGCTCGCCGACGACCTGCGGGCCGTCGCCGACCACGTCGGCGCGACCGCCTGCGTCGGCCTGTCGCTCGGCGGCGGGGCGCTGCTGCGCGTCCTGCGCGACGACCCGCAGCGCTTCGACCGGCTGGCCTTCGTCATGCCGGCCGCCCTCGACTCGACCCGTGAGGACGGTGCCACGACCGCCCTGCGCTCGCTCGGCGACGCCATCGACCGGGGCGACGTCGAGGCCGTCACGGCGCTGCTGCTGGCCGAGGTGCCGGTCGAGCTGCGCGCGCGCCGCGGCGTGCCGCTGCTGCTCGGGCGACGCGCGCAGGAGCTCGTGCGGCGCCCCGCACCCGTGCCGCGCCGCGAGGACCGGCCGCTGTCCGACCGGTCCGTGCTCACGCAGATCACCGCGCCGACCCTGGTGATCGGCCAGGAGGCCGACCCGCTCCACCCGATCGCGCTGGCCCGCGAGCTCTGCGAGCTGCTGCCGAACGCCCGTCTGCTGTCCCTGCCCGAGGGCGGCGTCTTCTGGACCGCCGCCGCCCGCGCGCAGGCCGCGCTCGCCGAACACCTGGAGGACTCGTGACCGAGCTGCTGAAGGGCAAGACCCTGCTCGTCACCGGCGTGCTCACCGACAAGTCGATCGCCTTCTCGGTCGCCCGGCTGGCCGCCGAGGAGGGCGCGACCGTCGTGCTGTCGGCCTTCGGGCGGACGGCCTCGCTGACCAGCCGCATCGCCAAGCGCCTGCCGAGCGAGCCGCCCATCGTCGAGCTGGACGTCACGAGCGAGGCCGACCTCGCGGCGCTGCCCGAGCGGGTCGGCGAGCACACCGACCAGCTCGACGGGGTGCTGCACGCCATCGGCTTCGCGCCGCCGTCCTGCCTCGGCGAGGGCATCCTGGACGCCCCGTGGAGTGACGTCGGCACCGCGCTGCAGGTCTCGACCTGGAGCTACCCGGCGCTCGCCCGCGCCTGCCTGCCGATGATGCCCGCCGGCTCGTCGTACGTCGGGCTCGACTTCGACGCGAGCGTCGCGTGGCCCGCCTACGACTGGATGGGCGTCGCCAAGGCCGGCCTCGAGTCGGCCAACCGCTACCTGGCCCGCGACCTCGGCCCGCACGGCGTCCGCAGCAACCTCGTCGCCGCCGGCCCGATCAAGACGATGGCCGCCAAGAGCATCCCCGGCTTCCAGACCTTCGAGGACGTCTGGTCGGAGAAGGCCCCGCTCGGGTGGGACGTCGCCGACGCCGAGCCGACCGCACGGGCCTGCGTCGCCCTGCTGTCGGACTGGTTCCCCAAGACGACCGGGAGCATCGTGCACGTCGACGGGGGCTTCCACGCCGTCGGTGCCTGACGTCGCTGCCTGACCGGACGAGAAGTCGGGTGCGCGAGGCCGTACCGTTCCCCGGTGACCTCTTCCTACTGCGCGCCCTGCATCGCCGACCTGGCCCTCGTCCGCGAGGCCGTGACGTCGGTGTCCGGTACCGCGGCGTGCATGGCGCACGCCGTCCTGCTCACCCACAGCACCGACGACCCGGGCCGTCGCCGGCAGCGCCTCGACGCGCTGCGCGACCTGGCCAACGGCAAGGCCGAGACGGCTGAGCCCGCCGAGCAGGTCAAGCTCGAGCTGCTCGTCCAGGAGTACGGCCTGGCCGGCGCCATGGACATGGGCGGACCTCCCCGGCGCCAGCGCGGGCTGGGCGGTCCGGGTGGGCAGGGCGGCAGCCAGCACGGCGGGGGCCAGCACGGTGGCGGCCAGCACGGTGGCGGGCAGCAGGGCGGCGGGCAGCAGGGCGAGCGGCAGCACGGCGGCCCGGCCGGTGCGCCCGGCGAGGAGCGTCGTCCGAAGTCCCGTCGCGGCCGCGGTCGCGGCGAGGGCGGTCCGGCTGTGCCCGGTCAGGGTCAGGGCGGTCAGGGTCAGGGCGGTCAGGGTCAGGCCCGCCGTGACGGCCGGGGCGGCGCCCCGGTCGAGGGCGAGACGGCTCCCGTGACACCCGCTCCCGGCCCGGCCGGCGAGAGCGTCCCGCCCGAGGCCGTGCCGGCCACCGTGAGCCTGGCCGACGCGCCTGGTGCCTCGGTCTCCGGCCAGTCCGGCTCGGCCGGCGCGCCGGTCGGCGGCTCCGGCCAGTCCGGCTCGGGTGACGCTCCGGTCGGCACCTCCCCCTCCGCGCCGAGCAACGACCCCGCCGACGTGCCCTCGGGCGGTCCCTCGACCGGCTCGCAGACGTCCGGCACCTCGGCGCCCGCGCCGAGCAACGGTCCGGCCGACGTGCCCTCGGGCGGCGCCTCCACCGGCTCGCAGACGCCCGGCACCCCGGCGCCGGGTGAGGCGGCGCAGGCGGCTCCGGCCAGCCCGCCCCCGGCGACTCCGGCCCCGGCCTCGTCCGGCCCGGCTGCGTCCGACGCTGCGTCGTCCGGCGCCTCGCAGTCGTCCGGCGCGTCCGGCCCGGCGCACACCGCCCCGTCCGAGG
>CAXTFU010000263.1:5434-6632 GCA_964243385.1 uncultured bacterium | reverse complement strand
GCCTCGCCGAGGGCGGTCGCCACCGCCCCCAGCATCCCGGGGCGGTCGGGCAGCACGAGCCGCAGCAGGTACGACACGGGTCCCCTTCCTCGCGCGCCAGGCAGCGCGGCGCTGCACCACTGTCGCCGACGGCGATTGCCGCGGTGTTGCGACCCCGTGACGGAGCGGCAGCGCTGTCGGGGGCAGTCCCTAGACTCGGCGGCGTCCCCCGCCACCCGTGACAGGAGCCGCATGCCCGAGATCACCCGCGAACAGGTGGCGCACCTCGCGCGGCTGTCGCGGCTGGCCCTCGACGACGCCGAGCTCGACGGCCTCGCCGCCCAGCTCGACGTCATCCTGGGTGCCGTCGCCGAGATCTCGCAGGTCACGGACGCCGCCGACGTCCCCCCGACGACGCACGCGGTGCCGGTCGAGAACGTGACCCGGCCCGACGTCGTGCGGCCGTCGCTGCCGCGCGACGCGGTGCTCGCCGGAGCGCCGGCGGCCGAGGACGGGCGCTTCCGGGTGCCGCGGATCCTGGACGTCGAGTGAGCCCGCAGCAGTGGAGGGAGGCGCGATGACCGACCTCGTCCGGCTCACCGCCGTCGAGACCGCGCAGGCCATCGCCTCGCGCGAGGTCAGCGCGGTCGAGGTGGCGCAGGCGCACCTGGACCGCATCGCGGCGGTCGACGGCGCGGTGCACGCGTTCCTGCACGTCGACGCGGACGGCGCGCTCGCGCAGGCGGCCCGCGTCGACGCCGGCGAGCTGACCGGTCCGCTGGCCGGCGTGCCGCTCGCCATGAAGGACGTCGTCGTCACCCAGGGCGTCCCGACGACCGTCGGCTCGCGCATCCTCGAGGGCTGGCGTCCGCCCTACGACGCGACGATCAGTGCCCGGCTCAAGGCCGCGGGCGTGGTCATGCTCGGCAAGACGAACATGGACGAGTTCGCGATGGGCTCCTCCACCGAGCACAGCGCGTACGGCCCGACCGGCAACCCGTGGGACCTCAAGCGCATCCCGGGCGGCAGCGGCGGCGGGTCCGCCGCCGCGCTCGCCGCCTACGAGGCGCCGCTGGCCGTCGGCACCGACACCGGCGGCTCGATCCGCCAGCCCGCGTCGGTCACCGGCACCGTCGGCGTGAAGCCCACCTACGGCGGCGTCTCCCGCTACGGCCTCGTGGCGTTCTCCAGCTCGCTGGACCAGGCCGGGCCGTGCGCG
>CAXTFU010000263.1:0-5424 GCA_964243385.1 uncultured bacterium | reverse complement strand
CGCCGTCGTGAAGGAGCTCAGCGGCGAGGGCTACGAGCCCGGCGTGCAGGAGCGCTTCGACGAGGCGGTCGCCCTGCTCGCCGAGCTCGGCGCGACCGTCACCGAGGTGAGCTGCCCGCACTTCGCCTACGCGCTGCCGGCGTACTACCTCATCGCCCCGTCGGAGGCGTCGTCGAACCTGGCGCGGTTCGACAGCGTCCGCTACGGCCTGCGGGTCGGCGACGACGGCGACCGCTCGCTCGAGGAGGTCATGTCGCTCACCCGCGACGCCGGCTTCGGCGCCGAGGTGAAGCGCCGGATCATCCTCGGCACGTACGCGCTGTCGAGCGGCTACTACGACGCCTACTACGGCCAGGCGCAGAAGGTCCGCACGCTGATCACGCGCGACTTCGCCGCGGCCTTCGAGCAGGCCGATGTGCTGGTCTCGCCGGCCTCGCCGGGCGTCGCGTTCCCGATCGGGGCCAAGCTCGACGACCCGCTCGCGATGTACCGCCAGGACCTCGCCACCATCCCGTCCAACCTCTACGGCGGGCCGGCCATGTCGCTGCCGGTCGGGCTGTCGCAGGGGCTGCCGGTCGGGCTGCAGGTCATGGCGCCGACCATGCGCGACGACCTGCTCTACCAGGTCGGCGGCGCCCTCGAGGCGGCGCTGACCGACCGCTGGGGCGGCCCGCTGCTCGCCTCGGCCCCCGAGCTGGAGGCCACGCCGTGCTGAGGACCGTCACCGTCGAGCGGGTGATCCCCGCTCCTGCGGAGAAGATCTTCGCACTGCTCGCCGACCCCCGTCGGCACCGCGAGTTCGACGGCTCGGGCACCGTCCGCGACGCCGTCGACGGTCCGTCGCGGCTGTCGGCGGGCGCCCGCTTCGGGATGAACATGCACGTGGGCGGCTCGTACCAGATGACGAACACCGTCGTGGAGTTCGAGGAGGGCCGTCGCATCGCCTGGCAGCCGCGTCCCACGAACGCCCTCATCGCCACGATCGTGGGTGGGCGCATCTGGCGCTACGAGCTCGATCCCGTACCCGGCGGCACGCGCGTGCGCGAGACCTGGGACATCCGCTCGGAGAAGGTCTTCCCTCCGCTGCTGGCGATCCGCGGGATGACCCGCCGCAACATGGCCAAGACGCTCGGACGACTCGAGGAGCAGGTGACGTGAGCGCCCCCACCCGCACGGCCGAGCAGACGGTGCCCTACGCCGAGGCGCTGGCCGAGTTCGAGCCGGTCATCGGCCTGGAGACGCACGTCGAGCTCGGTACCGCGTCGAAGATGTTCTGCGGCTGCGACACGACGTTCGGCGCCGAGCCGAACACGCACACCTGTCCGGTGTGCCTCGGCCTGCCCGGCGCGCTGCCGGTGGTGAACGCGATGGCGATCGAGTCGACGATCCGCATCGGCCTGGCGCTGCACTGCGACATCGCGACCTGGTGCCGGTTCGCCCGCAAGAACTACTTTTACCCGGACATGCCGAAGAACTTCCAGACCTCGCAGTACGACGAACCGCTGTGCACCGACGGCTACCTCGACGTCGAGGTCCCGCTCGAGGACGGCACGAGCGAGACCGTGCGCGTGCCGATCGAGCGCGTGCACCTCGAGGAGGACACCGGCAAGTCGCTGCACGTCGGCGGCGCGACGGGGCGCATCCACGGCGCCTCGCACTCGCTCGTCGACTACAACCGCGCCGGCATCCCGCTCGTCGAGATCGTCACCAAGCCCGTCACCGGCACCGGCGCACGGCCGGCCGAGGTGGCCAAGGCCTACGTCACCGAGCTGCGCGACGTGCTGCGCGGGCTCGGTGTCTCGGACGTGCGGATGGAGCAGGGCTCGCTGCGCTGCGACGTCAACGTGTCGCTGAACAGGCCGGGCGACGAGTGGGGCACCCGTTCGGAGACCAAGAACGTCAACTCGCTGCGCTCGGTCGAGCGGGCGGTCCGGTCCGAGGTCGAGCGGCAGGCCGCGCGGCTGCGCGCCGGCGAGCGGATCGTCCAGGAGACCCGGCACTTCCACGAGGACACCGGCCTGTCGACCTCCGGCCGCTCCAAGGAGGAGGCGACCGACTACCGGTACTTCCCCGAGCCCGACCTCGTGCCCGTGGCGCCGGACGCCGCGTGGGTCGCCGAGCTGCGCGCCGCGCTGCCCGAGGCCCCGTCGGTCCGCCGCCGCACGCTCACCGACGAGCTCGGCCTGTCCGCGCTCGACTCCGCCGCGATGGTGAACGCGGGCGTGCTCGACCTCGTCCTCGCGACCGTGGCTGCGGGGGCGTCCGCTGCGGAGGCCCGCAACTGGTGGCTCGGCCCGCTGGCGCAGGCGGCGAACACCCGCGGCGTCGAGGCGGCCGACCTGCCGATCGCGCCGGCGCAGGTGGCCCGCGTCGTCGAGCTCGTCGGCAGCGGCGCGCTGACCGCCGGGCTGGCCCGTCAGGTCGTCGAGGGCGTGCTGGCGGGCGAGGGCGACCCCGACGCCGTCGTCGCGGTCCGCGGCCTGGCCGTCGTGTCGGACGAGGGCGCGCTGGCCGAGGCCGTCGACGCCGCCATCGCCGCGCAGCCCGACGCCGCCGACAAGGTCCGTGCCGGCAAGGTGCAGGCCGTCGGCGCGCTCGTCGGGGCGGTCATGAAGGCGACCCGCGGTCAGGCGGATGCCTCCGTCGTGCGCCGCCTGCTGCTGGAGCGGCTCGGCGTCGAGGGTTGACGGTCCCCCGGCCGGCACGACCGGGCCGGCACGACGCCGTGCTCGCCGTCGTCGGGCGGCTGCTGCTCGTCGGGGCGGCGGCGGGCGCAGTCGTCGGCGGCCTGACCGGCGCCGTGCTCCTGGACGGCGCGGTCGCCGCTGACGGCTCGATCGAGGTCGCCCTCGTCGGGGCCAGTGCCGGTGCCGCGGCGGGCCTGCTGGCCGGCACGTTCACGCAGCTGCTCACCGCCGCGGTGCTGCACGCGGGCGGGCGGGCACGCGGTGCTGCTGCTGCGGTGGCCGTGCCGAGCACCTGCGCCGGGCTCGTCGCGCTGGCCGTGGCCGCCTGGCTCGGGGCCGGACCGGTCCGCACGGCGCTCGTCGTCCTGCTGGCCGTCGGCGCGGCCGCCGGTCCGGCGCGCTGGAGCCGCCGGTGGTGCTCGGCTCCGCTGTCACCTCCGGGCTGAGGAGCTGGGCCGGGGGAGCTCAGCTGGGGGACGTCCGCGGTCCCGCGACGGCCGCCTGGTCGTCGCTGTCGCCCGCGCAAGCCGCCGGACCTGCCTGGTCGGGCTCCTCGCCGACGGGCTGCCGGCCCGGTGCGGGGCGCTCGGCACCGACGGGGCCCGCCTGCGGCTGCTCCGCCTCGTCCTGGGGACGCGCCGCCTCGCGGCGACGGCGTTCGGCTGCCTCCTGCTGCGCGGGGGAGCGGCGCGAGGAAGTGGCCGGACCGGTGCTGCCGTCGGGCAGCCGGACCGCCTGCGCGGCGCGCTGCGCCCGCCGGTGCCGCCGCCGGGCGAGCAGGATGGCGTTGAGCTCGGCGCCGGACAGCAGGGCCACGCACAGCAGGTAGAACCAGCTCATGAGGATGAGCCCGCCACCGAGCGCGCCGAACACCGGCGACGACGTCACGACGGTGCTCACGTAGACGTTCAGGCCGTACGAGGCGGCGACCCAGACGATGGCCGTCAGCAGGCCGCCGGGCAGGTCCTCGCGCCAGCGGATGCGCCGCGCGGGCGCGAAGTGGTCCATCGTCGTCGCCCAGACCACCAGCGCCAGGAACGCCACCGGCCAGCGCAGCAGCGACCAGAGGCTGGCGTAGGCGGTGTCGAGGCCGATGTTCGCGACGACGTCCTCGGCCCGGCCGAACAGCGGGCCGATCACGAGCAGCGTCACGGCCAGGGCGCCGGTCAGGACGGTGCCGGCGCCGAGCAGCAGGCCGAGGAAGCGGCGCTGCCACCAGCCGCGCGTCTCGGGGACGTCGTAGGCGATGTTCACCGTGTTGACGATGGTGGCGAAGGCCGTCGACAGGCTGAACAGCGCGAGCACCGTGGCGAAGGTCAGCGCGCCGGTGTTGCTGTCGAACAGGCCGCGCACCGTGTCGACGGCCGGGCTCGCGGAGTCGGTCAGCAGGTCGTTGAGGAACTCGAGCACGCCGTCCTCGACCCGGCGCGCGTTGCCGGCGCCGATGATGAGGCCCAGCTGCCCGAGGACGGCCGCGACGACGAGCAGCGCGGGGAACAGCGTGAGGACGGCGAAGAAGGCGGTCTCGGCGGCGAGCCCGAGCATCCGGTCGCGGTCGGCCTTGTGGATGACCTCGACGAGCGTGCGCCAGAACCAGCGGAACGGGTCGCCGGCGGGGGTCCGTGCGGCCTCCTGCGCGGTGTAGGACGCCCTCAGCTCGGAGGCCTGACGGCTGATGATCCCGGTGGGGGTCAGCGGCTCGGGGCGTGGTCTCACCCCACCATGCTCCCCGATGCGGCCGTCGGCCGCCGTCAGGACAGGGCGAGTCGCAGCACCCGGTCGTCCTCGCGCTCGGGCGAGCCCCGGCCGTCCCGGTTGCTCGTGAGCACCCAGACCGACCCGTCCGGTGCGGTGGCCGCCGCGCGCAGCCGTCCGAAGCGGCCCTCGTACAGCGCCTCCGGCTCGCCCGCGCCGCCGCGTCCGTCCAGCGGGACGCGCCACAGCCGCTCGCCGCGCAGCGCCGCCACGTACAGGCTGCTGCCCGCGACGGCCGCGCCGCTCGGCGACGCCTCGTCGGTCGTCCAGGTGGTGACCGGGGCCAGGAAGCGGCCGCCGCCGTCGCCCGCACCCTCGACCTCGGGCCAGCCGCCGTTGCCGCCCTCGACGACCTGGTTCACCTCGTCGAAGCGGTTCTGCCCGAACTCGACCGAGTACGGGCGGCCCGCGTCGTCGAAGGCGAGCCCCTGCACGTTGCGGTGGCCGCGCGAGAACACCAGCGAGCTGGCGCCCGGAGCGGGGTCGCCGTCGGGGGTCATCCGCAGGACCTTGCCGCCCAGCGAGTCCGCGTCCTGCGCGAGCGCGGTGTCGCCCGTGTCGCCGGTGCCGGCCCACAGCATCCCGTCCGGGCCGAACGCGAGCCGCCCGCCGTTGTGGATCGTCCCCTTCGGGATGCCGGTCAGCACCGGCGTCGTCCGCGTCGGGTCGTCGGTGGTGAAGCGGACGATGCGGTTGTCGTCGGCGGTCGTCACGTAGGCGAACACGGTCCGGTCGGACGCGAAGCGCGGGCTCACGGCGACGCCCAGCAGGCCGCCCTCGCCGTCCGGCTCGGCCTCCTGCACCGTCGTGACGACGGTCGGCCGACCGCCTTGCGCCGGGACCCGGAGCACGCGCGCGGTGTCCCGCTCGGTGACCAGCGCGTCGCCGCCCGGCAGGAAGTCGATGCCCCACGGCGCCTGCAGGCCGGTGACCAGCACCTGCGGGTCGGCCGGCGGACGTCCGTCGGCCGGAGGCGCCGGGC
>CAXTFU010000262.1:0-6664 GCA_964243385.1 uncultured bacterium | reverse complement strand
CGCCTTCTACATCATCCTGATGATCGCCGGCGGCAACGACGTCATCGCCTCGGTGTTCCACCTCAGCATCAACACCATCTCCAGGGTGCTGCAGATCGCGCTGTTCGTCGTCCCGCCGATCGTCTACGTGATCACCAAGCGGGTCTGCCTGGCCCTGCAGCGCAGCGACGACGAGCTGGTGCACCACGGCATCGAGTCCGGCACCATCCGGCGCCTGCCCTCCGGGGAGTTCGTCGAGGAGACCGTCCCGCTGCCCGCCGTCTACCGGATCTCCCTCACGGGCGTCGAGTCCGACCGGCCGCAGCTCGCCGGGGCCACCGCGCACGGCGAGGAGGGCGCTCCCAAGGGTCCGGGCTACGGCGACCAGCACGTCGTCGAGGGTGCTCCCGAGCGCGTCCCCGGCTTCTTCCGGGCCAAGGGCAAGCGCGGTGCCTCCGACACCTCGCACCCTCGTCCCGAGGCGGCCCTGCCCGAGCTCGAGCGCAGCGGCAAGCCCGCACCGCCCGAGTAGCAGTCCCCCGGCACCGCCGAGACCCCCGTCGCTCCCCGGAGCGGCGGGGGTCTCGGCATGTCCGGGACGGTCGCTCCCGGGGGTCAGGTCGGGGCCCCTGGGACCGCCGTCCCGGCTGGCGTGACGGGTATGCGGGGACCCCCCGGGTACCGGTCAGGCATGAACGACAACAACAAGCGCCTGGTCGTCCCCGCCGTCGTCGTCGTCGGCTGCCTGGCACTGCTGCTCGTGCTCATCGCCCTGGCGACGCGCGACGGGGCGAGCGACGACAACCCCGCGGTCGGCTTCCCGATCGTCCTCGGGGTGCTCGCCGTCCTCGCCGTCGTCGTCGGCGCCGTCTGGCGCGCGGTGTCCCGCCGCAGGAGCAGCAGCCGCTGAGCGAACGTCCTGCCTGACGGACAGCCGCGCCGCAGCACTGCGGACGTCCGCCGGGGCTCACGTGTGACGAGCTGAGGGGCTGACGATGACCGCAGAGGCCGACGCCGCACGGATCGCCGCGGAACTGCCGATGGTGCTGGCCGCACGTGACCGGGCTGCCTTCGAGCGCCTGCTGGCCCCGGACGTCCGGTGGGGCGGCCGGGAGGAGACCGAGCAGACCTGTCACGACCGCGAAGCTGCCGGGCGTCTCTACGCCGCCCTGCTTGCCGACGGCGTCCGCCTCGACGTCCTCGACAGGATCGTGGACGACGACGGGAGGGTCCTCGCCCGGCTCGAGGTCACCAGAGCGGACGCAGGCTCGACCTACGAGCTGCAGGTGCTGCTCACCGTTCGCGAGGGCCTGGTCAGCGACATCCTCCAGCTCGAGGACGCCGCGGACGATCCAGGCTGACGCCTCGGGGGCCCGCACCGTGCGGCGTGGGCCTGTCGCCGAGCCAGGGCGTCGCGCAGGCCGGCCCGGTCATGCTGCCGGTGCTGTGGTCGGCGCAGACCAGGTCGGCTCGGACGCCGAGGTCGGCGAGGGCCGGGTGTCTGTGCGAGCTGCCTGCGCTCGTTGCCGAGACGAGCGGTCCCAGCCCCCCGCGAGGCTGCCGTGCGGACCACCGATGAGTGTCGCGGTCGTCCCCGGTCTGCACTCCAGCACCCGTCCGTCGCACTCGACCCTGGAGGCACCGTGAAGCTCCTGCTGACGTCCGGGGGGATCACGAACGCGAGCATCCGCGAGGCGCTGGTCGACCTGCTGGGCAAGCCGGTCTCCGACGCCACCGCGCTCTGCATCCCGACGGCTCAGTGGGGCGGCTCGACGAGCGGCCCGGTCCCGGCAAGCACCTTCACGAGCGGACGTCCTTGGGGTGGCACGACGTCCTTGGGCTGGAAGTCGCTGGGCGTCCTCGAGCTCACCGCACTGCCCACGATCGGCGCGGAGCGCTGGGTCCCCTGGGTCCGGGAGGCCGACGTGCTGCTGGTCGCCGGCGGTGAAGCGACGTACCTGTGCCACTGGATGCGGGAGTCAGGGTTGGCCGACCTCCTGCCGTCGCTGATCGACACGGTGTGGGTGGGGATCAGCGCCGGCAGCATGGTGCTGACCCCGCGGATCGGCGACGCCTTCGTGGAGTGGCCGTCTGCGCCGGACGACCGCGCCCTCGGCATCGTGGACTTCTCGATCTTCCCGCACCTCGACGTCTTCCCGGAGAACACCCTGGCCGACGCGGACCGGTGGGCGGCCGGCATCGGGCTGCCGGCGTACGCCCTCGACGACCAGACGGCGATCACGGTGATCGGCGGCACGGTCGAGATCGTCTCCGAAGGCCAGTGGAGGATGCTCCCCTCGTAGTCGGCGCCGACAGCGACCGGTGCGGGCGTCCGTCCGGACCGCGGCCGTCCACGCGACGGCGCCTGGGTCGTTCCGACGCGCCGGGGGCGGGAGGGTGGGGCGGACGAGACGACGTGGTCCGGGAGGTCGCAGCGTGAGGCGTGTGATGCACGACGGGCAGGTGACGGTCACCGCGGCGGCGCTGGCCGCTGCAGTGGCGGGGCAGTTCCCGGACCAGGCGGGGGCCGAGGTCGTGGCGGTGGCCTCGGCGGGCACCGTCATCGCCCCGTTCCGCGTCGGCCCCGGCCTGCTGGCCCGGGTGCCGCTCGTGCCCGTCGTGGGGCCCGCGGCGGCCGCCCGCGTCGAGGCCGAGGGCCGCTACGCCCGCGTGCTCAGCGACCGGGTCCCGGTCCAGGTGCCCCGTCTCGTCGGCGTCGGTGAGCCGTTCGACGGTCACGACGGGGTCTGGTCGTTGTGGACCTGGCTGGAGGGCCGGTCGCTGGACCGCGTCCTCGAGCAGGACGTCGGCGCGTGCGACCTCGGCGCCCTCGCCGTCGACCTGGCGCAGGTGCTCCTGGCGCAGCGGTCGCTGCCGACCGGTGGCGGCACCTGGAGCGGCACGGGGCGGGGTGGTCGTCCGTTGGTGGACACCGAGTGGGTCCGCACCTCGATCCGGCGCAGCGCGCACCTCGTCGACCCGGTCGCGGCGACGACGGTGTGGGAGCGCGCCCTGGCGGCGCCGGCGCACCCGGGGCCGCCCACGAGCATCAACGGCGATGCCCTGCCGGGGAACTTCGTGCTCACCGACGGCAGGCTCAGCGGCATGATCGACATCGCTGGGCACGTCGTCGGAGACCCGGCCGCGGACCTCCAGCCGGCGTGGGTCGTGTTCGACGAACCGGAGCGGTCCGCCTTCCGGGACGCGATGGCTCTGGACGAGGCCGCCTGGCGACGAGGCCGCGGGTGGGCCTTCGAGATGGCCATCGGAGGGCTGCACCACTACGAGCACACCAACCCGGTGTTCTTCCGCATGGCGCGACGCACCCTGCAGCGGCTCATCGCCACGTCATGACGACGAGCGTCGTGACCCGGTCTGCTCGAGGCACGATCGACGTGCGGCTGTAGAGCACGACCCGAGCTGACGTCGACGGCGGAGGCGCTCGAGCTAGCGTCCCCGGCGGTCGCCTGAGACGTGGTGCGCGATGCTGTGCAGCATCTCGTCCACCGAGCCGGCCGGGTCGCTCACCGGGTACTGCACGACGCGCACGACCCGGCTCGGGTCGACGAGCAGCGTGATCCGCTTCAGCCGGTCGACCCCGGCCGCGCGGAAGGTCGGCAGCCGCAGTGCCCCGGTCAGGCGCAGCTCGATGTCGGACAGCAGGCGGTAGGGCAGCGCCGCCCAGTCGGCGAACGCCTGCTGCTGATCGGCCCGTTGCGTGCTGACGCCGCGCACGGTCACCCCGAGCTCGGCGAACTCCCCGGCCCGGTCGCGGTAGGTGACGGCCTCCAAGGTGCACCCGCGGGTCCCGGGGATCTCCGCCCAGCCTGGCGGGTAGCTGTCCCGCTCCGGCGAGACAGACGGAGCGAAGGCGCCCGGGAAGCAGAACAGCACGGTCCACCCGCGCACCGGGTCGACGTCGTCGAGCTGGACCGCCGGGACCTGCGTGCCGACCAGGTGCTGCACCCGTCGCGTCTCGAGCGCCTGCGCGGCGCCCGTCACCGACCCGTCCCCGAGGACGTGCCGGGTCCCCCAGTCCTGCAGCGCGATGAGCACCGGCAGCAGGCCCAGCCCGCGCGCGGTCAGGTGGTAGGAGGAACGGGGTGGCCGCTCGCTGTAGGCCCGCCGCTCCACGACGCCCTCGTCGACCAGGAGCGCCAACCGGTCGGCCAGCGTCTTGCGCGGCACCCCGAGCGATGCCTGCAGCTCGTCGAACCGGGACAGCCCACCCGCGAGGTCGCGGACGACCAGCAGCGTCCAGCCCTGCCCCACGATCCCCAGGGCCTGGGAGATCGCGCAGTCCGGGTCGCTGACGTCGGCCACCGGACCACCCCATCACACCGTGTACGTTCAGAAAATGAACTTACCCGTGGACGAGCTGAGCTCGAGACGGCGCTTCTGGCGCTACTTCTCAGCCGGCACGGTGAGCAGCGCCGGCACGGCGGTCACTGCAGTGGCCCTGCCGCTCATCGCCGTCATCACCTTGCAGGCGTCGCCCGCCGAGGTCGGCGTGCTGACCGCCGCCTCCTACGTCGCCTGGCTGGTGCTCGGACTGCCCGCCGGGGTCATCGTCGCCCGGCTGCCGCTGCGGGGCACCCAGGTGGCGATGGACCTCACGCGCGCGCTCGCGCTGGTGTCCGTGCCGGTCGCGTACGCCGCGGGCTCCTTGACGCTCGTGCACCTGGTCCTGGTCGCGCTGACGGTGAGCTTCGCGAGCGTGCTGTTCGACGTCGGCAACGCGACGTTCCTGCCGACCGTCGTGCCGCCCGCGGAGCGCACGGCGCGCAACAGCCTCGTGTCCGCCTCCCACTCGGTGACCGAGCTCGGTGGGCCGACGCTCGGCGGGGTCCTCGTGCAGCTCGTCGGAGCGGTGCCGACCCTGCTGCTCGACGCGACCAGCTACCTCGTCTCGGCCGTCCTGCTGCGGTCGCTGCCTGCCGTCCCCGTGGTCGCGGCCGGCCCCGCTCCACGGATGTGGCCGCAGATCCGGGAGGGGTGGGACTACGTCGTGCGGCACCCGGTCATCGGGCCCTGCATGTGGGCGGCCACGCTCGGCAACTTCGTCTCCGGCGCGCTGCTCACCCTCACGCCGCTGCACCTGGTCCGCGAGCTGGGCGCATCACCGGCGCTGGTCGGCGTCCTGATCGGCGCCGAGGGAGCGGGCGCGCTGGTCGGTGCCAGCCTCACCCCAGGGCTCGTCCGGCGGGTCGGGAGCGCCCGGGCCCTGCTGGTGGTCAGCGTCGGGGAGCTCGTCCTGGCGCTCATGCTGCCGCTCGGCTCCGGAGGCCTCGGGATGGTGCTGTTCGGGCTCGGGAACGCCGGGCTCGCGGCCAACGTGGTGGTGTTCTCGATCATCACGCGCACCTATCGCCAGAACGCCTCGCCACCGGAGCTGCTGTCCCGGGTCATGGCCACGGTCCGCTTCGTCAGCTGGGGCGCGATCCCGCTGGGGGCGCTGTCGGCCGGCGTGCTCGCAGGGGCGTCGTCACCGCGCACGGCCTTGCTGGCCTCCGTCCTGGTCCTCGCCGCACCCGTCGCACTGCTGTGGGCGGGTCCGATGTCCAGGACCCGGGACCTGGAGGACGTCCCGACGCTGCCGCGCTGAGCAGCGCCTCGGCATCGGGCACGGCTGAGAGCAGAGTTCGCTCGGTGCGCCACACACAGCGACGGCCCGGCTCCGAGGAGCCGGGCCGTCGTCGTGCGACGGGCGCGCTAGTCGCCGAGGAACTTGTGAACGCTGGTGGGGCGCTCCCCCATGGCCTGCAGGGCGCCCAGCGTCTGGCCCTGCGTGCGGTTGATGCCGACGTAGTACTCGAACAGCAGGCCGAGCACGGTGACGATGAGCATGCCGGCGCCGATGAGCACGAGGAACGGCCCGATGATGAGGCCGACCATCGTGACGGTGAACGACGCGGCGAGGCCGATCGGCCACCAGGAGTGCGGCGGGAAGAAGCCGATCTCGCCGGAGCCCTCGCTGACCTCGGCGTCCGGGCGGTCCTCCGGGCGGGCCTCCATGCGTCGCGCGGTGAACAGCAGGTAGTAGCCGATCATGAACGTCAGGCCGATGGACAGCGCCAGGCAGGTCGTGCCCGTCGGGTCCTTCGAGAGCAGCCAGTAGATGACGGTCACCGGGACGAGGAAGACCGCGACGAAGGCGAAGATGTACCCCTCGACCTTCACCGGGTGACCTCCGTCTCGGGCGAGGCGTGGAAGTCGGCCGAGCCGACCACCTGCGGGTAGTGCAGGTCGAACGCGGGGCGCTCGGACCGGATGCGCGGGATGGTCACGAAGTTGTGCCGGGGCGGCGGGCAGGACGTCGCCCACTCGAGCGAGTTGCCGAAGCCCCAGGGGTCGTCACCGGCGGCCCGCTCGCCGCGACGGAAGCTCACGATGACGTTGTAGATGAACGGCAGCGTCGAGGCGCCGAGCACGAAGGCGCCGATCGAGGAGATCGTGTTGAGCGTGGTGAAGCCCTCGTCCGCGCCGTAGTCGACGTAGCGGCGGGGCATGCCCTCGGCGCCGAGCCAGTGCTGCACCAGGAAGGTGAGGTGGAAGCCCACGAACACCAGCCAGAAGTGCACCTTGCCGAGCCGGTCGTTGAGCATCCGGCCGGTGAACTTGGGGAACCAGAAGTAGACGCCGCCGAAGAAGGCGAAGACCACGGTGCCGAACACCACGTAGTGGA
>CAXTFU010000261.1:0-6714 GCA_964243385.1 uncultured bacterium | reverse complement strand
GGTCGGCTCGGTGCGGACGGCGTCGTCGGCGCCGGTGCGGCGTCCGCCCCGGTCGTCGCCCGCGTCGTGGCCGGCCGGGTCGTCGGAGCCGGTGCGGCGTCCGCCCCGGTCGTCGGCGGTCGCGCTCGCGCTCGGCCGGACGGTGCGCACCGTCGCGGGGGCGACCGGCCCCGGTGCGGACGCCGACGCCCGGGGGGAGGGCGTCGCGGTGACCGACGGAGTCGTCGCGGCCGGGGCGGTGGCCCGAGGCGAGGGGTGGGGGTTGTCGTCGACCGGCTGCTGGTTGGCCTGCTCGACGCCGTCGCGACCGGTCGCCGAGGCGACGACGGCTCCCGAGCCGGCGGCCAGGCAGCCCGCGGCGACCGCCGCCAGCAGTGCCGTCAGGGTGCTGCGAGGTGCGTGCATGACCGGTCCTCTCCGGCGGCGGGTGCCGCGGGACTGGCCTCCGCGACGTCCGGAGGCGCGCCGGCCTTCGGCGCTGCAGCGACCGTGCCAGCGCGGACGGGCCCTCCACCATCGGACCAAGGTCGTAGGACCGTCATTGACACGCCACCCGTCGTGAGGTGAGGTTGCCCTAACACGCGGTGCACGCGACGGGCCACCGCGAGGACACGAGGAGCACGGCATGGGACCTGGCACGGGACCTGGCACGGGACCTGACGACGCGGTGCGCGCGCGGACCTCCGTCGACTGCGCGCGGGTCGGCTCGCTGACCACGTACGCACGGCACCCGAGCAGCCAGCACACCTGCAGCGTCACCGTGCAGCCGCGGCCGGACGGCTCGGTCGAGCTCGAGCTGGCGCGCGACGCCGTCGGGGCGCGGCAGCTGCTCGCCCGTCCGGTCGCGACGCTCGAGGTCGCCCCCGTCGGCTTCGACCCCGTGATGCTGCACGGCTCGGTGCGGCGGCTCCCCGGGCTGAGCGCCGGCGGGGCGCTGCTGTTCCGGCTCGACGTCACCGCCGTGCGCGTCGGGACGCCGCCGGTCCTGCTCGACGGGACGTCGTTCTGCGCCGCCCGGCCCGACCCGCTGCGCCACGACGCCGCGGCGGTGCTCGCCCACCTGAACGGCTGCCACGCCGACGCCCTCGCAGCCTGCCTGCGCGCGGGCGGCCACGACGCCGGCTTCGTCGTCGCGACCGGCCTGGACGCCGGCGGGCTCACCGTCACCGCCGTCGGCGCGGAGGGCGTCGACCGCGTCCGGCTGCGCTTCCCCTCGCCGGTCAGCGACCTCGGCGAGCTCCCGGCGAGCATCGGCGGCGCGCTCAGCCCGCGCTGCGGCTGCTCGGCGGCCCGCCCGGCCCGTGCGCCGGGCGACGACGGCCGCTGAGGCCTGCCGTCCCCCACCCGGCGCCCGGACGGAGCGCCATGACGTGTCGCCTGTCCGACCCTCGCCGTACACTTGGCACTCGACTCCGCCGAGTGCCAGGAGCGAGTGCCGACAGGGGGTGACGACGTGCTGGACGACCGCAAGCTCGAGGTGCTCCGCGCCATCGTCGAGGACTTCGTGTCGACCACCGAGCCCGTCGGCTCGCGGGCGCTCGCCGAGCGGCACGGCCTGGGGGTGAGCCCGGCGACCGTCCGCAACGACATGGCGGCGCTCGAGGACGAGGGCTACATCACCCACCCGCACACGAGCGCCGGCCGCATCCCGACCGACAAGGGCTACCGGCTGTTCGTCGACCAGCTGTCGAGCGTCAAGCCGCTGTCGCCGGCCGAGCGGCGGGCCATCCACTCCTTCCTCGAGGGGGCGGTCGACCTCGACGACGTCGTGCGCCGCTCGGTCCGGCTGCTCGCGCAGCTCACCCGGCAGGTCGCGGTCGTGCAGTACCCGTCGCTGTCCCGCAGCTCGGTGCGGCACCTCGAGATCGTCCACCTCGCCCCGAACCGGCTGCTGCTCGTGCTCATCACCGACACCGGCCGGGTCGAGCAGCGGCTCGTCGAGCTCGGCAGCGTCCTGTGCGACGACGACGTCGCGGTGCTCCGGCAGGCCTTCGGCAGCCGCCTGCACGGCCAGCGGCTCGTCGACGTGCCGGCCGCGCTGGCCGACCTGCCCGACGCGGCGCCGCCGGCGATCCGCCCGGTGCTGACGAGCGTCATGTCCGTCGTGCTCGAGACGCTGGTCGACCAGCCGGAGGAGCGCATCGCCCTGGCGGGCACGGCCAACCTGACCCGCCACGTCCTCGACTTCCCGCAGACCCTGCGCCCCGTGCTCGAGGCGCTGGAGGAGCAGGTCGTCCTGCTCAAGCTGCTGGGCGAGGTCAACGACCCCACCACCGTGCACGTCAAGATCGGCGAGGAGAACAACGTGGAGGGACTCCGGTCCACCTCCGTGGTGACCATGGGCTACGGCCCCGACGGCGGCGCCTACGGCGGCCTCGGCGTCGTCGGTCCCACGCGCATGGACTACGCCGGCAACATGGGCCAGGTGCGCGCGGTCGCGCGCTACGTCGGCGAGCTGCTGGCGGGCACGTAGTGGCCGACTACTACGGCAGCCTCGGCGTCGCGCAGGACGCGACGGACGACGAGATCAAGAAGGCCTACCGCAAGCTGGCGCGCACGCTGCACCCCGACGTCAACCCCGACCCCGAGGCGCAGGAGCGCTTCAAGGAGGTCACGGCGGCCTACGAGGTGCTGTCCGACCCGCAGAAGCGCCAGGTCGTCGACCTCGGCGGCGACCCCCTGTCGAACGGCGCGGGCAGCGCCGGCTCCCCGTTCACCCAGGGCTTCGGCGGCCTCGGCGACATCATGGACGCCTTCTTCGGCGCCGGAGGCGACGCCGGCCGGGGCCCGCGCAGCCGCATGCGGCAGGGCGCCGACGCGCTGCTGCGCATCGAGTGCGACCTGTCCGAGACGGCGTTCGGCGCCGAGCGCGAGCTCACCCTCGAGACCGCCGTCGTCTGCTCGACCTGCAGCGGCGCCGGCACCGCCCCGGGCACCCACCCGGCCACCTGCGACACCTGCCACGGACGCGGCGAGGTCCAGCAGGTGCAGCGCTCGTTCCTCGGCCAGGTCATGACGACGCGCGCCTGCCCGCGCTGCGGCGGCCTCGGCTCGGTCATCGAGCACCCCTGCGGCGAGTGCAGCGGCGACGGACGGGTGCGGGCCCGCCGCACCCTCACCGTCAAGGTGCCGGCCGGCGTCGAGCACGGCATGCGCATCCGGCTCACCGGCGAGGGCGAGGTCGGGCCCGGCGGCGGACCGGCCGGTGACCTCTACGTCGAGGTCGTCGAGCTGCCGCACCCGGTGTTCACCCGCGAGGGCGACGACCTGCACTGCACCATCCCGATCCCCATGACGGCGGCGGCGCTCGGCACGACCGTGCCGCTGACCACGCTGGACGGGGAGGAGCAGCTCGACATCCACCCCGGCACGCAGCCGGACGAGGTGCTGACGCTGCGCGCCCGGGGCGTCCCGCACCTGCGGGGCACCGGGCGCGGCGACCTGCTCGTCCACCTGCAGGTGCAGGTGCCGACGCGCCTGGACCACAAGCAGGAGGAGCTCCTGCGCGACCTCGCCCGCCTGCGCGGCGAGGAGCGTCCGGGGGTGTCCGGCAAGGGCGGGCTGTTCGGCCGGCGCAAGCGCTGACGCGCTCGTGACGGCGGCGCTGTTCCTCTGCGACGACCTCACCGGCGACGTCGTCGTGCTGCGCGGTCCCGAGGGCCGGCACGCCGCGACGGTGCGCCGCGTGCAGCCCGGCGAGGCCGTCGACCTCGCCGACGGCCAGGGCACCCGCGCGCACTGCACCGTCGTGGGGCTCGGCCACGACACCGTCGAGCTGCGCGTGCACGAGCGGGTCGTCGAGCCGCGGCCCGCGCCGTGGCTCGTGCTCGCCCAGGCCATCGCCAAGGGCGACCGCGGCGAGCTGGCCGTCGAGCTCGCCACCGAGGTCGGCGTGGACGAGGTGCTGCCCTGGGCCGCCGAGCGCTGCATCGTGCGCTGGGACGGCCCGCGCGGCGAGCGGGCGCTCGGCCGCTGGCGGTCCACCGCGCGCGAGGCCGGCAAGCAGTCGCGCCGCGCCCGCCACCCGCTCGTCGGCGAGCAGGTCGACGGGCCGGCGCTGCTCGAGCGGGCCGCGCGGGCCACGACGCTCGTGCTGCACGAGCAGGCCGAGGTGCCGCTCGCGTCGGTCGACCTGCCCGCCGACGGCGAGGTGCTGCTCGTCGTCGGCCCCGAGGGCGGCATCACCGACCGCGAGCTGCGGCAGCTCACGGCCGCGGGCGGCACCGCCGTCCGCCTGGGCAGCAGCGTGCTGCGCACCTCGACGGCCGGTGCGGCCGCCGCGTCGGTCGTCAGCGCGCGTACGGCACGCTGGGCCTGAGCGCCCGTCCCCGCCCGCCCGTCCCCATCCGCCCGCCTGTCACTGCAGGAGCCTCGATGTCCGACTGCCTGTTCTGCCGCATCGTCGCGGGCGAGGTCCCGGCGACCGTCGTCGCCGAGACCGACCGGACGCTGGCCTTCCGCGACGTGGGCCCGCAGGCGCCGACCCACGTCCTCGTCGTGCCCAAGGACCACCACGCCGACGTCGCGGCCTGCGTCGACGCCGACCCCGCGCTCGTCGGGGACGTCCTCGCCACCGCGGTCGCGGTCGCCCGCAGCGAGGGCCTGGACGGCGGCTACCGCCTGCTCACGAACACCGGGCCAGACGCGGGCCAGAGCGTGCACCACCTGCACGTCCACGTGCTCGGCGGACGGGCGCTCGGCGCGCTCGGCTGAGCTCCCGCGCCGGCCGGTGCCACGGCGGTCGCGCGGGTAGCCTCGAGAGGTCCAGGAGCCCTATCCCGAGAGCAGGCGAACGGCAGCAGCCGACCTCATGCCCGACATCCCCTCGTCGACCCCGGTCGACCGCGTGATCAGCAAGATCGTCGTCCCGCCCGCGCAGTCGATGGTGAGCCTGCTGGGCAGCCGCGACGAGGTCCTGCGCACCGTCGAACGCGTGCTGACGAGCGACGTGCACGTGCGCGGCAACGAGATCACCCTCACCGGTTCCGCCAAGGACAACGCCCTCGGCGTGCTGCTGTTCGAGCAGCTGCTCGCGCTGCTCGGCAAGGGCCAGCCGCTGACGACCGACGCCGTCGAGCGCAGCCTCGCGATGCTGCAGCAGTCCGAGGGCAAGCCGGCCGAGGTGCTGACGCTGAACATCCTCAGCAACCGGGGCCGCACGATCCGGCCGAAGACGGTCAACCAGAAGCGCTACGTCGAGGCGATCGACGCGCACACGATCGTGTTCGGCATCGGCCCGGCCGGCACCGGCAAGACCTACCTGGCGATGGCCAAGGCCGTGCAGGCGCTGCAGGCCAAGCAGGTCAACCGCATCATCCTGACCCGCCCGGCCGTCGAGGCCGGGGAGCGGCTCGGCTTCCTGCCCGGGACGCTGTTCGAGAAGATCGACCCGTACCTGCGGCCGCTGTACGACGCGCTGCACGACATGCTCGACCCCGAGTCGATCCCGAAGCTCATGGCCGCCGGCACGATCGAGGTCGCCCCGCTGGCGTACATGCGTGGCCGCGCGCAGCCCGTCGACACGCCCGTGCTGACGCCGTGGGGCTTCCGCCCGATCGGTGGGCTGCGCGTCGGCGACCTGGTCGTGGGCTCCGACGGGCAGCCGACGCCGGTCCTCGGCGTCTACCCGCAGGGCCGCAAGGAGGTCTTCCGGGTCACGACGCAGGACGGGGCGTCGACCCTCGCGTGCGGGGAGCATCTCTGGTCCGTGACGACGCGCGACGACCGGCGTCGGGGCAGGCCTGCGCGCGTCCTCGAGACGAACGAGCTGCGCGGCCAGCTCCGCGCGGGTCACTACCGCAGGTTCGAGCTCCCGGTCGTCGCGCCGGTCGAGTTCGAGCCGCAGGGCATCCCGATGGACCCGTACGCGCTCGGGCTGCTGCTCGGCGACGGCTGCATCACGACGAGCACGACCCCGAGCTTCTGCACCACCGACCCCGAGCTGGCCGACGCACTGGCGGCGGCGCTGCCGGAGATCGAGCTCCAGCGCAAGAACGACGTCGACCACGTGCTGCACAACCCCAGCGGTGGACGCGGAGGGCTCCGGGTCGCCAACCCGGTGACCACGATCCTGCGCGAGCTCGGGCTCGCAGGCACCAGGTCGACGACGAAGTTCGTGCCGCTCGCCTACCTGCACAACAGTGCCGACGTCCGGCTCGCGGTGCTGCAGGGGCTGCTCGACACGGACGGCGGGCCAGTGCGGCAGGCCGGCCGCAGCTGCCGCGTCCAGTACTCGACCTGCTCGGACCGGCTCCGGGACGACGTCACCTTCCTGGTCCGGTCCCTGGGCGGTGTCGTCTACAGCAGGACTCGCGCAGCAGAGGGCCGGCGGCCAGGCGGCACGGCCGCTCGACCGGTGCACCACCGCAACGACGCTCACGTGCTGGACATCCGGCTCCCGGAGGGCACGGAGCCGTTCCGCCTGCGTCGCAAGCGGGAGATCTACGGCGCGTCCGGCGCAGGACGTCCCATGCGGATGATCGACTCCATCGAGCCGGCGGGCGCCGCGGAGTGCGTCTGCATCGCCGTCGGCGCGCAGGACTCCCTGTACGTGACGGACGACTTCCTCGTCACGCACAACACGTTGAACGACGCGTTCATCATCCTCGACGAGGCGCAGAACACGACCGCCGAGCATATGAAGATGTTCCTCACCCGCCTGGGCTTCGGCAGCAGGATCGTCGTGACCGGTGACGTCACGCAGGTCGACCTGCC
>CAXTFU010000260.1:0-6721 GCA_964243385.1 uncultured bacterium | reverse complement strand
CGCCTTGGCCGCGAAGTACGGGGCCAGGTACGGCGGGGTGCCGCCGCGGGTGCTGGTGGAGCCGACCCACAGCAGCAGCCCGTCCCGCTGCGCGCGCAGGTGCGGGACGGCGGCCCGGTTTACACGCTGCGTGGACAGCACGTTCGTGTCGAAGACCTGCGCCACCTGCTCGGGGGTGAACGCCTCGGCGGGGCCCAGGACCATGTGCCCGGCGTTGTGGACGACGACGTCGAGTCGCCCCTGCTCGTCGATGATCGTGGCGACGGCGGCGTCGACGGACACCTGGTCGGAGACGTCCATCTCGACCGGGACCAGGTACACCCCGCGCTCGCTGGCGTACGCGGCTGCGTCGGCCGCGGCGGCGGTGTTCTTCCCGTTGACGCCGCGCATACCGGCGTAGACGGTGTGTCCGGCGCCGGCCAGGTGCCGCGCGGCGGCGGCCCCGAACCCGGACGATGCACCGGTGATGACGATGGTCTTGGGCATGTCGACTCCTTGAGCAGGGCGAAGGTTGTCCCCGGATGCCGCCTGTGGGCCGGCGCCCCGCGCGGCGCGCCGGCCCGCGGCCGAGCGGGTCTCAGACCATGCCGCCGTTGACGTACAGGGTCTGGCCGTTCACCCACCGGGCGGGGCCGGCGAGGAAGGAGACGACCTCGGCGATGTCATCGGGGGTCCCCAGGCGCTCGATTGGGTTCATCTTCGCCATGTTGCCGATCGTGGCCTCGTCCTTGCCGTCGAGGAACAACGGCGTCGCGGTAGGCCCGGGAGCCACGGCGTTGACGGTGACGTCCCTGCCGCGCAGCTCCTTGGCTAGCACGAGGCTGATCGCGTCGACCGCGCCCTTGGACGCGGAGTAGGCCGCGTAGGTGGGCAGGGCCAGCTTCACCACCGAGGTCGAGAAGGTGATGATCGCCCCACCGGACCGCACGGTGCGTGCAGCCAGCTGGCTGACCACGAAGCTGCCGCGGATGTTGGTCCGGTGCATGCGGTCCAGGTCGGCGAGGTCGAAGCTGGCCAGCGGGCCCAGGACCATCACCCCGGCGGCGTTGACGACTACGTCGACCCCGCCGTACACCCGCTCCGCGGCCGCGAAGGCCTCGCCCATCTCGACCTCGTCGGCGACGTCGGCCTTGACCGCGACAGCGGCTCCGCCGCTGGCGGTGATGCCCTCGACGACCTCCTTGGCCGCCTGGTCGTTGGTGGCGTAGACCACGACCACGGCCATCCCGTCAGCAGCCAACCGCTCGGCGCTCTGCCGCCCGATCCCGCTGGACGCGCCCGTGACGATCGCCACCCGGGCGGGCGCAGCGGTAGGTGTGGCGGTGGTTGCAGTGCTCATGACAGTCCTCCGGTGAGTGTGGTGAAGCATTGAGGTGGGACGAGGGGTCTCGCGGTGCGCGCGGCCGGGTTGGCTCAGGCGCGCTGGAGCAGGTGGGTGATGCCCATCCGGCGGGCGAGCCGCAGACGCAGCTCCTCCGCGGCGCCGTTGACGATCTCGGCGCCGAAGTCGGAGCCGTCGGCGACCGTGCGGCGCGGCCGGGTGCCCGCCGGCAGGCCGATGACTTTGACGATCTCGTCCGCGACGATCTGCGGGTCGGCGGTGGGCTTGCCGTCGAACAGGCGCTCGGTGTCGGCGCCCATCGAGGCGATCGAGGGTGCGATGCGGTCGTAGGCGTCCACGCGGGCCTGGTCGGCGGGGAACCCGGCGTTGGCGAAGTGCGCGGTGCCCTGGGTGAACACCCCCGGCATGACGATGGCGGTCTCGATGCCGTACACGGCCACGTCCCACGCCACGGACTCAGCGAAGGCGTCGAAGGCGGCCTTCGCTGCGGTGTAGGGGCCGAGGAAAGGCGGGATCACGCGGGTGGTGCCCGAGCCGACCCACAGCAGCAGCCCCGACTCCTGGCGGCGCATCACCGGCAGCACCGCCCGGTTCACCCGCAGCGCCCCGACCGCGTTGACGTCGAAGGCGTGCAGCACCTCCTCGGGCGTGAACGCCTCGGTCGGTCCGACCAGCAGGTGCGCGGCGTTGTGCACGACGACGTCGAGGCCGCCGGCCTCGGAGACGACCTGCGAGACGGCGTTGTTCGCCGAGTCCTCGGACTGCACGTCGAGTTCGATCACCGACAGCGCCCCGGGGACGCCGCTGGCCCGGTCCTTCAGGTGCTGCGCCTTGTCGCCGTTGCGGCCTGCGGGCTCGCGCATCGACGCGTAGACGGTATGGCCGGCGCCGGCCAGTGAGAGCGACGCCAGCGCCCCGATGCCGGTGCCCGCTCCCGTCACCAGCACCCGCTGCGGGATGTCCGACGGCGCCCCGGTGGTTCCGGTCATACGTTCTCCTCGAGTCGGCGCCCGCCTGGTCGGGCTACGTCGAGGAGTCAACGGCCATTGCCGCCGGTGTTCCAGGGGGCGTCACTCCCAGGTGCACGGCCCCCCGGTCGTGACCCGCGGCGCAGGCCGTCCGGTCAGTCGCCGACGGCCCGAGCCTCGCGCGCCGACAACGCATCGTCGGTGGCGGCAAGGCTGCCGAGCAGCCGCAGCGCGTCAGCAGTCGGGCTATCCGGCGTGGCCTGCAGTACCATCATGTGTTGCCGTTCACTGCCGGCGACCGCGAACGTTTGGTACGTCAGGTCGAGCAACCCGACCCGGGAGTGGTGCAGCCGCTTGACGCCCTTGGCCCAGTCCAGCACCTCGTGCTGGTGCCACAGCCGGTGGAAGACGGGACTGTCCTCGTCCAGGGCCGCAACCAGGGCCAGGAGGCGGGGGTCGTGGCTGTCGCGGCCCCACGCCAGGCGCAGGGCAGCCACCATGGCGACGGCCGTCGCCTCCCAGTCGTCGTAGAAGGTGCGGGCTTCGGGGTCGAGGAAGACGTATGCCGCGACGTTCTCGCCGGGGACGAACGCCGGATGCAGCGCCATCGCCAGTCGGTTGGCCGCGAGCACCTCGTGCGAGTCGTCGTAGATCAGCGCCGGTGCCGACGTCCAGTGGTCGACCAGCTGGCGCAGCGCGGGGCTCACCGTGCGGGTCGCCGGCCCGGGACGCGTGGGCGAGGTCCCGGCGAGGTGGTGCAGGTGGGCCTGCCCGCTCGGGTCCAGGCCCAGCGCACGGCCGAGAGCCTCGACCACCTGGGAGGACGGGTGCAGCTCCCGGCCCTGCTCCAGCCGCGTGTAGTAGTCGGAGCTGATCCCCGCGAGGACCGCGACCTCCTCGCGCCGCAGACCTGGCACCCGCCGGAAACCCGTGTCGGGCACGCCGGCCTCGCTCGGGTTGCGTCGGGCGCGCTGGGTCGCGAGGAACCCGCCGAGGTCCGACCTCCCGTCAGGCACGGACCGTATTATAAAGGCCGTCCTCGTGACCTGTCACCCTCGGCTGTCGGGCCGGGTGCGCAGCCTGCACCTGCTCGCGTCGAGAACGGCTCGCCCCCCCGGCCGTTCCCCGCGCAGCCGGAAAGCGGCTTCGTTGCCGAGCTGTTGCGTCCGGCGCTTCGAGGGTGGGACCCGGTCAGGGGCGGCGGCGACACGGACCTCCGAGCCGATGCCGAGTAGCACGCGGCCCAGCGGCCAACCGCGGCTCGCGGTCCACCCTCAGGTGCAGCGTCGACCGGTGGCTCCGCGGACCCCTGGGTGTGGGCGACCTGTGGCAGCTCGACGGCGGGCGTCAGGGGGGTGAAGGCGCGCACGCGCGGCGACGAGCAGCGCGGTGCGCCGCCGCGCGTGCTCCTCGGCGGCGTCCTGGGGGCCGGCCGCCACAAGTGCGCTGGCCGGGCTCCAGGTCATCGACAGCGCACCGCCAGCGAGAAGGCGCCCAGCGGTGACATCGCCGGATCGGCCAGCCCCTCGCCCTGCGCCTGGGCGATGGCGGTGAGCTTCGCCGACTCCTCCTCCTCCTCCTCCTCCTCCTCCTGCTGCCCGCTGAACAGGTCGCCGGTGGGCCGGCGCTCGAGGCGCGCCCAGGTCGCCAGGCGCACCAGCTCTGGGCGGGCGAGGTAGGCGTCGTACAGGCCGAGGGCGTGAGAGGGCAGGTCCCGGCCGTCCAGAGGCCCCGCGTGCACGATGACGACTACCTGCTCGGCGAGGACGGCTTCGAACAGGCCCTCCTTTGACTCGTAGTAGGCGTACAGCTGCGCCTTGTTGCTCCGCGCGTCGGCGGCGATCCCGTCAACGGGCCCCGACGATGCCGTCGGCAGCGATATCGGCGGCTGCGGCGTCGAACAGGCGGCGCCGGGTGGCCGCGGCGTCACGGACCTGGCGCGGCGGTGCCTGCTGCACCGGCGAGCCGCGGCCCACCTCCGCGCTCAACCGGCACCAACAGGACGGTCTTGGCCGAGGCCGTCGAAGACGATCTCCATCAGCGGGCTGCCGGCCACCCAGTCCTGCACCCGCTGCGGCTGCGGCACCTGACCAGGGTTCGACGGCTGGTTGACGTCGTCGACGATCCGGCGGAGACCGGTCGGCGCGCGGCCTCGTCGGTGACCGCGACAGCGGTCGCGGGGAGGTCGGCGCGCACGCCGTGCTTGACGTGCACGGTGAAGCGCGGGTGCGCGCACCAGTCGCGGCGGGCGTGCCCGCTCGTCAGGTACCAGCGGCCGCCGGCGCGGTGGAACCAGACACTACGCGGGGTTGACGACGAGGATCTACCGGCAAGCGCCCCGTGCGCGTCGAGCAAGTTTCAGTACACGCTGCGCCAGCCGGTCGGCGTCGTCGCCGGCATCACCGCGTGGAACGTACCCATGCAGCAGCTGGTGTGGAGGCTTGCCGCAGCCCTGGCCACCGGCAACGCCTTCGTAACGAGCCCGCCGCGTGGTCGTCGCTGTCGGCGGTGCGCTTCGCGCAGCTCCTCGGCGACATGGAGCTGCCGCGCGGGGTCTTCGACCTCGTGACCTGCGACGGCACGGGCACCGGGGAGGCCCTGATCAGCCACCCGGGGTGGACAAGGTCTCCTTCACCGGCACTCGGGGTGGGGCGCCACATCATGCAGGTGGCGGCCCACGACATGAAGCGGGTCACCTGCGAGCTGGGCGACAAGTCGCCGACCATCGTTTCGACGACGCCGACATGGACGCAGCCGCGACCACAGCAGCCGCCGGCTTCGCCCTGCGCCATGGCGAGGGCTGCGTCGCCGGCACCCGCATCCTCGTCCAAGAGCCGATCCAGCACGAGTTCCGCGAGCGCCTCGTCGCGGCGATGGGCTAGTACCGGGCCGGCGACCCCTTCTACCCGGACACCCAGATGGGCCCCCTGGTGCGCCAGCAGCACTTCGACCGAGTCGCCGGTTGCGTCGAGCTCGCCGCACCGAGGGCGCCACCGTCACCGGAGGAGGCCACCGGACGCCGCGCGACCTGGTCAGGCGCCCGACCCCGCTCGAGGGCGTCACCCTGGACATGCGGGTGGTGCGCGAGGAGATCCTCGGTCCGGTCGCCGCGCCGATGACCTTCACCGACGTCGAGGACGCCGTCGCCCAGGGCAACGACAGCGAGTACGGGTCGTCGGCCTCGGCCCGGACCAACGACTTCGCTCGCACCCAGCGAACCGCTGCCGGTCTGGACGTCGGCACCGTGTGGGTCAACACCAACGGCGACATGAGCATGGGCACGGTCCCATCCGGGTTCAAGGACTCCGGCGTCGGGCGCGACAACGGCACCCAAGTCATCAACGCCTACACCGACCCGCCCTTGTCACTCGTGTCGCGGTAGCGATGTAGCCGCAACATGGTCGGTCTACTCGGATCATCAGTGAGCGCGCTGACTGGTGTCGTGAAGATGCCGGCGCGCGACCGTGAAGTCTTGCAGGGATGGCTGCCGTCACCGTCGATCCGGGCCGGGTTGGCGCAGCGGGCCCGGATCGTGCGGCTGGCCGCGGACGGCGTGCGGACCGGTGAGATCGCCATGCAGGCAGACACGAGCAAGCAGACGGTCATCAGCTGGCACAACCCGCTACTGCGACGAGGGCCTGGGTGGTCTGGACGATCGCCCCGAGCCGAGCCGGCCTCTGGTCACGGACGAGGCGCAGATCGTGGTGGCGACGTTGGAGGCGCCGCCGGCGGAGCTTGGGGTGACGCACTGGTCGAGCCGGCCGCTCGCAGCCGAGCTGGGGCTGTCCCACGCGACGGTCATCGAGGAATGGAGGAAGTGGACTCTGCAGCCCTGGCGGTCGGAGACGTCACACTCTCCACTGACCCCGAGCTCGACGCCAAGGTCCGAGACATCGTCGCGCTTCACCTCAACCCGCCCGGCAAGGCGGTCGTAGTTTTCGTGGACGAGAAGACCCAGATCCAGGCGCTGGACGGCACCGATCCTGCCGCGGCGCCCCGGCCTGCCGGAAAAGCAGACCCACGACGACAACCGCAACGGCACGACCAGTCTGTTCGCGGGGCTCGAGGTCGCCAACGGCAAGGTCACCGACCGCTGCTACGACCGGCACACCAACGCCGAGTTTCTGGACTTCCTTGAACCCGTCGCCAGGACCTACCCCTCACGGCAGCTGCACGTGGTCTGCCACAACGACGCCACGCACAAGCACCCGAACGTGCGGGCCTGGCTAGCCAAACACCCCCGCGTCCACCTGCACTTCACCCCGACGGCGCACCGGCGCGCTCGGACGGGAAGCGGACGCACACCCCCCGCCGGGCGCAGGCCGGCGCCCTCGCCGACGCCGCGCGGCGTCGGCGCGGGCCGCGGGCCGCGGACGCGGGGAGCGCGGACGCGAGCAGCCGGTCCGAGGCC
>CAXTFU010000259.1:0-6725 GCA_964243385.1 uncultured bacterium | reverse complement strand
CGCGTAGGCCTCCGGCCGGTCCTCGCCGGCGCTCAGCCCGCGGAACGCCCGCGTCCAGCGCCGCCCGTCGGTCGAGACCTCGACGTCGAACGGGACGGCGTGCGCCGCCCGCCAGTGCAGCGACACCGCGCCGACCGGCCGGGCCGAGCCGAGGTCGAGCGCCAGCGGCGCGCCGGCCCGCGCCGGCCACACCGTCGCGGGGGAGGCGTCGGTGACCGCGCGGGAGGGCGAGCGCACGGCCAGCCGCGGGCCGCGCGGGGGCAGCAGGCGCGTGGCGAGCAGGGCCGCCTGCCGGGAGTGGTCGCCCCAGACCAGGCCGAGGTCGACCGCACCGGGCAGCAGCGCGTAGGTGCCGTGCAGGACGGCCGCCTCGCTCGTGCCGACGTCGCCGGCGTAGCCCGGTCCGACGAGGGCGCGCAGCATCCGCTCGCCACCGGCGCGCCAGCGGACGCGCGACGCGGCGTCCGGGTCGACGAGGGCCAGGCGCAGCAGGCCGTTCGCCGCCACGGCCGCCGCCGAGCTGTCGCGCGGCTCGGACGGGGTGTCGAGGTGGAAGGTCGGCACGCCGTCGGCCGGCAGGCGGTCGAGCAGGTGGTCGCTCACCAGCCGCGCCGTCGCGAGCAGCCGCGGGTCGCGCGTGCGGGCGTACGCCTCGGTGAAGCCCGTGACGGCCCACGCCTGGCCGCGGGCCCAGTCGCGGTCGGTGCGCCGCAGCACCGCGCCGGTGGCGGGGTCGTAGCGGACGTTCTGCCAGGTGGCGCCGTCCGGGTCGACGTGGTCGCGGGCGCTCGTCAGCGCGTGCTGCAGGGCGATCGCCCGCAGCCGGTCCCCGCCGCCGGCACCGGCTGCCCAGAGCAGCAGGTCGAGGTTGGCCAGGTTGTCGACGATCACCGGGAACGCGGCCGGGTCGGACGGGACGTCGTAGGACTTCAGCGCGCCGACCTCGGGGTCGTACCGGGCGGCGAGGGTCTGGGCGGCGTGCAGCAGCACACGGCGCGCCGCCGGGTCGCCGGTGAGCCGAAGGTCGGCGCCGAAGGCGGTGAACAGCATGAGGCCGAGGTCGTGCGTCGAGCGCAGGTCCTTCATCGGCTCGAGCGCCGGCTGCTGCGCGCGGGCGCGGCGCAGCCAGCCGGGGTCGCCCGTGGCCTGGTAGGCCCCCCAGAGCAGGCCGGGGTAGTAGCCGCTCGTCCAGGCGCCGGCCCGGGTGCTCTGCCAGCGCCCGGACGGGTCGGTGCGGTCGGGGAAGGTGTCCCTTGCCTGCCCGCGGACGGAGGCCGACAGGTGGCCCAGGCCGTGGGCGAGGCCGGCGGCGACCTCCGAGCGGGTCAGCGGGCCGGTCGCCGGGGCCGACGTCGGGGCGGGTGCCGCGGTGGCCGTCGCGGCGGGGGCGCCCAGCGCCGCCAGCAGGGCGAGGGCCGCGGTCAGGCAGGCCGCGGTCCGGCGGGTCGCGGTCGTCGGGCGGGGCCGGTCAGCGCGCACGGCGGGGCCCCCGGGCGACGGTGCTCGTGGTCTGCGCGGCGGCGAGCTCGGCGTCGCCGGCGAACGAGACGCGGTACAGGGTCGGCGCCGTGGGCCGGTGGCGCACCAGCGCCGCGCCGTCCGGCCCGGTGCGCGGTGCGGCGATGCGGGTCCAGCGGTCGGTCGTCGCCCACCGCGCCTCGACCGTGACCAGGCGCCCGGCGAGCGGTCCGCCGGCGCTGCGCAGCACCGTCCGCAGCTCGACGACGGGCTGCCCGGGAGTCACGCCGACCTGCAGCGGCAGCGTGGTCGGCACGCGGACGCGCACGGTGGCGACCGCGCTGACCGCGGCGCGGTAGCCCGTCGAGGGCTCCGCCCGCACGCTGTAGCGGGTGTCGGGCGCGCCCGGGACGACGTCCCACGCGGCGGTGCCGGTGCGGTCGGTGCGCACGGTGCCGACGGCCGTGCCGACCGCCTCGCCGGGCAGCCGCTGCTGCAGCACGAGCGGCTGGCCGCCGACGGTCCGCCCGTCGTCGGTGCGGGCCAGCCGGGCGGTCACCCGCACCGGGGCGCCGGGGGCGACCTCGTCGTCCGACGTCGTGACCGTGACCGCGGTCGACGCCGGCACCACCTGCACGGGCAGGCGGACCGAGCTGGCCGGCGCGGAGCGGCTGTCGCCGGTGAAGCGCACCTCGTAGGCGCCGGTCGTCCGGCCGGGGACCCGGAACGACGCCGCTCCGGTCCGGTCGGTGGTCGCCGTGCCGACGAGCACCGAGGGCGACTGCTCCGGCGCGTGCCAGAGCTGCAGCGCGCGGGCCGACAGCGCCGAGCCGGCCGCCCCGGCGAGCGTGGCCCGCACCGCGAGCGGGGCGCCGTGCGCGACCCGGGCCGACGCGGCGGCGCCGGTCAGCCGGGGCGCCGGCCGGCGGTCGGCGGTGGTGGCGGCGCCGTCGATGCCGGTCGAGAAGGACGTGTAGTGCGCGTAGCCGCCGGCCATCCACACCACGTCGAGCGCGCCACCGGCCGACCCGCGGGGCGACACCGGCCGGACGTTCGGCTCGGTCGAGCCCGAGGTCAGCGGCGTCACCGTCCAGGACGTGCCGCCGTCGGCGGTGCGCCAGCGCTCGACCTCCCACGTCGCGCCGACCCGCCGCGAGAGGTAGGCGACGGACGGGTCCTCGTGGTCGAGCGTGATGCCGCCGGAGTAGTGCACCTCCAGGCCGCTCGTCTCGAACGCCGGCCCGGCCGCCACCATCTCGGTGACCTGCCAGCCGGACGCGGTGCGTCGGGCGTAGCGGTAGCGGTGGTCGCTCGCCGAGGGAAACGCCGCGAGCACGACGACGGGCGAGCTCCTGCTGTCGAAGGCCAGGTCGTGCACCCAGGCCCGCTGGCCGGCCCAGGCGCTCTGCGCGTGCACGGTCTCGAAGGCGTCCGGCGGACGCGGCCCGTCCGCGAGCCGCGCGACGAGCGTGCCGTCGGAGCGGTGCAGGGCACCACCGCGCAGGGCGGCGTAGTGCACGTCGTTCACGGCGGTCTCGCGCGGGTGGGCGTCCGTGAACGCCAGCCCGATCGTGCCGTTCGGGGCGAGCGCGACCTTGACGTACGGGCGGCCGCCGGCCCGGGCGACGAGCTGCCGGGCCGGCGACCAGGTGCCGCCCAGGTCGTCCGACCACGAGACGGCCGGCTGCGAGCCGGCGCGCCAGAACAGGTAGAGCCGGTCGCCCTCGCCCGGTGCGAAGACCGGGTTGGGATAGGTGTAGCCCACCATCCCGGGCAGCTGCACGGGCAGGTCCTCGACCGGGTCCCAGGCGTCGATGCTCTCGGGCGCGCTCGAGACGCGGTAGTGCATGACCGGGCCGACGTGGCCGGACCAGAACACCATCAGCCGGCCGTCCGGGCGCACGACCAGCGACGGGTTCTCGTGGTCGTCGACCGGGAAGCCGCTCATGAGCGTCGCGGTCGTGAACTGCCCCGTGCGGTGGTCGTACTGCCCGACCTGCACCTCACCGGTGCGGGTGAGCCAGCCGAGGAAGGTGCGGTCCTGCGCGCCGCGGTGCCGGACGGCACGCGGGTCGCCGAACCAGCACCAGGCCGCGTCCGGCGTCACGTCGGTCGGCGCGTCGGCCGCCCGCAGCGCGGCCCGGGCCCGGCTCGGGGTGACCGCACCGGCGCTGCCGTCGAGCGGGAGCAGGACCGTCCGCCCCTGCAGGGCGCCGGCGTCGCTGAGGGCGGGGGCGGGGGCTGTCCGGGGGGCGGCTGTGGCCGGCGCCGCCAGGCCGCTGAGCGGGAGCAGGAGGGCGAGCAGCAGCGCGAGGGCGCGCGGGAGCGTGATCACGGGAGTCCTTGGCGGTGCGGGTGCGCCCCGGTGCGGGGACCGGGCGGCGGCCGGAGGGGGCGGCCCGAGCAGACCGTAACGGGCTGCGGCGCTGCGGGCGGGGACTTCGGCGGCTCGGGCGTACGCTCGGGCCAGGCAGGACCACCGGTCGTCCCGTGACCGGTCTGAGCGAAGGAGCGCCGCGTGCCCGGCGAGCACTCGAGCGGCCCGCGCGTGCTGGTCGACGCCACCGCCGTCCCCGCCGACCGCGGCGGGGTCGGGCGCTACGTCGACGGCCTCATCGCCGCCCTCGCGGCGGGCGGCGCCGACCTGGCGATCGTCTGCCAGCGCGCCGACGCCGAGCGCTACGGGCGGATGGCCGGCTCGGCCGAGGTCGTGGCCGGACCCGCGGCGATCGCGCACCGCCCGGCGCGCCTGGCGTGGGAGCAGACCGGCCTGCCGCTCGTCGCCTCGCAGGTCGGCGCGCAGGTCCTGCACTCGCCGCACTACACGATGCCGCTGCGCGCCGGGCTGCCCGTCGTCGTCACCGTCCACGACGTCACGTTCTTCACCGAGCCCGACATGCACAGCGCGGTCAAGGGCACGTTCTTCCGCTCCGCGACGCGCACCGCCCTGCGCCGGGCGGCGCGCGTCGTGACGCCGAGCAAGGCGACCCGCGACGAGCTCGTCCGGGTGCTCTCGGCCGATGCGACGGCGGTCGAGGTCGCCTACCACGGCGTCGACCAGCGCACGTTCCACGTCCCGACCGAGGCCGAGCAGCAGCGGGTGCAGTCCCGCCTCGGGCTCGCCGGCCAGCCCTACATCGCCTTCCTGGGCATGCTCGAGCCGCGCAAGAACGTCCCGGGGCTGATCCGCGGCTGGGTCATGGCGTGCGAGGGCCGCGAGCGCCCCCCGGCGCTCGTGCTGGCCGGCGGCTCGGGCTGGGACGACACGATCGACGCGACGATGGCGGAGGTCCCCTCGCACCTGCGGGTGCTGCGCCCCGGCTACCTGCGCTTCACCGACCTGCCCGGCTTCCTCGGCGGCTCGCTGCTCGTCGCGTACCCGAGCCACGGCGAGGGCTTCGGCCTGCCGGTGCTCGAGGCGATGGCCTGCGGCGCGGCGGTGCTGACGACGAACCGGCTGTCGCTGCCCGAGGTCGGGGGTGACGCCGTCGCCTACACCGAGCCCGACCCCGACGCGATCGCCACGAACCTCGGCGCGCTGCTCGACGACCCCGACCGCCGCGCGCAGCTCGGCGCCGCCGGGCACGAGCGGTCGCTCGAGTTCACCTGGGCGGCGAGCGCGGAGGCGCACATGGCCGCCTTCACGCGCGCGCTCGAGACGTGAGCGGAGCGCCCCTCCGCGTCGTCGTCGTGACCTGGTCGCCGGGCACGTCGCTGCCCGCGTTCCTGTCGTCGCTGCGCGAGGCGACGACGAGCCCGTACGAGGTGGTGCTCGCCGACAACGGCAGCACCGACGGCGCGCCCGAGGCGGCGCAGGGCCCGGGCGTCCGGCTGCTGCGCACCGGCGGCAACCTCGGCTACGGCCGGGCGGCGAACCTCGGCGCGTCCGGCTTCGCGGGCGAGTGGCTCGTCGTCGCGAACCCCGACGTCGTGTGGGCGCCCGGCGCGCTCGACGAGCTGCTCGAGGCCGGACGCCGCTGGCGCGGTGCCGGCTGCCTCGGCCCGGCGATCCGGACGCCCGACGCGCAGCTCTACCCGTCCGCCCGCGCCTTCCCGTCGCTCGGCCGCGGCATCGGGCACGCGCTGTTCGGGTGGTGGTGGCCGGCCAACCCCTGGACGCGCTCCTACCGCGCCGAGGTCGGCACCCCGGTCGAGGGCGCGACGGGCTGGCTGTCCGGCTCCTGCATGCTGCTGCGCCGGGAGGCGTTCGAGGCGGTCGGCGGCTTCGACCCGTCGTACTTCATGTACTGCGAGGACATGGACCTGTGCCGCCGGCTGGGCGAGGCCGGCTGGACGAACGTCTACGTGCCGACCGCGGTGATCACCCACCAGGGTGGGCACGCGACCTCGCGGGTCGCCGGGCCGATGCTGCGCGAGCACCACCGCGCACTCCACCGCTACCTGTCGCGGCAGTACGCCGGCCCGGCCTGGGCCCCCGTCCGGCTGCTCCTCGGCGCTGGGCTGCTGCTGCGCTACCTGCTCGCCGCCCGGGTCCGCTCGGTCGGCGAGGGCGCCGCCCCGACCCGCTCGGCAGACGTCCTGCTCGACACCCCGTCCTCGGAGGACCGCCCGTGAGGCACGCGCTCATCCTGGCCGGCGGCTCCGGCACCCGGCTCTGGCCGTTCTCGACCGCGGGACTGCCCAAGCAGCTCGTCCCGCTGCTCGCCGGCCGGTCGCTGCTCGACATCGCGGTCGAGCGGGCGACGTCCGTCGTGCCGCCCGAGCGGGTCTGGCTCGGCGCGGGGGAGCAGCTGCGCGAGGCGGTGTCGTCCGTCGAGGGCCTGCGCCCCGACCGGCTCGTCGTCGAGCCGTCCGGCCGCGACACCCTCGCGGCGGTGGCCCTCGGCTGCGCCGTCATCGCCGAGAGCGACCCGGACGCGGTCGTCGCGGTGCTCACCGCCGACCACCTCATCGAGCCGGTCGAGCTGTTCGCGCAGACCCTCGCCCAGGCGTTCGCGCTGGCCGAGGAGCGCGACGACGCGCTCGTCACCTTCGGCGTCGTCCCCGACTCCGCCGCGACCGGCTTCGGCTACCTCGAGCTCGGCGACGCGCTCGGCGAGTCGGCGCACGTCGTCACGACGTTCCGGGAGAAGCCCACGCTGTCGGTCGCGTCCGACTTCCTGGCCGCCGGGCCGTCGCGCTACCTGTGGAACTCGGGCATGTTCGTCTGGCGGGCGCAGACGCTGCTGCGCGCCGTCGACGCCTTCGTCCCGCAGTCGGCGCCGCTGCTGCGCGCGATGGGCACGGCCTACGGCACGCCCGAGTGG
>CAXTFU010000258.1:0-6727 GCA_964243385.1 uncultured bacterium | reverse complement strand
GCCCCGGCCACCGCGGCGGCGGGACGGCGCCCGAGCGGCGGGCGGCGTCGCGGGCGCCGCGCTGCACCCGCAGCGACTTGGCGTGCAGCTCGCGCACCGTCCGGCGGGCCGGGTGCCGCACGCGCGCCGCGGCGACGTAGGTCAGGACCGCGCCCGCGCCGGTCGCGCGCCGCGTCCACTCGACGTCGCCGCCGGAGCGCAGGTCGGCGGCGAACGGCCCCGTCCGGTCGAACTGCGCCCGGGTGGTCACGAGGTTGGCGGTGGCGGCGCAGCCCCGCCGCGCGTACTCCTGCTGCGGGAAGCCCCGCACCACCTCGTACGCCTCGACCGGGCGCGGCCACCGCGGGGAGGCGGCGAACACCTCGACGTGCCCGGCGACGACGTCGCTGCCGGCGGCGAGGGCCCGCACGGCCTGCTCCACCCAGGCGGGCTCGGGCAGGCAGTCGGCGTCGGTGAAGGCGAGCACCTGCCCGCGCGCGGCGCGCACGCCCGCGTTGCGCGCGGCGTAGGAGCCGCGGCCGTCCGAGCGGACGAGCCGGGCGCGGGGGAGGGCGGCGACCGCGTCCGCGGGGTCGTGCGCGGAGCCGTCGTCGACCACGACGACCTCGAGCAGCCCGGCCGGCCAGGCCTGCGCCGCGAGGCACGCCAGGCAGCCGGCGAGCCGCGCGTCGTCGCGGACGGGGACCACCACGGACACCAGCGGCCGGTCCTCCCGGGGAGCCGGCCCGCTCACGGCGGGGGCGTGCTCGTCACGGGCCGGCCGCTCGCGGCCCAGACGTTCGAGCCGTCGTAGCGGACCCCGCCGGCCGAGGCCGGTGCGCCGGTCGCGCCGGTGACCGGGCCGTACCGGAAGCGCGTCCCGTGCCGGTTGCCGCGCAGCAGCAGGTCGACGCCCGGCCCGGTCTCGGCGGCGTCACCGACGCGCAGCGTCCAGAGCCCGCCGTCGACGACGTTGTCGACGAACGACACCCGGCGCAGCGGCCCGGTGAGCGACCCGGTCTGCAGCACGGCGTTGCCCTCCGAGCCGGTGTCCGGGCCGTAGCCGACCCCGGCGTCGAAGCGGTTGCCGCGCAGCACGGTGCCGGTGCCCTCGCGCAGCTGCACGACGTCGGCGTGCGCGCCGTCCGGCTTGTGCAGCCCGTGCGCCCAGGACCCCTCGACGAGCACCCTGTCGTAGGGCTTGAGCAGGTCGACGCAGCCGTAGGCGTGCACCGCGACGAGCACCGTGTCGCTGCCGTAGAAGCACGCGCTGGTCCCGGGGCCGTCCGGGTCGCGCACGCCCGCGCCGACGAGGGTGACGTGCTCGAGGCGCGGGCGCTCGTCCGGCGTCCCCTCGAACGGCTCGTCGCCGGTGTACGCCTCGACGAGGTACGGGCGGCCGCCCTCCAGCACGCTGTCGCGGATCGTCCAGCCGCGGCCCTCGGCGCCGGACAGCCGCAGCCGGCCGACGACGCGGACGCGCTCGAGCACGGGGTCCTCCGCCAGCCGCTCCTTCGCCTCGTCCGCGGTGATCGTCTCGCGGACGGGGACGCGGTGGCCGTAGCGCAGGCCCGCGAGCGGCGCCGGCGGGGCGGACGCCGGCAGCGCCTGCGCGTCGTCCCCGTCCGCCGGGGCGCCGCCGGCGGTCGTGTCCATCGACACCGGCTCGCCGTCGGCGGTGCTGTCGACGACCTGCGTGCGCCCGCCGGACGTCGCGAGGAAGGCGTTGCGGCACCCGGTCACCGTCACGCGCAGCGCGGTGTAGCCGCCGAACACGACGCCGTTGCCGCGGGCGCTGCCGCACACGACCGTGGTGTCCTCGATGCGGGTGCCGGTCACGCCCGCGCCGATGCGGATGCTGTGGATCCCGCCGTGCACGACCCTGCTGTCGCGCACGACGACGTCGTCGGCCTCGACCGTGATGCCGCCGTCGACGGTCACCCCCTCGACGACCGTGCCCGCCGTGGTGACGACCAGGGGCCCCGACGTGCGCGGCGACGCGGACGGGGCGCCGGTGCGGGCCAGCACCGCCGCCGTCCCGACAGCGGCCAGGACGAGGACGCCGCCGGTCGCGACCAGCCTGCGCGCGAGCGGCGTCATGCACCCGCTCTGCGGCGGCCGGACGCCCGCACGTGCAGCGACTGCAGGTCGTCGGAGCGGCTCGGGAAGCCGGGGAAGCGGTCGAGCAGGTCCTGCTCGCGGACGCGCTCGACGGTGGCGAAGCCGGCCCGGTGCAGCGCCCAGGTCAGCAGCTCCTCGTCGAACAGGTTCACGTGCTCGCCCTGCTGGGTGAACAGGTCGTTCACGAACTGCGACGCGGGGACCCCCTCGAAGCGCCAGCCGGGGTTGCGCCGCCGGCGGTCGTCGACCAGGAGGTCGAGGCTGCCGTCGGCGTAGCTGCGGCAGGCCGTCGCGAGGTCGGGGCAGCTGAGCCACACCTCGCCGTCCGGCCGCAGGACGCGGCGCATCTCGACGAGCAGCGGCACGAGCTCGGCGTCCAGCTCGAGGTGCTCGATGACGTGCTGGGCGACGAAGGCGTCGACGGACGCGTCCCGCCACGGCAGTCGCCCGATCGCGAGGTCGAGGTCGAAGTCGCTGCCGGCGACGTCGACGTTCAGCCAGCCCTCGACGCGGCGGGAGCGGTTGCGCCCGCACCCGACGTGCACTCGCGGGTGCGCCGGCACCAGGTCGCGCCGGGCGTCCCCGCGCAGCGCCCCCCGCGCCCGGGCCTGCGCCCGGGCCAGGTCGAGCCGCAGCAGGCGGATCGTCCGGTCGCCGAGGACGCCGTGCACGACGCGCGACGCGGCGCTGCGCGACCGGACGCGGGGCGGGTGCTCGTACATGCGCCTCCTCCTGTGCGGGTCCGCGGACCCCGTCCCCGGACTCCGGGGACGCCGGCGTCATCGTGCCAGGGCGGTCGTCCCGCCGTCCTCGCCCGCTCCGACGTGCGGGAGCCTGTCGGCTCGCAGGACCCGCGCGGTGCGGGCCGTCCCGGACAGGGGGGAGGACCGGATGCGGGCGTGGGTCGAGCTGCAGCCGTCGCTGGACGTGCGCCGCTGGCCGCTGCGCCACGCCTGCGGGCAGGTCGCGGACCGCATGCCGTACGGGCTGGACCGGCTGGGCGCGCACGGGGTGCGTGCGACGGCCCGCCACGACCCGACGTCGCCGCTGCGCGACGGGGTCCTGAGGGGCGTGCGCTGGGCCGGAGGCGGCTACCTGTGGACCGAGGCGGCCACCCGCCGGCCCCCGCCCGGCACCGACGTGGCGCTGTCCTGGGACGAGCGCCGCGGCGCCCCGCGGGCCCTGCTCGACGGGCGGCGGACCGCGGTCGCCACCGGCGTCATCTGGCTCACCGAGGAGCTCGCCGCCGGCCCGGCCCGGCCCGGCGCGCGGGCGGCCGTGTCGGCGCTGCGCCGGTGCGCGCTCGTCTGGGTGCTCGCCGAGCCGCAGCGGGCGGTCCTGCAGGCGGCCGGGGTCCCCGCCGGCCGGCTCGCCCGGCTCCCGTTCGGCGTCGACGCCGACTTCTGGGCGCCCGCCCCGCCCGGGGGGGTCGACCCGGACCTGCTGCTCGCGGTCGGCAACGACCGGTCGCGCGACTGGGACACGCTGCTGACCGCCTTCGCCGCGCTGCGCGCCCGCCGCCCGTCGGTGCGCCTCGAGATCGCGAGCCGCATGCCGCCGCCGCGGGTGCCGGACGGGGTCGTCGTGCGCGGCCAGCTGCCGCACCCGCAGCTGCGCGGGCGCTACGCGCGGGCGGCGGCCGTCGTCGTCACGACCGCGCCGAACCTGCACGTCTCGGGGATGACCGTGGCGCTGGAGGCCCAGGCGTGTGCGCGCCCGCTCGTGATGACGCGCACGGCCGGGGTCGAGGACTACGTCGGCGACGGCGGGCGGCTGGTGCCGCCGGGCGACCCGGCCGCGCTCGCCCGGACGCTGCTCGACGTCCTGGACGACCCGGCCGGGGCGGCGGAGCTCGGGCGGGCCGGGCGCGCGGCCGTCGAGCGGTCGGGCAGCAGCGCGCACACGGCCGCCGCGCTCGCGGCGCTGCTGCGGCGCTGCTGAGCCCGCCTCAGCGGGCGGCGAGCAGCACGGTGGCCATCTGCTCGTGCGCCCGCGCCCGGACGCCCGGCCAGGCCCGCAGCAGCCGGGCGCGGGCGTCGGCGCGCCGGTCGAACGCCTCGAGCACGGCGTCGACCAGCTCGCCGGTGTCGAGCGCGCGCGCGTCGAGCACGGCGTCGGCCACGCCGAGCGTCGCGAACACCCCGCGGAACTTGCCGCTGTAGGCGATCGCCGCGCACGGCACCCCCGACGACAGGGCCGCGATGGTGGCGTGCATCCGCGCGCCGACGAGCCAGCTGCACGCGGCGATGACGGCCTTGGCCTGCGCGGCGTCGGCCAGCTGCGTCACGGCGGCGACGTGCGGCTGCACGTCGTCCGGCAGGAGGAAGCGCAGCGCGGCGGCCGCGCGGACGTCGGACTCGGCGCCGTCGCCCAGCACGTGCGGCACGAGCAGGACCCGCTCGCCGCGACGCACCAGCGCGGCCACCAGCGCCTGCACGGCGTCCCGGTAGTCGGCGCGCAGCCCGAACGGCGTCGCGTCGTGCCAGAGCAGCCCGCTGACGTTGACGCCGACCGGGGGCGGACCGTCGTCGAGCAGGGCCCGGGCCTGCGCCGGGAGCGCGCCGGCCGGCTCGAGCAGGACGGCGAGGTCGACGCCGAGGTGGTGCCGGGCGGGGTCGAAGGCGGTCCCGAGCAGCTCGCGCAGCGCCGCGAAGCTGTCCTCGTCGCGGGCCCACGCCTGCGCCGCCCCGAGGACCAGCGCGCGCGCCCGGCCGGCGGTGCGCCGCCCGGCGAACGGGCCGTACGTCTGCGGCAGCAGCACCAGCGGCCGGCGCGCCGACAGGGCCAGCTGCTTGGGCGCGCACACCGTCCGGAACCGGTGCCGGCCGTAGAGGTCGCTGAAGCTGTCGCCCCCGCTGACGTCGAGCACCGCGGCGCTGTCGAGCACCGCGCGGGCCCCGGCGTTGCGGCGCCCGCCCACGAGCAGCGACGCGCGCATGGCCGCGTAGGACTCGGGCCGGGTCACCCGCCGCGAGCGCCGCGCCCCGACGTGCGACACGCCGACGGTCGTCCCGCCGACCGGGACGCGGGCGGGTCGCACACCGAGGTGGTGGTCGAACACGGTGAACCGGGCGCCCGGGAGCTCGTGCACGACGGCCGCGACCGTGCCGCGCATGAGGGCGTCCAGCCCCAGGTTGAGGTTCGTCCCGGGCGCACCGAACAGGCTCAGGTGCGGGCCGCTCACGGGGTCGCGCTCGGCTGCACCGGCCGGCGCCGGCGCAGCCCGCGCGCGCGCACCCGCCGCGCCGTCCCGACGGTCGACCGGACCTTGTCCCGCCAGGGCAGGGCGCTCCACCAGCGCCACAGCACGAAGCCGTGCAGCCGCGGCGCCGCCACCCCGAGCAGCCGCAGCGTCGCGACCCGCGCGCCGACCGCGCCGCGCGTGCGCAGCAGGTTGGGCTGCGCGTCGGGCAGGGCCGACGCGGGCGCCGGCACGAGCACGAGGGCGCCTGCGGCGACCGCCGCGCGCACGGCGGCGACGCCCCGCGGCGTCCGGGCCACGACCAGCGAGCGGCCGGGGTCGCCCGGGTCGGCCGGCCGGTGCCAGGCGTCGCCGACCGCGACGTCGGCGTACTCGCCGGTGTGGTCCGGGCACAGGTGGCAGCGCCACTGCCGGTGCTGCTGCAGCACCCGGTTCCACGAGCCGTCGTAGTCCAACGAGGCGGACGCCGGCTCGCTCCCGGGGCGGGTGGTGGCGACCGCCCGGCCCGGCCAGCCGTTGCCGCGGTAGCGCAGGCCCTCGACGTCGTCGGGGTCGACGCCCATGGCGGCCAGCAGCTCGAGCGTGCCGCGCGTGGACGGCGTCCCGGCGCAGAAGACCGCGATGGTGAGGCCGACCTTCGCGTCGAGCGCCGGCCGGGTGCGCCGGGCCAGGGCGAGCCCGGCGAGGTCGCAGGGCTTGCCGATGACCACGCACGGCCCGTCGGCCTGCTCGACCAGGTCGAGCCGCTCGCACGGGCTCGCCGGCGCGTAGCGCGAGCCCGCCTGCGCGACGACCTCGTCGGCCGTGCGGCTCAGCACCGTGGTGCTCAGGTACGGCACGTCGGTGCGGGCCGCGGTGTGCAGCACGCCCGCGCTGCCCGTGTCGAGCGCGTGGACGGCGAGCGCGGTGGCCGCGCCCCCGCTGCTGCCGGCGAAGCGCACGGCCGGGTCGCCGGCGTACCCCTCCCAGAGCTCCAGCACGTTGCCCCACCCGGCGGCCAGCTCGGACGACGCCGCCGGCAGCGGAGCGGGTGCGGTGAGCCCGGCGCCGGGGCAGCAGCCGACGAGCGCAGCGGTGGCCGAGGCTTCAGCACCGGGCTGCAGCACCGGGCGGCGGCCCTGCTCGACGTCGTCGACCATCCGCAGGACGTCCGGGGCGAGGTGCGCGCACGTGCCGCAGCCGGTGCACAGCCGCTGCTCGGCGACGTCGACGATCGTCAGCAGCCGGCGGGTCACGGGCTGCTCCCTCGCGGTCGCGCCCGCGCACGGGCGCGGACGGGCGGGCAGGCAGGGCGCCTGCGGACGACCTGCAGCATGCCGCACCGCACCGCACCGCCCGGCCGCGGCCGCCCGCGCGCCCGGACGCCGCGGCCGCCCGCTGCCCTTCAGGCCCGGCCCGGACGCGCCGACGTCGCAGGGGTGCACC
>CAXTFU010000257.1:0-6759 GCA_964243385.1 uncultured bacterium | reverse complement strand
GGGGACGACGGGGCCGGTGACGACGCGGCCGAGCTGCCCGAGCTCGGCGACCCCGTCCGGCGCAGCGGCCTGGTGGTGCTCGCCCCCGCGCGCCTCGCGGACGGCCTCGCGGCCGTCGCCACCGCCCGGGCGGCCGGCGCCGAGGTGCACGTCCTGGCCGACGCCGACCCCCGCGCGAGCAGCGACGTCGTGCAGGCGCTGGGGCGCACGCCCGCAGCGGTCCTCGCGCTCGGCGACGGCTTCGGCGCGACCGAGCAGGTGCAGCGCACCGTCGCGGTCGCGCAGACCGGCGTCGAGCTGCCCGGCGGCGGCCAGCTCATCCTGCCGGGCAAGCTCTACGTGGCGCTCTACGGCCACCCCGGCTCGGACGCCCTCGGCGTGCTCGGCGAGCAGGGGGTCGAGGCCACCGTGGCCCGCGCGAAGCAGGTCGCGGCCGAGTACACCGCGGCCGGCAGTCGCGTCCCGGTCGTCCCCACCTTCGAGATCATCACGAGCGTCGCGTCGTCCGCGCTCGGCGACGGCGACTACTCCGACGAGTCCGAGCTCGAGCACGTGCGCCCGCTCGTCGAGGCCGCCGGCCGCGCGGGCGTCTACGTCGTGCTCGACCTGCAGCCCGGCTACGACGACTTCCTCACCCAGGCCAAGCAGTACGAGGAGCTGCTCGCGCTGCCGCACGTCGGCCTCGCGCTCGACGCCGAGTGGCGGCTGAAGCCGGGCGAGCGGCACATGCGGCAGATCGGACGGGTCGGCGCCGACGAGGTGAACGCGGTCGTGACCTGGCTCGCCGACCTGACCCGCGACCGGGAGCTGCCGCAGAAGATGCTGCTGCTGCACCAGTTCAAGACGTTCATGCTCGAGGACCGCGACCGCATCGACGTGATGCGGCCCGAGCTGTCGGTCGTCACGCAGATGGACGGCCACGGCTCGCCGTCGACCAAGCTCGAGACCTGGAACGTGCTGCGGCCCGGCGCGCCGCCGCAGATGCGCTGGGGCTGGAAGAACTTCTACGACGAGGACATGCCGATGCTCACGCCGCGGCAGACCCTCGACGTGCAGCCGACGCCGGTGTTCGTCTCCTACCAGTAGCCGCCGGCTACAGGAACAGCGCCGGGTCGAACGCCTCGATGTCGAGGATGCGGACCCGCGGCAGCAGCTTGTTGAACGCCTGGGCGTCCTGCTCGAGGTCGAAGACCTGCAACCCGTCCTCGGCGAGCTCGGCGTAGCCGCTGTTCACGAACTCGCAGAAGCCCAGCAGGGCGACCCGGCGGCCGCCGCCGAGCAGGGCCGTCACCTGCGGCAGGAAGTCGCCGTCGTGGCTGCCGAGCACGACGTCGGCCTCGCGCCCGGCGATCGCCTCGAGCATGCGCTGGATGCCGACGTCGACGACCTTCATGCCCGGCGGACCGGACAGCGGGACCGGGCGCAGGCCCATCGCGAGCAGGGCCTGCACGAAGGGCATCGGCAGGTGGCCCGACGTCGCGTTCAGGAAGAACAGGGCCTTGACCGGCTGCCCCCAGGTCGACTGGGTGAAGGCCAGCACCCGCTCCCAGCGGGGGCGCTCGTCCGACGCGGGGCGGTGCCCCAGCACGCTGACGCCCAGCGTGGCGTCCAGGTTCTCCCCGTCGATGACCAGGTAGGTCACCCTCGGTTCGGGCTGCTCGGTGTCCACGTCGGTCTCCCCCCGGTGATCGGCGACCGTACCGCCGCAGGAGGTCGGTCACCCGTTCGGGCGAGCGAGCCGGCGCGGATCCGGCCGACCCCTTGGGAGCAGGTGAGCGCCTGCGGACCCGAGGAGAGACGTGACCAGTTCCTACCGGCTCGTGACGCGCAGCGACTTCGACGGACTGGTCTGCGCCGTCCTGCTGAAGAAGGTCGGGCTCATCGACGAGATCGTCTTCGTGCACCCCAAGGACGTGCAGGACGGCGCCGTCGAGGTGACCGACCGGGACATCCTCACCAACCTGCCGTACGCGGCCGCCGCGCACCTCGTGTTCGACCACCACTCGAGCGAGGCGCTGCGCAACGGCACCGCGGACAACTACGTCATCGACCCGACGGCGCCGTCCGCGGCCCGGGTCGTCTTCGACCACTTCGGCGGCGCCGAGCGCTTCCCCGACCTGTCGCCCGAGCTCATGCGCGCTGTGGACCAGGCCGACTCGGCCGACTACGGCATCGACGACGTCCTGGACCCGCAGGGCTGGACGCTGCTGAACTTCCTCATGGACAGCCGGACCGGCCTCGGCCGCTTCCGCGACTTCCGCATCTCCAACTACTCGCTCATGATGGCGCTCATCGACGAGGTCGTGCACGCCCGCCGCGTCGAGGACCTGCTGGCCCTGCCGGACGTCGCCGAGCGCGTCGCCCTCTACCGGGAGCAGTCGGAGCTGTTCGTCGAGCAGCTGCGCCGCGTGTGCACCGTCCGCGGCGACCTCGTGGTCGTCGACCTGCGGGACGAGGACGTCATCCACGCCGGCAACCGCTTCATGGTCTACGCGCTGTTCCCGCAGTGCCGCATCAGCGCCCACGTGCTCTGGGGCAAGCAGCAGCGGAACACGGTGCTCGCCGTCGGCAAGTCGATCCTGGACCGCACCTCGCCGGTCGACATCGGCGCGCTCATGCTGTCCTACGGCGGCGGCGGCCACAGGAACGCCGGCACCTGCCAGGTCGGGCACGCCGACGCCGAGCGGGTCCTGGACGAGCTCGCCGCTGCGGTCGACGCCGCGTCCGCGGTCGCTGCCTGAGCCGACTAGCGTCGTCGGCATGAGCGCTGACGCCGCAGGCACCCTGTCCCTGGCCGGCCGCACCGTCCCGCGCATGGGCTACGGGACGATGCGGCTGACCGGTCCGCACATCTTCGGGCCGCCGGCCGACCGCGCCGAGGCCGTGCGGGTGCTGCGCCGGGCGGTCGAGCTCGGCGTGCGCGTCGTCGACACCGCCTGGTACTACGGGCCCGACGTCGCGAACGAGATCCTGGCCGAGGCGCTGCACCCGTACGGCGACGACCTCGTGCTCGTGACGAAGCTCGGCGGCGCCCGGCGCAGCGACGCGTCCTGGTACGCCGCGCTCACGCCGCAGGAGCTGCGCGAGGGCTGCGAGCACGACCTGCGGCAGCTGCGCCGCGACAGCATCCCGGTGGCGCACCTGCGCTGGATGCCGGGCGCCGACGTGCCCTTCGAGCAGGCGCTCGGCACGCTGGTCGAGCTGCGCGACGAGGGCAAGATCGAGCACGTCGGCCTGTCGAACGTCTCGGCGGAGCAGCTCGACGTCGCGCTCGCCGCGACGCCGGTCGTCACCGTCTCGAACGCCTACAGCGTGCTCGACCGCTCGGACGAGGCGCTCGTGCAGCGCTGCGCCGCCGAGGGCATCGCCTACCTGCCGTTCTTCCCGCTGGGCGCCTCGCCCGTGCGCTCGGGCGCGGGCGTCGTGGAGGCCGACGCGGTCGGCGCGGTGGCCGACCGGCTCGGCGCGACGCGCACCCAGGTCGCGCTCGCCTGGCTGCTGCAGCACGCCGCGACCACGCTCCCGATCCCGGGCACCAGCTCGGTGGCGCACCTCGAGGAGAACGTCGCCGCAGCTGCGCTCGAGCTGTCCGCCGACGACGTCGCGGCGCTCGACGCGATCGGCGGCTAGGCGCCCGCAGGCGTCAGGCGGCGCGGCGGGCCAGGGCCTCGGAGGTGCGCACCACGGCGGCCCGGGCCGCTGCCGGCACCGGGACGAGCCGCAGCGTGCGCCGGCGCAGCAGCGGCTGCTCGAGGTACCGGTAGGACGCCGCCGCGACCGGGATCGAGGCCAGCGCGGCGACGACGGTGACGAGCAGCGTCTCCCCGAGCACCGGGCGGGCCAGGCGGATGAGCGGCAGGTGCCACAGGTAGATGCCGTAGGTCCACAGGCCGACGGTGGCCAGCGGCTTCCAGGCGAGCGCACGCGCGGTGCGCGCCTCGCTGTGCAGCACGAGGTGGCCGATGACGACGGCGGACGCCAGGCCCACCGCCTGCATGCCGCCGGCCCAGTACCAGGCGTCGTAGCGGTCGGCGGTGACGACCACGGCGGCCATGCCGGCCACCGCGACGACCACGGCGGGCAGCGAGAACAGCGGCCGGAGCCGGCCGCCGGTGGCCGAGCGCTCGAGCAGCGCCGCGAGCGCGCACCCGGTCAGCAGCTGGGCGAAGCGGGCGTCCGGCAGGTAGTACAGCCGGTCGGGGTCGGCGCCGGTCAGCCAGAGCGCCGCGGTCCAGCCGTTCGCGAGCACCGCGACCACCGTCACGGCACGCACGCCGCCACGCACGCCACCACGCACCCCGCCGCCACGGCGCAGCAGGACGAGGAGCAGCAGCGGCCACAGCAGGTAGAAGTGCTCCTCGACCGACAGCGACCAGGTGAGCCCCAGCAGGTACGGCCCGCCGGTCAGCTCCAGCCCGGACCACCAGCTCATGCCGTAGACCATCGCGACGACCGACTCGAGCGGGCTGGCCGCCTCCAGCCCGAACGGGCCCGGGACGACGACGAACACGACCGCGACGAGCAGCGAGACCAGCACGAGCGCCGGGTAGAGCCGCCACAGCCGGCGCACGTAGAACCGGCGCAGGTCGATGCGCCCGCTGCCGGCGTGCTCGCGCAGCAGCAGCGTGGTGATGAGGAAGCCGCTCAGGACGAAGAAGACGTCGACGCCGATGAACGCCCCCGACAGGACGGGGATCTGCTCGGTCCGGACCACGTGGTAAGCCAGCACGAGGACGACGGCGAGCGTGCGCAGGCCGTCCAGCTGCGGCAGGTGCTTGGGGCGGCGCGGCGCCCGGGCGGTGCGCACGCTCGGGGTCAGGGTCGTGCTGGGGCGCGACATGCTTCCACTCTCTGGAGCCGACAGGGTCCCCCGGTCCCTGCCCGCGCGGCCCGCGCGCTACGCCCGCCGGTCGCCGCGTCGGGGCGAGGCGCTGCTCACGGCTCAGGTGCGCCGGGCGAAGACCAGCCGCTGGAGCACGATGAAGACGAACAGCAGCGCGGCGATGACGATGCGCGTCCACCAGGAGCTGAGCGTGCCCTGGAAGGTGATGATCGTCTGGGTGAGGCCGAGCACGAGCACGCCGAGCACCGTGCCGAGCAGGTAGCCCGAGCCGCCGGTCAGCAGCGTCCCGCCGATGACGACGGCCGCGATGGCGTCGAGCTCGAGCCCGACCGCGCTGACCGCGTAGCCCGACAGCGTGTAGAAGGAGTAGAGGACGCCACCGAGCGCCGAGCAGAAGCCGCTGATCGTGTAGACGAGCACCTTCGTGCGGGCGACGGGCAGGCCCATGAGCACGGCGGACGACTGGCTGCCGCCGATGGCGTAGACGTTGCGCCCGAGCCGCGTGTACTGCAGGACGTAGCCGGCCACCAGGACCGCGAGCAGGGCGATGACCACGCTCGTGGACACCGACAGCTCGGGCCCGAGCGGGATGGCCGTCGTCGCCATGTCGGCGTAGAAGCCGTCGGTGATCGGGATCGAGTCGGTGCTGATCGTGTAGCTCAGGCCGCGGGCCAGGAACATCCCGGCGAGCGTGACGATGAACGGCTGGATCTCGAAGTGGTGGATGACCGAGCCCATGACGAAGCCGAGCGTCGACCCGGTGAGGAGCACCAGCGCGATGGCGAGCAGCGGCGGCCAGCCGCGGTCCTCGACGAGGGTCGCGGCGAGCATGGTGCTGAGGGCGACGACCGCGCCGACCGACAGGTCGATGCCGCCGGTGAGGATCACGAAGGTCATCCCGATGGCGACGACGAGCAGGAAGGCGTTGTCGATGAGGATGTTCAGCACGACCTGGCCGCTCGCGATGCCGTCGTAGCGCAGCGCGGCCGCGAGGAACATGACGACGAGCAGGCCCAGCGTGGCGAGGACCGGCAGCCAGCGCTGCGGCACCCGGCGCCGGCGGGCGGACGGGCGCGGCTCCTGCGGCGGGCCGCTGCCCGACGGGGACTGCCGGGTCGAGGTCACGGTCGTCATGCGCTCACCTGCTGCGGGTCGGCCGCGGGACGCACCGGCGCCGGGGGCGCCGGCGGAGGACCGGGACGGCGGCGGCGGCCGAAGACCTTCGCCCGGAACGCGTCGGACTGGAGCAGGAAGACCGCGGTGACCACGAGCGCCTTGAACAGCAGGGTCGTCTCGGGCGGGATGCCGATCGAGTAGACGGTCGTGGTGAGGGTCTGGATGATGAGCGCGCCGAGGACCGTGCCGGCCAGGAAGTAGCGCCCGCCGAGCAGCGCCGTCCCGCCGATGACGACGGCCAGGATGGCGTCGAGCTCGTACCACAGGCCCATGTTGTTCGCGTCGGCGCTCGAGACGTTGCTGCTGATCATCAGCCCGGCGATGCCGGCGCACAGCCCGGAGAAGACGTAGGCCAGGACGATGAGGCTCCTCGAGCGGATGCCGGCCAGCCGGCTGGCCTCGGCGTTGCCCCCGACCGACTCGAGCAGCAGGCCGAACGCCGTGCGGCGGGACACCGCGACCGTGAGCAGCAGGACGACGGCCGCGACGAGGATGCTGAACGGCGCGGTGAGCCAGTAGCCGGCGCCGATGAGCTCGTACGGGTCGCTGGTGACCGTGACGATCTGCCCGTCCGACACGAGCTGGGCCAGCCCGCGCCCGCCGACCATGAGGATGAGCGTCGCGATGATCGGCTGGATGCCCAGCACCGCGACGAGCACGCCGTTCCACAGCCCGCACAGCATCGAGACGCCGAGCGCGATCGCGACCGCCAGCAGGACGCCGCTCACGCTGCTCTGGTT
>CAXTFU010000256.1:0-6765 GCA_964243385.1 uncultured bacterium | reverse complement strand
GTGCGGGGATGACCACGATCGCACTGCCTGCGGGCTCCGTCGTCCCCACCGAGGTGCACGACGTGCTGCGCCGCCACCTGCTGGTGGACGGCTTCGACCTGGTGCTGGACCTGCAGGCGAGCGCCGGATCGCGGCTCGTCGACGCGCGCGACGGCACGAGCTACCTCGACCTGTTCACCTTCTTCGCCAGCAGCGCCCTCGGGATGAACCACCCCGCGCTCACCGGCGACCCGGCGTTCCGGGACCAGCTGCTCACCGCGGCGCTGAACAAGCCGAGCAACTCCGACGTCCCCACCGGCCAGATGGCGCTGTTCGTCGAGACCTTCGCGCGGGTGCTCGGCGATCCCGGTCTGCCGCACCTGTTCTTCGTCGAGGGCGGGGCGCTCGCGGTCGAGAACGCCCTCAAGGTCGCGTTCGACTGGAAGTCGCGCTGGAACGAGGCGCACGGTCTCGACCCGTCGCTCGGCACCAAGGTGCTGCACCTGCGCGACGCCTTCCACGGCCGCAGCGGCTACACGATGTCGCTCACGAACACCGACCCGGTGAAGACCGCTCGGTTCCCGCAGTTCGCCTGGCCGCGCATCCCGTCGCCCTACCTGTCGGCCGGCACCGACGTCGTCCGGCGCGAGCAGGAGGCGCTCGCCGCCGCCCGCGCCGCCTTCGTGCAGTTCCCGCACGACATCGCCTGCTTCGTCATGGAGCCGATCCAGGGCGAGGGCGGCGACCACCACTTCCGGCCCGAGTTCCTGCAGGCGATGCAGGCGCTGTGCCACGAGCACGACGCGCTGTTCGTCCTGGACGAGGTGCAGACCGGCGCCGGCCTCACCGGCACCGCCTGGGCCTTCCAGCAGCTCGGCGTGCAGCCCGACGTCGTCGCGTTCGGCAAGAAGACGCAGGTCTGCGGCGTCATGGCCGGCGGCCGCGTCGACGAGGTGCCCGACAACGTCTTCGCCGTCGGCTCGCGCATCAACTCCACCTGGGGCGGCTCGCTCACCGACATGGTGCGCGCCCGCCGCATCCTCGAGGTCGTCGAGGCGGACGGCCTCATCGCCCGGGCCGCCGGGCTCGAGCCGGTCCTGCTCGGCCGGCTGCACGAGCTCGCGGCGCGCCACCCGCAGGTCACCGACGTGCGCGGGCGCGGCCTGATGTGCGCCTTCTCGCTGCCCGACGCCGGCCTGCGCGACGCCGTCCTCGCCTCGTTGCGCGACGATGAGCGGGTGCTGCTGCTCGGCTGCGGGACCCGCAGCGTCCGCTTCCGCCCCGCCCTCACGGTCGCGGTCGACGACCTCGCCGCCGGCGTGGCCGCCCTCGACCGCGTGCTCACCCGCCTCACGACCAGGAAGACCGCCTGATGCGCATCGACTCGTCCGTGGACGGCTCCCCCCTCGTCGGGACCGCCGGCACGACCACGTCCACCAACCCCGCCCGCCTCCACGACGTCGTCGCCGAGGTCTCGCTGGCCGGTCCGGACCAGCTCGTCGAGGCCTTCCGCGCGGCCAAGGCCGCCCAGCCGGCGTGGGCCGCCACCCCTGCGCCCGTGCGCGGGCAGGTCATCGCGAAGATCGGCCGCCTCGTCGAGGCGAACGCCGAGGCCCTGGCGCAGCTCGTCGTGCGCGAGGTCGGCAAGCCGATCGCCGAGGCCCGCGGCGAGGTGCAGGAGATCGTCGACACCTGCGACTTCTTCCTCGGCGAGGGCCGCCGCCTCTACGGCCAGACGGTCCCGAGCGAGATGCGCGACAAGCAGCTGTTCACCTTCCGGGTGCCCGTCGGCGTCGCCGGCATCATCACCGCAGGCAACTTCCCGGTCGCCGTGCCGTCCTGGTACCTCGTGCCCGCGCTGCTCTGCGGCAACGCCGTCGTCTGGAAGCCGGCCGACTACGCCGCCGCGCTCGGCGACGCGCTGTCCCGCATCTTCGTCGCCGGCGGCCTGCCCGCCGGGGTGCTCAACACGGTGCACGCCGACGGTCCCTCGACCTTCGAGGGCCTGGCGAAGGCGCTGCAGGCCGGCCTGGTGAACAAGATCGGCTTCACCGGCTCGTCCGAGGTCGGGGTGCGGATCGGCGAGCTCGCCGGGCGCCACCTGCAGAGCGCCTGCCTCGAGCTGGGCGGCAAGAACCCGCTCGTGGTCATGCCCGACGCCGACCTCGACCTCGCCGCCGAGGGCGCGCTGTTCAGCGGCTTCGGCACCGCCGGGCAGCGCTGCACCTCGCTCGGCGTCGCGATCGTGCACGACGACGTCTACGACGCGTTCCTCGAGAAGTTCCTGGCCCGCGTCGAGACGGCCGTCGTCGGCGACCCGTCCGACCCGTCGGTGCTCTACGGGCCGATGCTCGGCGAGCGCTTCCTCGCCGGCTGGGAGAAGTGGCTCGGCGAGGTGCAGCCGCACCACACCGTGCACGGCTCGACCGGCACGGGCCGCATCACGGTCGACAACCCGCGCGCGGGCTTCGTCGGCGACCCGGACGCGGGCGTCTACGCCCACCCGGCCGTCGTGACCGGCGTGCGTCCCGACGACGCGCTGTACCTCAACGAGACGTTCGGGCCGCTCGTGCCGGTCATGCGCTGCTCGAGCTTCGACGAGGCCGTCGAGCTCGCCAACGGCCACGGCTACGGGCTGTCGGCGGCCATCTACACGCGCGACGCGCAGACGGCGTTCCGGTTCCGCGAGCGCGTCTCGGCCGGGATGCTGTCGGTGAACAACTCGACCTCCGGCGCCGAGGCGCACCTGCCGTTCGGGGGCAACGGCAAGAGCGGGAACGGCTCGCGCCAGTCCGGCGTGTGGGTGCTCGACCAGTTCACCCGCTGGCAGTCGATGAACTGGGACTACGCCGGCAAGCTGCAGAAGGCCCAGATGGACGTCGAGGTCAGCTCCTTCGACGAGGGCTTCCGGCTGTAGCCGCTCCCGTGCGGGACGATGTCGTCATGACGGACGTCCTGCCCGGCCTCGAGCGCACGGGCGGCGTCGTGCTGGCCGTCAGCCGGAGCCCGCGGCACCGGTTCAGCAAGGACGCGGTCGAGGTCGTGCGGCTCGTCGAGGGCGTGGGCGTCGAGGGCGACGCCCACGCCGGCGCCACGGTGCAGCACCGCTCGCGCAAGCGCTGGCGGCCGCACCTGCCGAACCTGCGCCAGGTGCACCTGCTGCACGTCGAGCTGCTCGAGGACCTGCGCGCACGGGGCTGGGAGGTCGCCGCGGGCCAGCTCGGCGAGAACGTGCTGACCCGCGGGCTCGACCTGCTGGCACTGCCGACCGGGACGCGGCTGCACCTCGGCGCCGAGGCCGCAGTCGAGCTGACCGGGCTGCGCAACCCCTGCGTGCAGCTGGACCGGTTCGCGGACGGGCTCATGCAGGCGGTGCTCCGGCAGGAGCCGGACGGGACGCTCAGCCGGCTCGCCGGGGTGATGGCGGTGGTGGTCACCGGCGGCGAGGTGCGGCCGGACGACGACGTGCGGGTCGTCCTGCCGGACGGCGAGCGGCGGGCGCTGCAGCCGGTCTGAGCAGGACGGAGCCGGTCTGAGCAGACGGAGCCGGTCTGAGCAGGACGGACCGGTCGGCCGAGCCGGTCCGGTCAGAGGCCGGGCTGCTGGCCCGACGTGGCGCTGCCGTCGGTCAGCCGCCGCGGCGCCAGGGGGTAGGGCGAGCCCTCGTCGAGCAGCGCGTCGAACGCCGAGCCGAAGTGCGCCATCCCCTGCGCGACCTGCGTCGCGTCGGACCGGGTCGAGGTGTTGACCTGCTCGAGGGCATGACCGGACCGGTAGCTCGCGAGCACCTGCGCGTGCACACCCGGCAGCACGTCGGTGGGCTCGCGCGGGTCGTCGACGGGGTAGCCGCGCTCGCGCAGCAGCCGGTCGAGGATGGTGTCGGCCTCGCTCAGCGCGAGGGCCGGCTGCAGCGGAAGCCGCGTCTGCACGCCCGCCCAGGCCTCGAGGTACCGCTCGCGCCGCCCCGACTGCAGGGGCAGGATGCCCAGCTGCTCGGGGCGCTGCGGGAGGTCGCGCCCGCGGTCCGGCCGGCGCAGGCCCGCACGGCGGGCACCGCCGGCCGTCGCCGGCTGCCCGGCTCCACCGCGGCGCGCCGCCCGGCGCGGAGGTCGTCCGGGCCGTCGGCGACGCAGCACCACGGCGGTGACCACGCCGATCCCGGCGAGGACGAGGACGGACGCGATCAGCGGTGCGACGAGCTCGGACAACGGAACTCCTCGGGCGGGTGTCCCCTCATCCTGCCCCCGCACGGGACGGGCCATGCGGGGGGTCGCGCACGGCCGCGCGACGACCGGCACCGCGAGGCATGGACGCCCCGCCTCGGGGCAACGATCATCGAGGTCGCCGCACCGGTGGTCGCAGGACGACCGGACCAGCGACCCGGCGACGGCACGAGGGGGACGGGAGTGCGCCGATGGCTGGCCTGACCGACCTGCGGCTGCGCGTCTCCTCCCCCGAGCTGCTGCGACTGCCGTGGGACAAGCCGCTGGCCGAGTGGGACGCCGCCGACGCCGCCCTGCGGGAGCTGCCGGTCGGCCCGAGCCGGCACCTCGTGCGCTTCGTGCTCGCCGACGGGCAGCTGTGGGCGATCAAGGAGCTGCCCACCACCGTCGCGGGCCGCGAGTACGCCGTCCTGCGCGAGCTCGAGCAGCGGGCGCTGCCGGCCGTCCGCGCCGCCGGGCTCGTGCTGCAGCCCGAGGCGGGCAACGCGCTGCTCGTCACGCGCTACCTCGACCAGTCGTGGCAGTTCCGGCGGCTGCTCATGCGCCTGCCGCCCAACCGTCCGCGGCACCGGGCCCGCCTGCTCGACGCGATGGCCAGCCTGCTCGTCGACCTGCACCGCAACGGCGTCTACTGGGGCGACTGCTCGCTGGCGAACACGCTGTTCTCGCGCGACGGGCAGCGCCTGCAGGCCTGGCTCGTCGACGCCGAGACCAGCGAGATCCACGCCGAGCTCACCGAGGGCCAGCGGCGGCACGACCTCGACATCCTCGTCGAGAACGTCGCCGGTGGGCTGCTCGACCTCGCGATGATGCTCGGCCGCCCGCCCGAGGTGCACGAGCAGCTCATCGACGAGGCCGCCGGCGTCCGCGACCGCTACGAGGGCTTGTGGTCGGTGCTGCACGAGGAGCCGCTGTTCTCCTTCGCCGACCGGAACGAGGTCGAGGGCCGCATCCGCCGGCTGAACGAGCTCGGCTTCGCGGTCGACGAGATCAACCTGGAGCCGACCGGCTCCGGCGACGAGCGCCTCAGGCTCACGGTCACGGTGGCCGCCCGGCGCTACCACGCCATCGAGCTGTTCGCGCTGACCGGGCTCGAGGTCGGCGAGGGACAGGCGCAGATCCTGCTCGCCGACCTGCGGGCGTACGAGGCGACGCTGCGCGAGTTCTCCGGCCTGCACCGCCGCGGCGCCGGCGGCCTCACCCAGGCCAAGGCCGTGCAGCTGTGGATGGACAAGCTGCTGCGCCCCGGCATGGAGCGCGCCCACGCGGCGGTCGGACGGGTCGGCGACCCGGTGCAGGCCTACTGCGACCTGCTCGAGGTGCGCTGGCTGCTCAGCGAGCAGGCCGGCCGCGACGTCGGCGACGGCGCGGCGCTCGACGCGCTGGCGCGGCGCGAGCAGCCCACCGACTCGGCCGCCATGGTCGTCGTGGCCGAGCAGGACACCGTCGAGATGCCGGCCATCACACCTTCGCTGCTCGAGGGGTTCGCCGCCGGTCCGCCCTGAGCCTGCCTGCGCCGTCCGCCGGCCGGCCTCCCGCGATCTGGCTAGCCTGCCGGGTCATGGCCCACGACCCGCGCAGCCTGCCTCCGGAGGTCTCGGCGTTCCTCGTCGAGCGGCACCTGGCGACCCTCACGACGCTGCGGCCGGACGGGTCGCCGCACGTCGTCGCGGTGGGCTTCACCTGGGACCCCGAGGCGCAGCTGGTCCGGATCATCACCGGCGGCGCGTCCCGCAAGGTCGCGCACGTGCGCGCCGGCTCCCCGCGCGCCGTCGTCGCCCAGGTCGACCGGGCGCGGTGGCTCGCGCTGGAGGGCGTCCCGACGGTGAGCGACGACCCGGACCGGGTCGCCGAGGCGGTCCGCCGGTACGCCGGGCGCTACCGCGAGCCGTCGGTCAACCCGTCGCGCGTGGTCGTCGAGATCGCGGTCGACCGGGTCCTCGGCCGCGGCTGAGGACCCGGCCCCTGCGGCGGACCCGGCTGCACAGCGGGTCAAGCAGCACAGCGGGTCAGGCTGCGCAGCAGGTCAGGCAGCCCAGTCAGCGCTGCCGGTCAGCGCGGCAGGTCAGCGCGGCAGGTCAGGCGGCGCGCCACTCGGCGGTGCGCTCGGGGCTCGCCTCGGCGAGCAGCCGGCCGATCGTCTCGGCGTCGGCCCGCACGCCGTACACCGGCGTCCCCGGCTGCTGGCGCCACGACTCGTCCAGACCGCCGGCGTCGACGCCGTCGAAGCCGAGCTGGTCGAGCAGCCCGACCACGACCGCCTTCGCTGCCGGGTCGTCGCCGGCGACGGGCAGTGCGCGGCGGTCCTCCGCGCCGGCCGGGCGGCCGGTGTCGAGCAGCTCGGCGGCGTAGATGCCGTTGAAGACCTTGACGACGGGGACGCCGAGCTGGGCCTCGACCCAGCGGCTCTCGAGCTGGCCGTCCTCGATGGCGGCGATCCGGCCGTCGCGCTGCTGCGGGTAGTAGTTGCCGGTGTCGACGACGACCGGCACGCCGTCGAGCAGCCCCGCCGGCAGCGACGGGACGTTCTTCTGCGGGATCGTGACGACGACGAGGTCCGCCC
>CAXTFU010000255.1:0-6769 GCA_964243385.1 uncultured bacterium | reverse complement strand
CACGGATCAGCCCGAGGTTGCCCTCCTGGATGAGGTCCAGGAACAGCATCCCGCGCCCGACGTAGCGCTTGGCGATGCTCACGACGAGCCGGAGGTTCGCCTCCACGAGGTGCCGCTTGGCGAGCACCCCCTCCAGCACGACGAGGTCGAGGTCGCGGCGCAGCGCCTGCGGCAGGCCCGGCTCGAGCAGCTTCTCGGCCGCGAACAGGCCGGCCTCGATGGCCTTGGACAGCGACACCTCGAGGTCGGCGGTCAGCAGCGGGACCTTGCCGATCTCCTTGAGGTAGAGGCGGACGGGGTCGCTCGTCGGGCCGGCCTGCGCGGCCACCTCGTCCTCGCGCGGGGCGGGCTCGGCGTCGTCGGCCGGGTCGACGACCGGCACCCCCGCGGAGGACAGGGCCTGCAGCACGCCGTCGAGCGCCTCGGCCGGCAGGTCGGACGCGAGCATCGCGGAGGTGACCTCCTCCGTCGACAGCTGCCCGGTCCTGCGGCCGAGCGCGACGAGCGCCTGCACGGCGTCCCGCTCGACGGCCGTGCCGACCGCGTCCGGCACGTCGGACGGGGACACCGCCACGTCGGGAGGTGGCGGCGTCGGCACGGGCGTCGGCCGGGACATCAGCCCGGTCCGCCCTGCCCCGTCATGCGGTGCCCCCGCTCGGCCCCGCGCTCACAGGGCGCCGATCCCGCGTTCGCGCAGCGCGCGGACGGTCTGCTCGAGGCTGATGAGCTCGGCGAACAGCCGCCCGTAGCGCTCGGCCTCCTCGACGGGGTTGACCCGCTGCAGCTGGGCCTTGAGCTCGGTCGTGGCGCGGGTCGCCGCGAGCTCCTGCACCCGCGCGAGCACCGCCCCGGCGTAGCGGTCGTCGGGCTCGAGGTCGGACAGCGGCGCCTCGACCGCGAGGCGGGTGATGAGCGAGCGCAGCTCGTCGCTCGGGCAGGCGTCGAGCAGCGCGGTCACCCAGGCCTCGCCGCCCGCGGCCGTCGCGGTGCCGCCCGCCTTGGCGATCACGGCGTGGACGGCGCGCAGGTCGTCGGTCGGGAAGCAGTCCTCCGACAGCGCGTCGTACTGCGGCGCGACGAGCACCGGCAGCTGGACCGCGAGCTTCACCAGCTCGCGCTCGACGGCCTGCGCCGCGGCGTCGGCGGACGGCCGCGAGGCGGTGCGCCGCTGCGAGGGCGTGCGGACGTCGCCCGCGAGCTCGGCGACCCGGCTCGTGACCGGCTCGACGTCCATGCCGAGCCAGCCGGCCAGGCGCCGGGCGTACTCGGGGCGCAGCGCGCGGTCCTTGATGCGGGCGACCAGCGGCGCCGCCCGCTGCAGCGCCTGCACGCGCCCCTCGGCGGTCTCGAGGTCGTGCTCGCCGAGCACCGACTTCACCGCGAACTCGACCAGCGGCACCCGCGCCCCGACCATGTCGCGCACCGCGACGTCGCCGCGCGCGAGGCGCAGCTCGCACGGGTCCATGCCGTCGGGGCTCACCGCGATGAACGTCTGCGCGACGAAGCGCTGCTCCTCGCCGAAGGCCTTCAGCGCGGCCTTCTGCCCGGCCGCGTCGCCGTCGAAGGTGAACACGACCTCGCCGCGCATCTCGTCCTGGTCCATGAGCAGGCGCCGGATCAGGCCGATGTGGTCGGCGCCGAACGCGGTGCCGCAGGTGGCGACCGCGGTCGGGATGCCGGCGAGGTGGCAGGCCATCACGTCGGTGTAGCCCTCGACGACGACCGCCTGGCGGCGCCGGGCGATCTCCTTCTTGGCGACGTCGAGCCCGTACAGCACCGAGCTCTTCTTGTAGATCGGCGTCTCGGAGGTGTTGAGGTACTTCGGCCCGTTGTCGTCCTCGAAGAGCTTGCGCGCGCCGAAGCCCACGACGTCGCCGGCCAGGTCGCGGATCGGCCAGAGCAGCCGGCCGCGGAAGCGGTCGATCGGCCCGCGCCGTCCCTCCGAGGCCAGGCCGCCGAGCACGAGCTCCTCCTGCGAGAAGCCCTTCGTCCGCAGGTGGCGCACGAGGTGGTCCCAGCCCTGCGGCGCGTAGCCCACCCCGTAGGTGGCGGCCGCCGCCTGGTCGAAGCCGCGCTCGGCGAGGAACTGCCGTCCGGTCACCGCCTCGGCCGAGCCCAGCTGCTCGGCGTAGTACGCCGCGGCGAGCTTGTGCGCCTCGACCAGGCGGGTGCGCTGCGAGGTCTGCCGCCCGGCCGCCGCGCTGCCCTGCTCGTAGGTGAGCGTCACGCCGTAGCGCTGCGCCAGCCGCTCGACGGTCTCGACGAACGACAGGTGCTCGGTGCCGCGGATGAAGCTGATGACGTCGCCGGACTCGCCGCAGCCGAAGCACATGTAGTAGCCGAGCGAGGGGTTGACGTTGAACGACGGCGTCTTCTCGTCGTGGAAGGGGCACAGCCCCTTGAGGCGTCCACCGCCCGCGGGACGCAGCTGGACGGACTCGCCGACCACGTCCGCGATCGGCGCCCGCTCGCGCACGAGGACCACGTCCTCGTCACGGATGCGCCCGGCCACCGCAGCTCCCGATCTCCCAGGACCGGCTCTCGGGGAGAGCCCGGCCCGCTGCGCAGTCTAGGGTCCGGCCGCGGCGCGCACACCCGGGTTGTGCACGACGGTGACCGCGCGTGCTCAGGCGGTCTCGCGGGCGTGCAGCGCGACGGCAGCGGCGTCGGTGAGCGACGCGACCTGGTCGACGACGACGCGCAGCCGGGCGCGGTCGTCCGCCGCCGCCCGCCACGCCTGCGCGTACGCCGGCTCCAGCGCGTCCGGCGCCCGGTCGGCCAGCAGGACCACGAGCTCGGCGACGACCTCCCGCTCGCGCTCCTGCGCCCGGCGGACGCCCGGGCGCGCCATCACCCACCGCGCCGCCACGGCCTTCAGCAGCGCGCACTCGGCCCGCACCTGCGGCGGCACCACGAGGTCGGCGCCGTAGCGGACGAGCGGGCCGTCGCCGTGCGCGGCGCGCGTCGCGTCCTCGACCGTGGTGCAGAACCGGCCGATGAGCGTGCTCGTCAGGTCCTTCAGGGCGACCGCCGAACCGGCCGTGCCGTCGAACGCGCGCGGGAACACCGGCTCGTCGAGCATGCTCTCGAGCACCTCCTCCAGCTCGTACGCGCCTGCCTCGGAGTACTGCGCCGCCGCGAGCTCGGCCAGCGCCTCGCGCTCCTCGGGCTCGCGCAGCCGCGCGACGTCGACCAGCCCGGTGAGGATGCCGTCCTCGAGGTCGTGCACCGAGTAGGCGACGTCGTCGGCCCAGTCCATGACCTGCGCCTCGAACGACTGCCGCTCCCCCGGCGCGCCCTCGCGCAGCCAGGCGAACACCGCGAGGTCGTCCTCGTACACGCCGAACTTCGGCGTCCCCTCGCGGCGCCGCCACGGGTACTTCGTGGCCGCGTCGAGGGCCGCGCGCGTGAGGTTCAGGCCGGCTCCCTCGACCTTCGTCTCGAGCCGCGCCAGGACGCGCAGCGACTGCGCGTTGCCCTCGAAGCCGCCGCAGGGCTGCGCGACCTCGTCCAGCGCCGTCTCGCCGTTGTGCCCGTACGGCGGGTGGCCGAGGTCGTGCGCCAGGCAGGCGGCGTCGACGAGGTCGGGGTCGCAACCGAGCGCGCCGCCGAGCTCGCGCCCGATCTGCGCGCACTCGAGCGAGTGCGTGAGCCGGGTGCGCGGCACGGCGATGCCCGGACCACCCGGCTCGACGACCTGCGTCTTGCCGGCCAGCCGCCGGAACGCCCCGGAGTGCAGCACCCGCGCCCGGTCGCGCTGGAACGGCGTCCGGCCCGGGCGCTGCCCCTGCTCGGGGACGAGACGGGCGCACGCCGCCTCGTCGTAGGCGCTGGAGGAGTCCATGGTGCGACGAGCCTAGGGTCGGGCTCAGGGCCGCCAGACCTGTCCCCGGCGAGCGCGCTGCACGGCCTTCCACCGCGCCTTGTCCTCGGCGCGCAGCCGCGCGTCGGTGCGGCGGGCCTGCCACGCGAGCTCGCGCTGCAGGCGGCGCCACGACGCCATCCGCTCGGGCGACAGGTCGCCGGCGTCCAGGCTCGCCTGCACCGCGCAGCCGGGCTCGCCGCCGTGGCCGCAGTCGGCGAACCGGCAGGCGGCGGCCAGCTCCTCCAGGTCGGCGAACGCGCGGGCCAGCCCCTCCTCGGTGCCCGCGAGGGCGACGCCGCGCAGGCCCGGCGTGTCGATGACGACCGCCCCGGACGGCAGCGCCACGAGCTCGCGGTGCGCGGTGGTGTGCCGGCCCTTGCCGTCCACGTCGCGGACGTCGCCGGTCGACATCACGGTCGCGCCGGCAAGGGCGTTCACCACCGTCGACTTGCCGGTGCCGGACGCGCCGAGCAGCACCAGCGTGGCGCCGGGCGCGGCGTACGGGTCGAGCGCCGACACGTCGCCGGCGCCGGCCGCCACGGTGACCACCTCGCAGCCCGGGGCGTACGGCTGCACCTCGCGGACCGCGGCCGCCGGGTCGGGGTGCAGGTCGGCCTTGGTGAGGACGACCACCGGGACGGCGCCGCTGTCCCAGGCGAGGGTGAGCAGCCGCTCGATGCGGCGGACCGGCAGGGTGGCCGACAGCGAGGCGCAGACGAGCACCGCGTCGACGTTGGCGGCGAGCGGCTGCGGGCGGCTGTGGCCGGCCGCGGCGCCGCGGGCCAGCAGCGACGTCCGGGGCAGCACGGCGGCCACGGCGTCGTCGGTGACGGCCAGCCAGTCGCCGACGGTCGCCTGGTCGGGCGGCGGCAGCAGGGGCAGGCGGACGGGGCCGTCCTAGGTCAGGACGTCGTAGGAGGCGCGGTCGACGCGGACGAGCCGCGCGAGCCGGGTGCCGGGAGGGAGCGGGGTCTGCGGAGGAGTGCCGGGCAGGACGGACGGGCGCATGTGGTGGCCTTCGACGAGAGGGGTCGCGGCCGCGCGGGGTGCGTCAGGCCGCGCCGTGCGAGCAGGTCGCGGGATCGGGCAGGGCAGAGACGGTCGCCATGTCACCCACCCCCTCGTCGTCGGCAGCCCTCGCGGCTGCGCCGGGCTGGACGGTAGGGCCAGTCGGCCGTGCTTGTCACGGGGTTTCCGCCGCAGCTGCGGGCGGCGGGCACGGGTGAGTCCGGCAGCCCCTGCGAACGCCGTCGCGCGGTCGTCCACAGCGCTCGCAGGCCCTTGTCGCAGGGTCCTCCTACCCTCGGGCGATGACCACGGCGCTGCAGTCCCCGACCTTCGACTCGCTCGACCCCGCCACCGGCCGGCCGCTGAGCACCTGGCCGGAGCACGACGCCACGCAGGTCGCGGCGGCGGTCGTCCGCGCCCGCGCCGCCTGGGCGCAGTGGGACGGGCTGGGCTTCGCCGGACGGCGACGGCACCTCGACGCGTGGCGCAGCGAGATCGCCCGCCGCACGCCCGAGCTCGCCGAGCTCGTGCACGCCGAGAACGGCAAGCCGGTGCCCGACGCCGTCCTCGAGATCGCGCTGGCCGTCGAGCACATCTCCTGGGCCGCGCGCAACGCCCGGCGCGTGCTCGGCCCGCGACGCGTCCGCTCGGGGATGCTCGCGGCGAACCAGGCCAGCACGCTCGAGTACCCGTCGTTCGGGGTCGTCGGCGTGATCGGCCCGTGGAACTACCCGGTGTTCACGCCGATGGGCTCGCTCGCCTACGCCCTCGCCGCCGGCAACGCCGTGGTCTTCAAGCCCAGCGAGCACACGCCCGCCGTCGGGGCCTGGCTCGTCGAGGCGTGGCGGCGCGCGGTGCCCGACTGCCCGGACGTGCTCCAGCTCGTCACCGGACACGGCCCGACCGGCGCCGCGCTGTGCCGGTCCGGCGTCGACAAGATCGCCTTCACCGGCTCGGCCGCGACCGGCCGCAAGGTGATGGCCGCCTGCGCCGAGGGGCTCGTCCCGGTGCTCATGGAGTGCGGCGGCAAGGACGCGATGATCGTCGCGGACGGGGCCGACCTGTCCGCCGCCGCCGACGCGGCGCTGTGGGGCGCGATGAGCAACGCGGGGCAGACCTGCATCGGCATCGAGCGCGTCTACGTCACCGACGCCTCCTACGACGGCTTCGTCGCCGAGCTCACCGAGCGGGCCGGCCGGCTGCACCCCGGCTCGGAGGCCGGCGCGTCCTACGGGCCGATCACCATGCCGGCGCAGGTCGGCATCATCACGGGGCACATCGACGATGCGATCGCCCGCGGCGGCCGCGCGCTGACCGGCGGCACCGCGGACGGGCCGTTCGTCGCGCCGACCGTCCTGGTCGACGTGCCGGAGGACAGCAGCGCCGTGCGCGAGGAGACCTTCGGCCCGACGGTGACGGTCACCCGCGTGGCCGACGTCGACGAGGCCGTGCGGCTCACGAACGCCAGCTCGTACGGCCTGGCCGGCGCCGTGTTCGCGGCCACGTCGAAGACCGGCCTCGCGATCGCGCGGCGCATCCGGTCGGGCATGACGAGCGTCAACTCGGTCATCACCTTCGCCTCGGTCGCCGGCCTGCCGTTCGGCGGCGTCGGCGAGTCCGGCTTCGGCCGCATCCACGGCGACGACGGCCTGCGCGAGTTCGCGCGCGCCAAGGCCATCACCCGTCAGCGCTTCGCCCTGCCGGTGGTGCTGACGTCGTTCGACCGGCCCGAGCGGGTCACCGGCCAGCTGGTCCGGGCGGTGAAGCTGCTGCACGGACGGGGGTGAGGCTGCGCGGTCCCCGCGGAGTGCGGGCGGCGGGCTGCTTCGGGCGGCGGCCTGCGGCGGCGGGCTGCAGCGGCGGGCGGCGGGCGGCGGGCCGCGGCCGGCGGCGGCC
>CAXTFU010000254.1:0-6770 GCA_964243385.1 uncultured bacterium | reverse complement strand
CTTCCCCAACCACGAGGCGAACCCGATCGACCCGGCCAACCTCGTCGACCTGCAGGCCGAGGTGCTCGCCCGCGGCGCCGACCTCGGCCTGGCCTTCGACGGCGACGCCGACCGCTGCTTCGTCGTGGACGAGCGCGGCGAGCTGGTCAGCCCGTCGACGCTCACCGCGCTCATCGCCGCCCGCGAGCTCGCCAAGGCGCCCGGCTCGACGGTGATCCACAACCTCATCACGTCCAAGGTCGTGCCGGAGATCGTCGCCGAGCAGGGCGGGACCCCCGTCCGCACCCGCGTCGGGCACTCCTTCATCAAGGCCGAGATGGCCCGCACGGGGGCCGTGTTCGGCGGCGAGCACTCCGGCCACTTCTACTTCGCCGAGTTCTGGAACGCCGACTCCGGGATGCTGGCCGCGCTGCACGCGCTCGCCGCGCTCGGCACCTTCGACGGGACGCTGTCCGAGCTGCTCGCGCCGTACAGCCGCTACCCGTCGACCGGGGAGATCAACTCCGAGGTGGCCGACGTCCCCGGCACGCTCGCCGAGCTGCGCGAGCGCTACGCCGACCTCGAGCAGGACGAGCTCGACGGGCTGACGGTCACCTCGCCCGAGGGCTGGTGGTTCAACGTGCGGCCCAGCAACACCGAGCCGCTGCTGCGGCTCAACGTCGAGGCCCCGGACGTCCCGACGCTCGAGCGGCTGCGCGACGAGGTGCTGCACCTGATCCGCAGCGGCACCTGATCCGCGGCACCTGATCCGCAGCGGCACCTGACCGCAGCGGCGCTCGCTAGAGTCCGTGCCATGAAGCTCGACGCCGCCCTGCTCGACATCCTCGCCTGCCCCGCCTGCCTCAGCGCCCTGCGCGCCGACGAGGTCGCCGAGGAGCTCGTCTGCACCGGGTGCGGGCTCGCCTACCCCGTCCGCGACGACATCCCGGTCCTGCTCGCGGACGAGGCGCGCAAGCCCGCGTGACGCCTCCCTCCGAGGACGCCCTGGACGACGTCGCGGCGCTCGACGCGGGCGATCCCGGAGGCATGCTGCTCGCCGTCTCGTCGAGCGCCGCGCAGGTGCGCGAGGCGGCCGTGCTCACCGCCGAGGCGGGCGTCGACCGGCTCGCCGACGACGGCCGGCCCCGCGCCGTCGTCGTCTGCGGGATGGGCGCCGCGGGGCTCGCGGGCGACCTGCTCGCCGCCGTCGCCGGCGCCGGGAGCGCCGTCCCGGTCCTGCAGCACCGCGGTCCCGGCCTGCCGGCCTGGGTCGGTCCGATGGACCTCGTCGTCGCGGTGTCGGCCTCGGGCCGCACCGAGGAGACGCTCAGCGCGCTCGAGGAGGCCGTCCGCCGCGGCTGCCGGCTGCTCGTCGTCGGCCGGGCCGACTCCCCGCTCGACGACCTCGGCCAGCGCGGCCGCGCGGTCTTCGTGCCCGTCCCGCCCGGACGTCCGTCGCGGGCGAGCCTGTGGGCCCTGACGACCCCGCTCGTGCTCGCCGGGCACGCGCTCGGCATGCTGTCGGCGCCCGCCGGGGCCGTCGAGCAGACCGCCTCGGTGCTCGAGGACGTCGCCGAGCGCTGCCGGCGCGACGCCGACCACCTCGTGAACCCGGCCAAGCGGCTGGCCGTGCACCTGTCCGGCGCGCTGCCCGTGCTGTGGGGCACGTCCCCGACCGCCGGCGGCGCCGCGCACCGCTTCGCGAGCACGCTCGCCGAGCACGCCAAGGTCCTCGCCACCTGGGGCGTGCTGCCCGAGGTCGGCACCACGCAGGTCGCCGCCTTCGACGGCCCCGGGGCGTCCCGCACCGCGGCGGCGGGCGATCCCGACGACTTCTTCCGCGACCGCGCCGACGACGAGGAGCTGCCGGGCACGCTCGCGCTGGTGCTGCTGCGCGACGCCGAGGAGCACCCGGTGACCGCCCGGCAGGCCGACGTCGCGGTCGAGCTGGCCCGGGACCGGTCGATCCCGGTCGTCGAGCTGCGGGCCGAGGGCGACAGCGCGCTCGCCCGGCTCGCCTCGCTCGTCGGACTCACCGACTACGCGAGCACGTACCTCGCGCTGCTCGGGGGAACAGACCCGTCGACCGTCGACGCCGTCTCGGCGCTGCGGGGCAGCCCGGCCCGGTGACCGCCGGGCCTGCGACGGAGGAGACCGCCATGTCCAGGACCCAGCACGCCGGCAGCAGCACGAGCGGCGGCGGGGCGTGAGCGCAGGCGGCGAGGGCGGCCACGGCGGCACCCGGGCGGTCATCGCGGCCCTGCTCGCGAACCTCGCCATCGCCGTGGCGAAGTTCGTCGGCTTCCTCGTCACCGGGTCGAGCGCGATGCTCGCCGAGTCGGTGCACTCGGTCGCCGACTCGGGCAACCAGGGGCTGCTGCTGCTCGGCGGCAAGCGCGCGAAGAAGGCGGCCGACGAGGAGCACCCCTTCGGCTACGGGCGCGAGCGCTACTTCTGGGCGTTCGTCGTCGCCCTGGTGCTGTTCACCCTGGGCGGGCTGTTCAGCCTGTACGAGGGCTTCCACAAGCTCGAGGAGGCCGGCGAGGGCGAGGGGCTGAGCTCGCCCGGCGTCGCCATCGGCATCCTGCTGTTCGCGATCGTCGCCGAGAGCTTCTCCTTCCGGACCGCCGTGCGCGAGTCGTCCCCGCTCAAGGGCGACCAGTCGTGGTGGCGGTTCATCCGCACCGCGAAGAGCCCCGAGCTGCCTGTCGTCCTGCTGGAGGACTTCGGCGCGCTCATCGGCCTGGCGCTGGCACTGGCCGGCGTCGTGACGAGCGCCCTCACCGGCGACCTGCTGTGGGACGCGCTCGGCACGATGGCGATCGGCGTCCTGCTGCTCGTCATCGCGATCGTGCTCGTCGTGGAGATGCGCGGGCTGCTCATCGGCGAGGGCGGCACGGCCGAGCAGGTGCGGACGATCCGCACCTCGCTCGTCGGCGAGCCCGGCGTCACGCACGTCATCCACCTCAAGACGCTGCACCTCGGACCGGACGAGCTGCTCGTCGCCGCCAAGCTCGGCGTCGCGCCGGGCCTGACGGTGCCCGAGCTCGCGCACGCGATCGACGCCGCGGAGTCGCGCATCCGCGCCGCCGTGCCGATGGCGCGGGTGATCTACCTCGAGCCCGACCTGTACCGGACGCCGGACAGCGAGCCCGGCTCGTCGCGCATCAGTCCTGTCGCAGCGCCATGACGTAGGTCGCGGCGGCGGTCTCGACCCCGTCGGCCTCGCGGCGGAAGCGCACGGCGACGTCGAAGCGGGCCCGTCCGCGCTCGGCCAGCGACGCGCGGGCGGACGCCTCGTCGTCCGTCAGCTCGGCCTCGGCGAGCAGCGGGCCGGTCGCGACGGCGGTGTAGGAGATCGACGACGACCGCACCAGCGGGACGGCGCCCTGCGCCACGAGGTCGCCGAACACCCGCAGCAGCACGACGAACGCGGCGGTCTCGCCGAGGCCGAAGATCGCCGCGGCGTGCGGCCCGCCCAGGTGGTTGTGCAGCTCGGGTCCGGCGTCCAGTCGCAGCCGGGCCGGGTCGACGCCGAGCACCCGCGGGGCGAGGGTGCCGACGAACCCCCGTGAGGTGGAGATGAGCGCGCTGATCTGCGCCTCGTCCATCGCCGCAGCGGTCGGCGGGGTCCCGGTCGCGTCGCTCATCAGCGCACCGTACGACGCGGCCGGCCTCGGGCGCCGGGAGGCGCGTGGGAGACGATGAGCCGGTGCCCCCGACCCCGTCGACCCCTGGGACCGCTCGCCCGGCGGCGGGCGGCTCGCTGCCGTCCGACGTCGCCGACCTCGCACTGGCCGAGCAGGGCCGGCGCCGCGTCGAGTACGCCGAGCGCGGCATGCCGGTGCTCGCGCGCCTGCGCGACCGGTTCGCCCGCGACCGGCCGCTCGAGGGCGTCCGCATCGCCGCCTGCGCGCACGTCACCCCGGAGACGGCGGCCCTCGCGCGCACGCTGACGGCGGGCGGCGCCGAGCTGCACCTGGCGGCCAGCAACCCGCTGTCCACGCAGGACGACGTCGCCGCCGCGCTCGTCGGCGAGCCCGCGGTCGCCGTCCAGGCCCGGCACGGGGTCGACCGCGCCGGCCACGCGCGCCACCTGTCGGCGGTCCTGGACGCCCGCCCGCACCTGCTGCTGGACGACGGCTGCGACCTCGTCCTGGCGCTGCACGCCGACCGGCCGGACCTGCTCGACCACGTGCGTGCGGGCGGCGAGCTGACGTCCACGGGCGTGCTGCGGCTGCGCCAGATGGCCGCCGACGGCGCGCTGCGCCTGCCGATGGTCGCCGTGAACGACACCCCGATGCAGCTGCTCGTCGCGAACCGGCACGGCACCGGGCAGTCGACCCTGGACGCGGTGATGCGGGCCAGCGGCGTGCTGCTGGCCGGCACGGTCGTCGTCGTGGCGGGCTACGGCTGGTGCGGCAGCGGGATCGCGGCGCGGGCGCGGGGCCTCGGCGCGCAGGTCGTCGTCACCGAGGTCGAGCCGCGCCGCGCGCTCGAGGCGGTGCTCGACGGCCACCGCGTCCTGCCGATGGACGAGGCCGCCGCGGTCGGCGACGTGTTCCTCACCAGCACGGGCAACCGCGACGTCCTCACCGCCGGGCACTTCGCCGTCATGAAGGACGGCGCGCTGCTCGCGAACGCGGGCCACTTCGACGTCGAGATCGACGTGGTGGCCCTGACGCGGGCGGCCGTCGAGGTGCACCGGCGCGTCCGGCCGCAGGTCGACGCCTACGAGCTCGCCGACGGCCGGCGGCTGCTGCTGCTCGCCGAGGGACGGCTGGCCAACCTGGCCGCCGCCGAGGGCCACCCGGCCTCGGTCATGGACATCTCCTTCGCCGTGCAGGCGCTGACCGTCGAGTGGCTGGCCGGCGCGGTGCTCGAGCCGGGGGTGCACGCCGTGCCGCCGGCGATCGACGACGAGGTCGCCCGGACCAAGCTGGCCACGCTGGGCGTGGCGCTCGACCGGCTCACCGCCCCGCAGGCCCGCTACCTGTCGAGCTGGCGCCCCGGCGCGGGGTGAGCGCGGCGTGAGCCCGCGCGGGGAACCGGTGCGCGGCCGCTACCGGCTGTCCGGCCACGACGGGCCGTTCGCCGTCGAGACCGTGACGGCCGACCGCGACGGCCCCGACCGCACCTGGGCGGCGACCCGCACCGACCCGGTCACCGGCGCGCCGCTCGGGCGGCTGCACCTGCGGGCCGGCCCCGGCGGGACGACGACGCGGCTGCACGTCGAGGCCGGCGGCTGGGTGCTGCGCGGCGGCTGCGTCGGCCCGTCCGCCCTGTGGCGCCGGGGCGAGCAGGAGGCGGAGGCGACCGCGGACGGCTTCACCGGCACGAGCCCCGCCTTCGCCGCGGCGCTCGCGCTCCGGCTCGCCGGGGAGCTGGAGGTCGGCGGGACGCGGCAGCTCGTCCTCGTCGCGGTGACCGAGCCGGTGCTCGCGACGCGCGTGGTGCTCCAGCGCTGGACGCGGGCTGCCGAGGACCGGTGGGAGGTCGACGACCTCGAGACGGGGGAGCGGCGGACGCTCGACGTCGAGGACGGCCTGGTGCACGGCCCCGGGCTGTCCTTGACACGACTCTGACAAGGTCCTGTGTCCCGGCTCGCCACCTTGACAGGCCCGTGTTAGGGTCGTCGTCGATGGCCACCCTGACGATCCACGAGGCGGCGACCACCACCGGGTGGTCGCCGCGGATGCTGCGCTACGTCGAGCAGCTCGGCCTCGTCGACGCGCCGCGCTCGCCCGCCGGCTACCGGCTCTACGGCCCGGCGCAGCTGCAGCGGCTGCGCGCCCTGCGCCTGCTGCTGTCCGAGCACGACCTCGAGCTCAGCGACGTCGGCTTCGCACTGCGGCTGCGCCGCGAGCCGGCGCTCGCTGCCGCGCTCGACGAGTGGTTCGCCACCCAGCTCGAGGGACCGCCGCAGCGCCCGGCGCGGGAGATGCCCGACGGCGACTGGCTCGCCTTCGAGCAGGCCAAGCACCAGCAGCTGCTCGACGCACCGGCCGGCAGCAGCACCGCAGACAGCACCCGTCTCGTCCACTCCGACAGCAAGGGACCCGCATGACCACCACCCAGCAGCAGGACTTCAAGGTCGCCGACCTCTCCCTGGCCGAGTACGGCCGCAAGGAGATCCGCCTCGCCGAGCACGAGATGCCGGGCCTCATGGCCATGCGGGCCGAGTTCGGTGCCAGCAAGCCCCTCACCGGCGCGCGCATCACCGGCTCGCTGCACATGACGATCCAGACCGCCGTGCTCATCGAGACGCTCGTCGAGCTCGGCGCGCAGGTCCGCTGGGTCTCCTGCAACATCTTCTCCACCCAGGACCACGCGGCTGCGGCCGTCGCCGTCGGGCCGGACGGGACCGTCGAGGACCCGCAGGGCGTCCCCGTCTTCGCCTGGAAGGGCGAGACGCTCGAGGAGTACTGGTGGTGCACCGAGCAGGTCGTGCAGTGGCCGGACGGCAAGGGACCGAACATGATCCTCGACGACGGCGGTGACGTCACCCTGCTCGTCCACAAGGGCGTCGAGTTCGAGCGCGCCGGCGTCGTGCCGAGCGCCGACGAGACGCACAGCGACGAGTACAAGGTCGTCCTGGACACCCTGCGCCGCTCGCTCGCCGAGGACCCCCAGCGGTTCACGAACATCGCCGCCGGCATCAAGGGCGTCACCGAGGAGACCACGACGGGCGTCATGCGCCTGTACGAGTTCGCCAAGGCCGGCACGCTGCTGTTCCCGGCGATCAACGTCAACGACTCGGTCACCAAGAGCAAGTTCGACAACCTCTACGG
>CAXTFU010000253.1:0-6880 GCA_964243385.1 uncultured bacterium | reverse complement strand
CCCGTCCGGCGCCTGCCGGCCTGCGCCGTGCCGGCCCGCGGTCCCTGCTCGACCCGCACTGCCCTGCTGACCCGCGCCCTCCTGCCGACGGAGCTCCGATGACCGACACCGACGTCCTCGAGATCGCCCTGCAGGCGATCATGATCGCCGCCAAGCTCAGCGCGCCGATCCTGCTCGTCACGCTGGCCGTCGGCTTCGGCATCTCGCTGCTGCAGGCCGTCACCCAGATCCAGGAGGTCACGCTGACCTTCGTCCCGAAGCTCGTGGCGGTCGCCCTGGTCATCATGCTCGCCGGCAACTGGATGCTCGGCGAGATGACCAGCTTCACCAGCAGCCTCTACGACCTCATCCCGCGGATGGCCGACGCCGCATGACCCCGCGCCCCCGCGCGGGCCGGCTCGACGCATGACCGCGCAGCTGCCGGTGGACCTGCTGCTCGGGTTCGTCCTGGCCGTCGCCCGCTCCGCCGCCTGGCTCCTGGTGGCGCCGCCGTTCAACACCCGCATGATCCCGATGCAGGCCAAGGCCGGCTTCGCCGTCGCCCTCGCCATCCCGGTGGCGCCGCGGATCGCCGAGACCGCGCCCTCGCCCGAGATCGGGCCGCTCATCGCCGCGACCCTGCTGCAGGTCGCGGTCGGCCTGGCCCTCGGCTTCGTCGTCCAGCTCGTCTTCGCGGCCGTGCAGGCCGCGGGCGAGCTCATCGACCTGTTCGCCGGCTTCACCATCGCCGCGACGTACGACCCCTTCACGAACGCCAACCAGGCGGTGTTCGGCCGCTTCTACCAGCTGCTCGCCATCGCGCTGCTGTTCGGCCTGGACGGGCACCTGCTGCTCGTGCGGGGCCTGCTCGACAGCTTCGAGGCGGTGCCCACCGGCATGCCGGACCTCGACGTCACGGTCGGCGCCGTGCTCGACGCCCTCGGCCTGTTCTTCCTGTCCGCCCTCGAGATCGCCGCGCCGCTGGTCGGCGCGCTGTTCCTCACCGAGGTCAGCCTCGGCCTGCTCGCCAAGGCCGCACCGCAGATGAACGTCTTCACGCTCGGCTTCCCGCTCAAGATCCTCCTGACGCTCGGCCTCGCCGGCCTCGCGCTCCCCCTGCTGCCGAACGCGGTGCAGGCGCTCGTTCACGCCGCCGTCCGCAGCGGGACGGTCGTCGTCGGGAGCTTCTCGTGAACGGCCCGCGCGCCGTGGGAGGTGGGCGGTGAGCAGCGACAAGGCCTCGAAGACCGAGAAGGCGACCCCGAAGAAGGTCGCGGACGCCCGCAAGAAGGGCCAGGTCGCCAAGTCGGCCGAGGTCTCGGCCTGGACCACCACCCTGGTCATGACCTTCGTCCTGCCCTGGACGTTCGGCCGCGGCCAGGAGCACGTCCTGTCGCTCGTCGGCCGGCTGCCCGGGCTGATCGAGGACCCGGAGCCCGCGACGGCCCTCGCGCTGTGGGCCGACGGCCTGCAGGGCGGCCTGCTGGCGGTCGCGCCGCTCGCCGTCGTGCTCATGCTCGTGGGCGTCGCGGCCAACCTGGCGCAGGTGGGCTTCACCCCGAGCCCGCAGGCGCTGCAGCCGAAGCTCAGCAAGCTCAACCCGCTGCCCGGCCTCAAGCGGATGGTGTCCGCCAAGAGCCTGTGGTCGGGCTGCAAGGAGCTCATCAAGATGGCCCTGCTCGGCGCCGTCGCCTACCGGGCGCTGACCGGCTTCATCCCCGACCTGCTCGCGGTCGGCGGGCTCAGCCTCACGACCGTGATGAGCGGCGTCGTGGGCACCGCCATGAGCTTCCTGCGGACGACGGCGGCGCTCGGGCTGGTCCTCGCCGCGATCGACTGGACGATGGAGCGCCGGCACCTCGCCAAGGACCTGCGGATGAGCCTGCAGGACGTCAAGGACGAGCACAAGCTGGCCGACGGCGACCCGCAGATGAAGGGCCAGATCCGCGAGCGCCAGCTGCGGATGAGCCGCAACCGCATGATGGCCGACGTCGCCACCGCCGACGTCGTGCTCGTCAACCCCACGCACGTCGCGGTCGCCCTGAAGTACGACCCGGCGAGCGGCGCGCCGCGGGTCGTCGCGAAGGGCCGCGGCGCCGTCGCGGCGAAGATCCGCGAGCGGGCGCAGGAGCACCGCGTCCCGCTGGTGAAGGACGTCCCGCTCGCCCGTGCGGTGCACGGCGCCTGCGAGGTCGGCCAGGAGATCCCGCCGGAGCTCTACGCCGCCGTGGCGCGCGTGCTGGCGTTCCTGTTCTCGCTCAAGGCCCGCGGCGTCGCGGCCGGCACGCACGTGGTCCCGCAGCCCGCCCTCGCGGCCGCCTGACCGCTGGGCCGACAAGGCTCAAGCACTGGGCCGTTCGGCCGATGCAGGTGGTGCGCCAGGACGGCGCGCACTCGCTCCACGGACGGTCCGGAGCAACCCCGAGGGACGCCGTGAAGCCCCGCCTCTTCGGCCAGGTCGCCGTACCTGCCGCGGTCGTCAGCATCGTCCTGATGCTGGTCGTCCCGCTGCCGGCCGTCCTGCTCGACCTGCTCCTGGCCGCCAACATCGCCGGGTCGCTGCTCATCCTGCTCATGAGCATGTTCGTCCGCCGGCCGCTGGACTTCGCCATCTTCCCGGCGCTGCTGCTCGTCGCGACGATGTTCCGGCTCGCGCTGAACGTGAGCTCGACCCGCCTGGTGCTGCTCGACGGCTACGCCGGCAAGGTGGTCGAGGCGTTCGGCCACTTCGTCATGGGCGGCTCGCTCATCGTCGGCATGGTCATCTTCCTGATCCTCGTGGTCATCCAGTTCATGGTCATCACCGCCGGCGCCACCCGCGTCGCGGAGGTCGGCGCGCGCTTCACCCTCGACGCGATGCCGGGCAAGCAGATGGCCATCGACGCCGACCTCAACTCCGGCCTCATCGACGAGGACACCGCCCGCCAGCGCCGCTCCGACGTCGCCGCCGAGGCCGACTTCTACGGTGCGATGGACGGCGCCTCGAAGTTCGTCAAGGGCGACGCCATGGCCGGCATCGTCATCACGATCATCAACCTGTTCGGCGGGTTCCTGACCGGCGTCGTGCAGCGCGGCATGCCGATGTCGGACGCCGCGTCGACCTACAGCCTGCTGACCGTCGGCGACGGGCTGGTCTCGCAGATCCCGGCGCTGCTCATCTCGGTCGCCAGCGGCCTCATCGTGACGCGGTCCGCGACCGACGGCGACATGGGCTCCGACATCATCGGGCAGTTCAGCAAGCAGCGGCTGGCGGTCCGCGTCGGCGGCGTCGCCGTCATCGGCATCGGCCTGGTGCCCGGACTGCCGAAGATGCCCTTCCTGCTCGTCGGCGGCGCGCTGCTGCTCGTCGGGATGCGCCTGCCCGACCCGAACGCCGTGCCGCAGACCGGGCTCGACGCCGCCGAGGTCGCCGTGGTCTCCCCCGACTCCGCCGAGCAGCTCGCCATCGACATGCGCGTCGAGCCGCTCGAGCTCGAGGTCGCCTACGACCTCGTCGAGCTCGTCGACCCGGCCAGCGGCGGCGACCTGCTCGACCGCGTGCGCTCCCTGCGCCGCAAGATGGCGCTCGACCTCGGCATCGTCCTGCCGCTCGTGCGCACCCGCGACAACCTCGACCTGCCGCCGCACACCTACGCGGTGCGGGTGCACGGGGTCGAGGTGGGCCGCGGCGAGGCCCCCAGCGGCGCCGTCCTCGCCATCGGCGACGACCTCACCGTCCTGCCGGGCATCGTCACCCGCGAGCCCGTGTTCGGGCTGCCGGCCAAGTGGGTCCCGAGCGAGCTGCAGCAGCAGGCCGAGCTCATGGGCTGCACCGTCGTCGACCGGGCGTCGGTCATCACCACGCACCTGTCGGAGGTCGTGCGGACGCACGCCAGCCGCCTGCTCGGCCGCGAGGACGTCAAGGTCCTGGTCGACATGGTCCGGGCGACGCACCCGACCGTCGTCGACGAGCTCACCCCGTCGCAGCTCACGCTCGGCGAGATCCAGCGCGTGCTGCAGGCGCTGCTCGAGGAGGAGGTCGCGGTCCGCGACCTCGTCCGGATCTTCGAGGCGCTGTCCGAGCGGGCGCGCACCTCCAAGGACACCGAGCTGCTCGTCGAGGCCGCGCGCGGCTACCTCGGCGCCGCGATCTCCACCGCCTTCGCCACCGACGGCCGGCTGCCGGTGCTGACCTTCGAGCCGCTCGCCGAGCACGCGATGCTCGAGGCGCTGCGGCCCGGCGACGGCGGCACCTTCCTCGCGCTGGACCCGTCCTACGCCGAGCGCATGGTCCTGGCCGTCGCGGCCGCGGCGCAGGCCGCCGAGGAGCGCGGCGAGCGGCCCGCCCTCGTCTGCTCGCCGCAACTGCGCCCCGCCGTCCGCAAGCTGACGCGCACGGCTGCGCCGCGCGTGCCCGTCCTGTCCTACGCGGAGCTGGCCGACCAGCTCCAGCTCGACACGATCGGAGTGATCACTGGTGCTCACGCAGTTGCAGCTTGAGGGACCGGAGCTCGAGCCCCTGCTGGCCCGGGTCCGCAACGAGCTCGGGCCGTCGGCCCGCATCGTGCACGCCGAGAAGATCCGCTCCGGTGGTGTCGCCGGCTTCTTCGCCCGGCAGCGCTTCGAGCTGACCGTCGAGGTCGACCCGTCCGTGCCGCGGGCGCCGGCTGCCCGGCCGGCCGTCGCGGTCCCCGCGCACGCCGGAGCGCACGCTCCCGGGCAGGTCACGGCGGGGGTCACGGCAGGGCAGGTCACGGCCGGGCAGGTCACGGCCGGGCAGGTCACGGCCGGGCAGGTCACGGCCGGGCAGGTCACGGCCGGGCAGGTCTCGGCCGGGCAGGTCGCGGCCGGGCAGGTCACGGCGGGGGTCCCGGCGCGCGCCGTGGCGCCGCGCGAGGTGACCAGCCCGGTCGGCAGCCAGCTCGCCGTGCAGCCCGCTCCGGCGGCGCCCGCGCCGTTCACGGCGATCGCCGGCCTGGACGGCGACGACCCCGAAACCCCCAGCCTGTTCTCGGCCATCGCCGGGATGGGCGCTCCTGCCGAGTCGCCGCTCACCTCGGCGAGCCGCCCGGCCCGCCCGGCGGTGCAGCCGTCCCCCGGCGCGACCGCGGCCGCCCACGTCTACGCCTCGACGACGGCGCCGTCCGACGCGCTGCCGAGCAGCCCGACCGGCGCGTCGGCACCCCCGACGACGGCTCTCCCGCCCGCGCTGCTCGCCGCGGCGGAGTCCGCTCGCCCCGTCCCGGGCGCGGCCGGCGCGGCGATCGTCGTCCCAGCCGCCGTGCCGAGCGCCGCGGACGAGTCCTCCGCCCTGAGCGCCCTGCTCGCCGGGCTCGCCGAGCCGGCTGAGCCGGTGCCGGCCGCCACCCCCGCGCAGGACGAGCCGTTCGCGCCGTTCGCGGCCTTCGCGGACGTCGCCTCGGCGGCCGCCACCGCACCCGAGGAGCCGGTGACCCCCGCGGGCCCCGCCCGACCGCAGGCGCGGTCGCTGCTCGAGCTCGCCGAGCAGGTGAGCGCCGAGGAGCAGGCCGGCCTCGTCTCGACCGAGTCGACGTCGTTCGCCGCGCTGCTCTCGAGCCTCGGCAGCGCGATGGGCGCGCCCGACGAGCAGCCCGCGACACTCACCGGCGGCGGCTCCGTGCCGGCTCAGTCCGACTCGGCCGGCGACGGCGCTGCAGCGGCGCTGGCTCACGCCGCCGCCATCCCCGGGCAGCGGACCGGCGCCGTCGTCGACGTGAGCGTCGCGACCGGCGAGGTCGTCGCGCCGGACGGGTTCGTCGCGGCCGGTGAGGTCGTCGCGGCCCGGCCGGCAGACCGGCAGCCCGCGGACCCGCACCCCGCGAACCCCGGCGACCAGCAGCACGCCGCCCACCCGGGCGCCGCCCACCAGCAGGTCGCGGACCAGCACCTCGCCCACCAGCAGGTCGCGGACCAGCACGCAGGCCTGCCGGCCGCCGCCAGCGCGCAGGTCGAGCCCGCCGGGCCGGACGACAGCACCGGCGCCGAGCTGGCCCGCCTCGGGCTGCCGCCGCACCTGCGTCCGCGGGCCGTCGGCGAGCAGCTGCACGCCGCCCTGCGCACCAGCCTGACCCGCCTGCCGACGGCGCCGCCCGCGGTGAACCGCGCCGGGAGCGTCCTCGCCATCGTCGGCCCGCTGTCGCTCGCACTGCACGTCGCGCGCGAGATCGCCGAGGAGCTCGGCCTGCCCGTCGCCACCTCGGTCGCCGTCGCCACCTCCGGCGCCGGCACGAGCGAGGTCGCCGAGCGCCAGGTGCTGCACGGGACGGACGAGGCGGCCGAGCGCCGGGCGACCTGGCGCCGCCGCAGCAACCTGACCGTCGTCGCGGTCGACGCCCCGCTCACCGCCACCGGCGCGGCCGAGGCACGGGCGTTCCTCGCCGCGCTGTCACCGTCCGCGACCTGGGGCGCGGTCGAGGCCACCCGCAAGGCGCAGGACGTCGCCGCCTGGACGCGCGCCCTCGGCGGCGTGCACGCGCTGGCGCTCACCGACGTCGAGGACACGGCCGACCCGGCCGCGGTGCTGGAGCTGGGCATCCCGGTCAGCCGGCTCGGCGGCCGGCCGGCCACCCCCCGCGCGTGGGCCACGCTGCTCACCGGTCGGCTGGCGGCCTGAGGTGGGCCGGATCCTGCTCCCCCGCGCCGGCGAGCACCTGTTCCTGACCGTCGTGCGCACCGGCAGCCGCCTGCTCACGATGGCCGACGACCCCGTCGACGGCGGCCTGCGAGTGTGCGAGCCCGCCGGCGTCGACGGCCGTCCCGTCACCTCGGTGCCGCCCGGCAGCGCGGTGCACCTGAGCTGGTCGAGCCCGTCCGGTCGGCACGACCTCGACACCGCGCTGACCACCGTGGTCCCTGGCCGTCCGCCGCTGTGGCAGCTGACCGCCCTCGGCGAGACCAGCAC
>CAXTFU010000252.1:0-6906 GCA_964243385.1 uncultured bacterium | reverse complement strand
CTCACCGACCAGGCGCGCCGTGAGCAGCCGACGCACGCGCCGCTCGACCCGTCCGGCCAGCGTGCCCGGGCGGTCGTAGCGGAACGACGTGAGCGGCGCGAGCACCACGACCTCGTCCAGCCCGAGGCGCGCGACGAGGTCCAGCGAGGTCGGCGAGCAGACGCCGCCGTCGACGTACCGGCGCCGGCCGATGCGCACGGGCGCGTACCAGCCGGGGATCGCGCAGCTGCTCATGACGGCGTCGCGCAGCGCGGCGGGCGGGGCGCCGTCGCGGCCGAAGACGGTCCGGCGCCCGTTGTCGTAGTCCTGCGCGACGACCCACGTCCGCGGGTGGCTCGCCCAGGCGCCGGGCGGGCAGACCGCGTCGACGAGGGCACCGACCGGTGCGAGCGAGCCGCGGCCCTGCGGCAGCGCCGCCGACAGGGCGCCCATCGGCGTCGTGCGCCACGGGCGCAGCGCGCTGCTGAGCAGGCCGCGGGGCGAGCCGATGCCCGGCCGGGGCAGCGGCGGCAACGGGCCGCCGGCGTCGCGGTCCGGGTCGTAGGAGAGGTCCGGCGCCTCCGCGTTCACGATCCCGCGCTGGGAGTCGAGCAGCACGTCGACGCTGGTGCCGCAGCCGAGGAACGCGGTCAGGACCGAGCCCGCCGAGGTGCCGACGAGGACGTCCGCCTCGCGCGGGTCCTGCCCGCGGACCTCGCGCAGCGCAGCGAGCGCGCCGATCGTCCAGGCGGCGCCGAGCACGCCGCCCGCGCCGAGGACCAGCCCGGTGCCCGGCATCAGCGCACCGTCCCGACGAGCTCGGCGAGCGACTCCTCGATCAGCGAGGCGAGCACGTCGACGTCCGGCATGGCGTCACGGTCGGCGTTCAGGCCGTAGTAGACGCCGCCGTCGTAGGAGGTCAGGCCGATCGACAGTGCCTGGCCCTTGGCGAGCGGCACGACCGGGTACATCGACAGCATCCGCGCGCCGGCGGCGTAGAGCGGGAACTGCGGGCCGGGCACGTTGGTCACGACCAGGTTGAACAGTCGCCGCGTCATGCTGCTCGCGACGCGGGCACCGAGCGAGTGGATGGTCGGCGGCGCGAAGCCCGACATCTGCACCAGCGCCTCCGCCCCGACCGACTGGCCCGACTCCTTGTGGCCGCGCATCGCGTAGCTCACCTGGTGCAGGCGCATGACCGGGTCGCCCTCCCCCACCGGCAGGTCGACGAAGTACGACGAGATGCGGTTGCCCGGACCGGTGTGCGCGTCGGAGCGCACCGACACCGGGACCATCGCGCGGATGGCGGTGGCCGGGGTGACGGCCTCGGCCCGGGTGAGCAGCCACGCGCGCAGGGCGCCGGCGACGGTGGCCAGCACGACGTCGTTGACCGTCCCGCCGTGGCGCTTGCGGACGAGCCGGTAGTCGTCCAGCGAGGTCGTGGCCGTCCCGAAGCGGCGCGACTCGCCGATGCGGACGTTGAGCGGCGAGTCCGGTGCCGGGCGGGCCACCGTCACCACCGAGGCGAGCACGCCGCCGGCCACGCCGCTGACCTTGCCGGCGGTGGCGCGGACGTCGACGACCGCCGCCCGGGCGGTGTCGAGCGCCTGCGTCGGCCGCTTCACCAGGTCGGTGACCGCGCCGACGACGAGCCCGGCGGCGCCCGGCGGGCGGCGGGGGCGCCAGTCGTCCGCCGGCACCTCGCGCGGCTCGGGCGTGACGTCGAGGATGACCGTGCCGATGTCGACCGCCGCGACCCCGTCGACCATCGCGTGATGGGTCTTGGTGATGATGCCGACCCGCCCGTGGGCGAGGCCCTCGACGAGGTAGATCTCCCACAGCGGACGCCCCCGGTCGAGCCGGCGGCCCATGAGCCGGCCGACGAGCTCGCGCAGCTGGGCGTCCGTCCCCGGCTTGGGCAGCGCGCTGCGCCGCACGTGGTAGGTGACGTCGAAGTCCTCGTCGTCGACCCAGACGGGGTTCGCGAGCCGCCCGGGGACGGCCTTCACCTTCTGCCGGTAGCGGGGCACGAGCGCGATGCGCTCGGTGATGAGCTCGACGAGGCGGTCGTAGTCGAAGCCCTCCTGCGGCGGCTCGAAGGTCGCCACGCCACCGACGTGCATCGCGGTGGTCGGCGTCTCCATGTACAGGAACGAGACGTCGAGGGGGCTGAGCCGGTCGGTCATGGCCACATGCTCACACGGCGTGCGCACACGGACGTGCCGCAGGGCACACTGAGCCGGCACGCCCATCGAGGAGAGGCAGCCCGTGGACTTCGACCACTCGGCCAAGGCGCAGGACTACATCGGCCGCATGCAGGACTTCCTGGACACCCGGATCCTCCCGGCGGAGGCCGAGTACGAGGCCTACCGGCGCGAGAAGGGCCGCGAGGACCACACGCTGCCGCCGGTCGTCGAGGAGCTGAAGCTCGAGGCGCGCGAGCGCGGGCTGTGGAACCTGTTCCTGCCCGACGTCTCCGGCATGACGAACGTCGAGTACGCCGCCATCGCCGAGATCACCGGCTGGAGCTCGCACATCGCCCCCGAGGCGATCAACTGCGACGCCCCGAACACGGGCAACATGGAGGTGCTGCACATGTTCGGCACCGCCGAGCAGAAGGCGCAGTGGCTCGAGCCGCTGCTCGAGGGGCAGATCCGGTCGGCGTTCGCCATGACCGAGCCCGACGTCGCGTCCTCGGACGCCACGAACATCTCCACCCGCATCGAGCGCGACGGCGACGATTACGTCATCAACGGCCGCAAGTGGTGGACCTCCGGGATCAACGACCCCCGCTGCCGGATCATGATCCTCATGGGCAAGACGGACGTGCAGGAGTCGACGCACCGCCAGCAGTCGATGATCCTCGTGCCGACCGACACCCCCGGCGTCGAGATCGTCCGCGCACTGCCGGTGTTCGGCTACCAGGACCAGCACGGCCACGGCGAGGTGCGCTTCACCGACGTCCGGGTGCCCGCGTCGAACCTCGTCGCGGGCGAGGGCGACGGCTTCATGATCGCCCAGGCGCGGCTCGGTCCCGGCCGCATCCACCACTGCATGCGCGCGCTCGGCGCGGCCGAGCGCGCGCTCAAGCTCATGTGCGAGCGCGCGGTGTCGCGCGTGGCGTTCGGCCAGGAGATCGCCCGCCAGGGCGTCGTGCGCGAGCAGATCGCCGAGTCGCGGATGGAGATCGACATGGCCCGGCTGCTCGTGCTGAAGACCGCCGACCTCATCGACAAGGTCGGCGCCAAGGGCGCCCGCTCGGAGATCGCCGCCATCAAGGTCATCGCCCCGCGGGTGGCGCTCAACGTGGTCGACCGGGCCATCCAGGTGCACGGCGGCGCCGGCGTCAGCGAGGACTTCCCGCTGGCCCGCATGTACGCCGGCCTGCGCACCCTGCGCATCGCCGACGGGCCGGACGAGGTGCACGTCCGCTCCGTCGCCCGCCAGGAGCTCGGCAAGTACACGAGGGCGTAGCCGCCCGGTGGCGGCGGGCGGCTACGGGCCGCTGCCCGCCGTCGACGCGGTCTGCGGGGGCGGCGGTCAGCGGCGGGCCAGCAGGCCCCGGCGCCGCCGTGCCGCGGGCGGTGCGACGCCCGCCACGTCGGCCGCCAGGCGCGCGAGGGCCAGCCGCGCCGGTGACGTCGGCGCCGCCTCGGCGAGCGTCCGCCCGGTGGCCACCGCGGCGTCGACGCCCGCGACGTCCAGCGGGACGTGCACGACCTCGCGGACGCCGGCGTACCGGGCGAGCGCCGCCTCGATCTCCTGCTCGGCGTGGCCGGGCACGGCGGTCGAACGCACCCGGTTCACGACGACGCGAGGCTGCACGCCAGGGACCGCCTCCTGGAGCTCGGCGAGCCCGCGCACGAGGCGCTGCAGGCCCACCGGGTCGGCCGTCCCGACGGCCAGCACGGTGTCGGCCTCGGCGAGCACCGCGAGCGTCGCCCCGTTGCGCCGGGGAGCGGTCGTGTCGTAGGCGAGCTCCTCGTCCTGGTCGAGCGCGAAGCCGCAGTCGACGACGGTGACGGCAGCGAGCGAGCGGGCCAGCGCCAGCACCCCCTCGAGCGCGGCGGGGCGCAGCTCGGGCCAGCGGTCGGCACGGGCGATGCCGGACAGCACCCGCAGCCCGGGGCTGACCGTCCGGGCGAGGGCGGCGAGCGGCGCGAGCTCGAGCGTGCCGGCGTTCGCCAGGCGGGCCGCGGCCGCCAGGCCCGGCGACTCGTCGAGCAGCCCGAGCACCTGGGCGACGACGCCGCCGTAGACGTCGGCGTCGACGAGCAGCGCCGCGCGGCCCAGGGCGGCCAGCTCGCTGGCGAGCCCGACGGCCACGGTGGTGCGGCCCGGCGCCCCGGTCGGGCCCCAGACCGCGACGACGCGCCCGGCGCCCGGCTCGGCCTGCGCACGGTCGGCGGCAGCGGGCGGCGGCACCGGCAGGGCGGTCCGGGGATCGGCGACCGCCACGCGGTCACCGGCCGTCGCGCTGAGCCCGGACGTCCGGTCGACGGCGCGCACGACGGCGGCCGAGAGGTCCTCGGGCGTGCTGTCCGACGGCAGGACGTGCCGGACGCCCAGCGCCCGCAGCCGCCGCTCGGCCTCCTCGTCGCCCGGCGGCGCCAGCGCCACGACAGCCACGCCGCTGACCGCGAGGCGACCGAGCGCGGCACGGTCGAGCCGCCGGAGGTCGGCGGACAGGATGACGGCCTGCGCCTGGCCCGTCGACGCGGTGGCGAGCAGGTCGGCGAGGTCGACGCAGCGGCGGACGACCACGACCCCGAGCTCGCCCCGCTCGAAGGCCACGACGAGCTGCGACTCCCACACGGCGTCCGACACCGCGGTGAGCACCGGGACGCGCATCACCCGGCCTCGACCGGCGCGAGCAGCTCACCACCGGCCTCGGCCCGCCGCGGCACCTTGACGACGTCGAGGCGGCCGAGCCCCATCGCCGACACGACCCGCGGGACGTCGTCGGGCCGCACCAGCAGCACGATCGGGACGGCGGCGCCGCCTCTGGCCAGGTCGCTGCCCGGCGGGCCGGTCACGACGGTGACCTGCGACAGGACCTGCTGGGCGCCCTCGAGCACCAGGTCGTCAGCGCCCGGGGCCGTCGCTGGTCCCGCGGGCGGCGCCGCGGTCGGGGCTGCGGTCGGGGCTGCGGTCGGCGCTGCGGTCGGCGCCGGTGCCGCTGCACCACCGGCCGCCGGGCGCTCGGGCGTGACCCACAGGTCGACCCGCTGGTCGCCCTGCAGCGTCGGCGGGAAGTGCCCTGGCTCGACCGGGACGGTCACCAGGCGGAAGTCGACGTCCGCCTCGGGGCGGCTGAGCGCCTGCTCCGGCAGCAGCTCGCCGGTGCCGATGCCGCGCCGGACGACGTACCCGACCGGTGGTGGGCCCTCAGCCCGCAGGTACTCGGGGCCGCTGTCGAACAGCCGCACGCGCACCGCCGTCAGGTCGTCCTCGCCGAGCTGGCTCCCGACGGTGAGGTCGCGGGCCGCCGCCCAGACCAGCGAGCTGCGGTCGGCGCTGGACAGGATGCGCGCCCCGACGACGACGCTGACGAGCACCAGCAGGACGCCGAGCACGAGCCGCCCGTCGAGCCAGCCGGGTGCCGCGAGGCGGCGGGCGGCCGGCGACGGGTGCGGGTCGGACAACGGGCCTCCAGGGACGGACGGTCGACCGCCATCGTGGAGCACGACCCCGCTCGCGGCGGGTCGATCGTCCACAGATCACCCGCTGTGGACGGCCCGATGCACGAGTCGGGGCGTCCTGGCATGCTCGTGCGGTCACCGCCCGCGCTCCCCGAGGAAGGCCCATGGCCGCCGACCGCTTCCTGCAGCTGACCGACGTGGCCGAGATCCTGAACATCTCCTCGTCGCAGACCTACGCGCTGGTGCGGTCGGGCGAGCTGCCGGCGATCAAGATCGGCGGGCGCGGGCAGTGGCGGGTCGAGCGCACCGTGCTCGAGGACTACATCCAGCGCTGCTACGCCGAGACCCGCGCCTTCGTGACGGCGCACCCCGCTGCCCGCGACGAGGTGCTCGTCGAGGACCAGCGCGGGTAGCCGCTCCGGCGCTCAGGTGCTGCGCACGGCCACCAGCGCGCGCAGCGGCACCAGCCGCACCGCCCGGACGGCCCCGCGCCGGCGCGGCTCGCCCGGCGCGTGCTCGGCCAGGTCGACGTGGTCGGCGCCGACGCGGTCGAGCGTTCCGGTGACCTGCGAGCCGTCGAGCAGGACGAGGGCGACGCCCGTCCGGCTGCGCGCCAGCCCGCGCAGGGCGTAGCGCAGGTCCAGCCGCGCACCGACCGCGCCGCCGTCGTCGGGCGGGACGGCCCGCAGCCCGGCCCCGGTCACGCCGAGCACCGCGCCGAGCGGGACGAGGACGTCGCCGGCGCCCTGCTCCTCGAGCAGGGCCCAGTCGACGCCGCACTCGCGGAGCGTCCCGCGCAGCACGGCCCCTCCGGGGACGTGGACGACCAGCGGCTGCCCGACCGCGGGTCGCAGCCGTCCGACCAGCGTGAGCAGCGCGGCCTCCCGCCGGGACCGGTCGGCGACCTCGGCCGACAGCTCGGCGGCCTCAGCCGCCTCCAACTGCGCCTCGAGGTCCGCGAACAGCGCGCTCCACCGCATGCCGGGCACCCTCCCGCTTCACACAGCCCGGCGCAAGCCGCCTTGACGCTCCTCGACCGCCCGTGTACGAACGCAGGCACACGCAAACGACACCAAACGTAGAGGTCGAGGAGCCACGGCATGCCGCAGCATCGCCCGGCACGACCCGTGCTCGTCCCGGCCGCCGCTGCCGTCGCCGCGGCGGCCGTGCTGGCGCTCGCGGCGCCCCGTCCTTCGGCGGCGCTGCACCAGCTGCAGGCCGGGACGGCGGCCGATCCCACCGCACCGCTCGTCGTGCTGCTCGCCCTCGTCGCGCAGCTGCTCGT
>CAXTFU010000251.1:4277-6913 GCA_964243385.1 uncultured bacterium | reverse complement strand
TGAGGATCGCGTACTTGGCCATGGAGCTGCCTCCTGCACTGGGTCGCGGGCCGGTCTGTCCGGTTCCGTCATAGCGACGACGAACACCCTGCCGCCGGATCGACAGCCAGGCTCGGATCTTCTTCAAGATCTTTCCGGCGCCGCCGCCGATTGACTCGAAGACGTCTCCAGCAGGATCCCGCTGCGGGAACGAGGGAGGCCGTACTTTGGCTGCTGCTATTCGGCAGTCGTCTGGTGGTGGGCGTCGACTGTTGCGGTGAGCAGCCGGACGACGTAGCTGGACATTCGCTGCCGGACCTGCGGCAGCACCTGCTCGGCAGGTCCGAGCGCGCCGTCGAGCAGGTACACCGCGTGCCCGTGCGCCAGCGCGGCGACGGCGACGAGCAGCTGCTCGGGGGCCGCCGGCTCGAGCTCTGTGCAGGCCGGCAGGAGCTCGGCGAGGACCTCGCCGCCAGCGGCGGCCAGGTCGGGGTGCGCGGCCTTGTCGAGCCCGGCACCGAACATCACTTCGAACAGCGGCCGATGCTGGACGGCGAAGTCCAGGTAGGCGACGGCGGCCGCGACGAGCTGCTCCTGTGCCGTCTTCGCACGGCTGACCGCGGCGTGGAACTGCTCCCGCTGCTGCCGGTATCCCTGCGCGGCGAGGGCGGCCAGGAGGGCGTCGCGATCCGGGAAGTGCTTGTACGGCGCGGCGACGCTCACCTCCGCGCGGCGCGCTGCCTCGGCCATCGTGAACCCTCGCGGGCCCGCCTCGCCGACCAACTCGACCGCGGCGGCCAGTAGCGCGTTGCGCAGGTCGCCGTGGTGCTGCCCGGACCGGCGCTTGACATCGGGCTCCACGACCACGAGGTTAGCGTGCATCACCAGGTGAGAGATACTCACCACAACAGGAGGTGCTCATGCCCGTCGCCCTGGTCACCGGCTGCTCCAGCGGCATCGGCCGCGCGGTCGCGCTGCAGCTGTCCGCCGCCGGCGTCACCACCATCGCGACCGCCCGCCAGGTCGCCGCGGTCGAGGATCTCGCGCGGGCGGGCTGCACCGTCCTGGCTCTCGACGTCACCGACGACGCCAGCCGGCGCAGCTGCATCGACGCCGTACAGACAGCGCACGGGCACGTGGACCTCCTGATAAACAACGCCGGCTCTTCCTTCAGGTGCTCAAGACGGCAGCCCGCCACGACCAGCAGGCCGCGCGCGTTCTCACCCACCTGCAGCCCGAGGCCTAGCAGCAGGGCGCCTACCGCCATGCCCGTTCGCGCACCCGGCGCGCTCGGGCTGTCAGGCGTCGGCGCGTTGCAGCCGGCGCCAGGCGACGCCGAGTGCCGCCGCGGCGTAAGCGACCACGAGCAGCTGGCCTGCAAGGGCGCCCGGGTAGCCGGTGCGGTCACCCTGCACCAGCACCGCGGAGCCGGCCGAGGTCGGCAAGTACGGACCGACCGTCTCGTTGAGGGCCGGCACGAGCTGCACCAGCACGGGCAGCAGGAACAGGACGGCGGTCAACCCGATGACGGCGCCCGTGGTCGACCGCAGCAGGGTGCCCACAGCGAGGCCGAGCAGGGCGGTGAGGACGAGGAACAGCGTGCTGGCGACAACCGCGGCGACGACCTCAGGATCGGTCAGCTCGGGGGCGGGCCCGCGCCCCCGCAGCACCGGGAGGCTGGTGAGCGCCGCGAGGGTGCACGACAGGAAGGCGAACGGGGTGACGAGCAGCGTGAGAAGCAGTGCCTTGCCGGTCATCAGGATCCCGCGCTGCGGCACTGCGGCGAGCGTGGATGTGATCGACCGGGAGCCGTACTCGCCTGTCATCAGAAACGCGCCGAGGGCGCCCAGCGCCACCTGCGACATCGACAGGCCCGAGAACGCCTGCAGCAGCGGCTCTGCCCGCGGCGCGCCCGGCCCGTCCTCCTGCAGGCTGCTGACGGCCGGCCCGATCGCCGCCATGATGAACACGCACGAGCCGAGAGCGGACCACGTCGACGGCAACGAGCGCGCCTTCACCCACTCGCTGGCCACCACCCGCCCGAGCTGCCGCGACGGCGTCACCGCGACCCCGCGCAAGATCGTGCTCACGCCGCCACCTCGGTCCGCGTGCCGGTGCAGGACTCGCCGCGGCTGCCGGTGTACTGCGCGGCACCTGCCGTGAGCTCCAGATAGGCCTGCTCCAGCGATGCCTGGACAGCCGTCAGCTCCAGCACGACGACCCCGTGCTGGGCCGCGAGACGCCCGACATCGTCGGTGCTCGTCCCCGCCACCCGCAGCCGCGTCGGTTCATCGACGTCGGGCTCAGGCTCGAGGCCGCGGGCCCGCAACAGCCCCGCGAGCCTTGCAGGAGCAGGCGTCCGGACCGTCACCTGCCCGCCGCCCGCCGCCGCGATGACGTCAAGGACCGTGGTCTGTGCGATCAGGCGACCGCGGCCAACCACCACCAGGTCCTGCGCCGTCATCGCCATCTCGGTCATCAGGTGCGACGACAGGAGCACCGTTCGGCCCTCGTCGGCCAGCGCACGCAGCAGCTCCCGGATCCAGATGATCCCCTCGGGGTCCAGGCCGTTGACCGGCTCGTCGAGCACGAGCACCGGCGGATCGCCGAGCAGCGCGGCCGCGACGCCGAGCCGCTGTCCCATGCCCAGGCTGAAC
>CAXTFU010000251.1:0-4267 GCA_964243385.1 uncultured bacterium | reverse complement strand
GGCTGAACTGCCCGACGGGCCGGTCCGCGACGTCCTCGAGCCCGCACAGCTCCAGCACCGCCTGCACCCGCGACACCGGGATCCCGTTGCTGCGGGCCAGGGCGAGCAGGTGAGGCCGGGCGCCGCGGCGCGGCGCGACCGCCTTGGCGTCCAGCAGCGACCCGACCTCGTGCAGCGGTGCACGGCGCTCGGCGTACGGCCGCCCGAGGACGAGCCCCTGCCCACGGTCGGGCCGGTCGAGCCCCAGCAGCACGCGCAGCGCCGTCGACTTGCCCGCCCCGTTGGGCCCGAGGAAACCGGTGACGACGCCGGGACGGGCCTGCCAGCTCATCCCGTCCAGCGCCCGCGTCCTGCCGTACTCCTTCACCACGTCCTGCAGCTCCAGCACGACCCCACTCCTCCCGCGCGATGATGGTTCGGTAGCATCGAACCATTCGACGAAGGAGAAGGAAAGTGGACGAGGTCGGGGCCCGCGCGCGCGCCCTGCTGCGGGAGGGCGCGGCCCTCGGCGCCCAGCTCGCCGAGCGGACGGCCCGGCCCACCACCGACAGCCGCGCCCTGCAGCTGCTCGACCGGCTCGCCGGCGAGGTGCTGACCCCGTCCCGGCTGGCCCAGGACCTCGGCCTGTCGCCCGGGGCCACCACGGCGCTGGTCGACCGGCTCGTCGACGCCGGGCTCGTCGAGCGCGTCCGCGACCTCCCCGACCGCCGCCAGGTCCGCCTGCAACTGAGCCCGGCGGCGACGTCGTTCGGCGCCGAGCTGCTGCAGCCCTGGGCGCAGCGAATCGACCGGGCGACCGCGCGCCTGTCCGCGGCAGACGCCGCGGTCATCGCCCGCTTCCTCGACGACGTCCTGGGAAGCTGACCGCGGGCTCCAAGCCAGGCGCCTGCCGGAAGGGCAGCCGTGCAGTCGGCGCTCTGCCGTCAGCAGGACCTGGCCGTCGCCGCCGCCGATCTCAGCGCCCGCCTCGACATCTCGACCGGCTCAGGGACCGAGCTCGTCGACCGGCTCGAGCCGGCGCGCCCGTAGTAGCCGGCGCCGTGGTGTCCGTGCAACACGTCGCGGCTTACCTGCGGGCCGATGGCGGCCGTGCGCGCGGTCGGTGTGGCTTGTTTGCTACGCCCGTCCGCACCCCTTATGCCGGTACGGCGGGGGCCAGGGCGTCCAGCATCGCGGTCATGGATGCCGCCAGGTTGTCGAGGCGCTCGTCCACGGCTGCGCCGTACTGCTCGTCTGCGAGGTGCCGCATGGTGTCGAACATGGACGGGCCGTCGCCGAGCGCGACCGTATAGGCGACGGTCGTCCGCGTTCCTCCTGCGATGGCCTCGAGGTCGAAGCTCCAGATCGCGGTGGGCCGGTGCGCTTGCCCGACGACAAAGGCGAAGCGTCGACCCGGCTCGGCAGCCACGACCGTCGAGGTGCTGGTCCAACGCATCCTGCCGTTGCGGTTGCGGGCGCAGAAACGGTCGCCAACCGACGGCGCCTGCGCGCGTGCGCGCCGGTCCCACGCGACGCGCTCCACCTCCGGTGAGTGCTTCGCCGTCGCCACGACATCGCTGAGCAGTCGGTAGGCGGTCACCGGGTCGGTCGGCCATGTCCGGCGCACTGTGCGGTGCCGTCCGTCGTGCCGGCCGGTCGGGACCTCCAAGACGTCAGGTGGCAGGAACGCCTGGCGCGGGGTTGGAGATCGTCCGGTGCCGGCGGGGGTCATGGCCGGTCCGCGGCGAGCACACTGTGCCCGGCGTCGTCGCTGGAGGTGCGCGGGTCGGGCACGGCCCCGGACGGTGGTCGGGCCGGCAGCGCGATGGCGGCGACGGCCGCGCCGGCGAGGGCGACGCCGGAGGCGACTAGGCAGCCGGCCTGCAGGCCGTCGAAGAAGCCCTGCTCCGCGGCCGCTCGCACGAGCTCGGCCGGTCCCGCAGGCAGCTGCTTGGCCAGCGTGAACGCGGCGCCGACCGACTCCTGCGCCGTGCGCGCGACCTGCGCGGGCACGGTGTTCGGCAGCGCCTGGACCTGGGTGGCGTAGAGCGAGGCGAAGACGCTGCCGATGACGGCGACGCCTAAGGTGCCGCCGACCTCGCGGGTGGCGTCGTTGACCGCCGAGCCGATCCCGGCCTTGTCGGTCTGCACCGCCCCCATGATGGATTCGGTGGCGGGCGCGCTGGTCAGTCCCATGCCCAGGCCGAGGAACACCATCTGCCCGGCGATCTCGGTGTAGCTGGTGGCGTTGCTGGCCGTCGAGATCCAGGCGTAGGCGAACGACAGCGACAGCAGCCCGGCGGTGACCACCAGCTTGTTGCCCAGGCGCACGACCAGCAGCGTGCCTGCGACCGAGCCGAGGGCGACGCACAGCGCGACGGGCAGGATCCGTACGCCGGTCTGCAGAGGGCTGTAGCCGCGCAGGAACTGGAAGTACTGCGTGATGAGGAAGATGAAGCCGAAAAGCGCGAAGAACGCGACCGTGATGGCGAGCCCCGCGGCGGTGAAGCGCCGGTCGGTGAACAGTGCCAGGTCCAGCATCGGCTCGGCGGCGGTGCGCTCGCGCCACACGAACGCGACGAACAGGCCGGCGGCGGCGGCGAAGCCGAGCAGGCTGGCCGCCGAGGACCAGCCGCGGCCGGGGGCCTCGATGATCGTGTAGACCAGGGCGCCCAGGGCCAGGGCGGACAGCACCAGGCCGGGCAGGTCCAGCCGCGGTGCGGACGGGTCCCTGCTCTCCGGCACCAGCGCCAGCACGAGCCCGATCGCGACCAGAGCGACGGGCAGCTTGACCAGGAAGGTGCTGCCCCACCAGAACTGCTCGAGCAGGGCGCCGCCGGTGATCGGGCCGAACGCCACCGCCAGACCCGTGCTGGCGCCCCACAGGCCGATCGCCTTGGCCCGGGCGGCCCGCTCGCGGAACACCTGAGTGAGGATCGACAGGGTGGTCGGGAACACCAGCGCCGCGCCGATGCCGGTAAACGCCCGCGCCGCGACCAGCTCGCCAGGCGTGCTGGCGAGGGACGCCAGGGTGTTGCCCAGGCCGAACACCGCCAGACCCGCGACCAGGGCGGCGCGGCGGCCGAGCCGGTCCGACAGACTCCCGCCGGCCAGGACCAGCGCGGCGAAGATCAGCAGGTAGGCATCGACGATCCACTGCAGGTCCCTGGTCGTCGCGCCGAGCTCGCTGACCAGGGTGGGCAGGGTGACGTTCACGATCGTGGTGTCGACGTTGACGGTGAACACCGCCAGGCACATCACCGCCAGCACCGCGCCTGGTCGGGCCGCAGCAGCGCGCTCCGGGGGAGGCTCGAGGGTGGTGTCCATGGTCGCTCCTACTTGTAGACGCTGTCCACAACTAGTGGACGGTGTGAACAATGACGCTCGTCGTGGACACTGTCAACATGACTTCCCCCCGCCGGGTCACCTACCGGCACGGAGACCTGGCCGCCGCCCTGCTGCAAGCCGGCATCGACCTCGCGCGCGCGGCCGGGCCAGAGGGCGTGGTGCTGCGCGAGGCCACCCGCAGGGTCGGGGTGTCCCCGAACGCGGCGTACCGGCACTTCGCTGACCACCAAGCGCTGCTGCGCGCGGTCTGCGCCGCCGCCATGGCGCAGCTGGCACGGGCGATGGAGGCCGAGCAGGCCGCCCTGCCGCAGCTGCCGCCCGAGCAGGCGGCGCTCGCGCGCCTGCGGGCCGTCGGCGCCGGCTACCTGCGCTATGCACAGGACGAGCCAGGGCTGTTCCGCACTGCCTTCCACAACGCTGAGGAGCTGACCGAGCATGACCGCGACACCGGCGAGAGCGGGCTGAGCCCCTTCGGGCTGCTCAACGCCGCGCTCGACGACCTCGTCGAGGTCGGGGTGCTCCCGGGCGGCCGGCGCCAGAACGCTGAACTGGTCGCCTGGTCGGCGGTGCACGGGCTGTCCATGCTGCTCATCGACGGGCCTCTGCGCCACCTTGACCGCCCGCACGCCGACCACGTCGGCCGGCAGCTGCTCGACCACATCGAAGCCGGCCTGCTCGCCGGCTCTGAGGCCTTTGGGTGACGATGGCTGCCGCACCGCCCGTGGCCTTCGCAAGTCGTAGGCCAGTCAGGGACCGTCCTGAGCGTTGGCGGCCGCGCTGAGGTGTCGCGGCGACAGGGTCGGCACGCTATGGGCCGGCGTAGGCCTCCCGGCGGCTGCGCACCCGCCGTAGCAGTGCGAACGAGGGGGACTGCCCAGGGTTCGGTTGACTCCTTGCCTGTGAGGCTGCGGCCTCGCTGGAAGGATCAGCACCGTGCCCA
>CAXTFU010000250.1:0-6935 GCA_964243385.1 uncultured bacterium | reverse complement strand
CGTACGCAGGCTGCGGCTCGCCCTCCGCGTGCCCCTCGTGCTGGCGCTCGTCCTGGCCTCCACGCTCGTCTGGGTCCGCACCGCCGCGGTCATCAACGTCGGGACGGCCACCATCGCGACCCTCGTGAACGCCGGCGGGCTCGGTGACATCGTCTACCAGGGCCTGGTGCTGAACCGCACGGTCGTCACCGTCGTCGGCGCGCTGCTCGCCGCCGTCCTCGCCCTGCTCATCGACCACCTCGGCGCCCTCGCCGAGGAGCTGCTGCGCCCGCGCGGCCTGTAGCGGACCGTTCGACCGATCTCCACCACGAAAGGACGGCCATGACCCCGATCTCCCCCACGAGGATCCCCGCACTGCTGCTGGCCGGAGCCCTGAGCCTGGCGGCGTGCGGCGGTGACGACGCCGGCACCGGCGGCGGCGGGGGCGGGGGCGGCACCGACGTCGACCTGTCCGGCGCCTCCCTGTCCGTCGGCTCCAAGGAGTTCACCGAGCAGCTCGTCCTCGGCCAGGTCGTCGTCCAGGCGCTCGAGGCCGCCGGCGCCGAGGTCGACGACCGGACGAACCTCACCGGCACGTCCGTCGTCCGCAAGGCGCTCGAGAGCGGCGAGATCGACCTCTACTACGAGTACACCGGCACCGCCTGGATCAACATCCTGGGCGAGACCGAGCCCGTGGTCGGCGCGCAGGAGCAGTTCGACGCCGTCAAGCAGGCCGACGCCGCCAACGACATCACCTGGTTCGCGCGGGCCGAGGCCAACAACACGTTCGCCATCGCGGCGAACGCCGAGGCCGTCGAGGAGCTCGGCGTGAAGACGATCAGCGACTGGGGCAAGGTCGTCGCCGACGACCCGGGCAAGGGGCGGCTGTGCTCGTCCGCGGAGTTCATCAACCGCGACGACGGCCTGCCCGGCGTCGAGGAGCTCTACGGCTTCGACCTGCCGGACGACGAGGTCGTGCAGCTCGAGCCGGCGCTCGTCTACACCCAGGTCGGTGCGGGGGAGGACTGCGACTTCGCCGTCGTGTTCGCCACCGACGGGCAGATCAACACCCAGGACCTCACCGTGCTGGAGGACGACAAGGAGTTCTTCCCGCCGTACAACCTGGCCGTCGCCATGCGCACCGAGGCCTACGAGGCGGACAGCGCCGAGCTCGAGGAGCTGTTCACGCAGCTGTCCGGCGAGCTGACCGACGACAAGCTCATCGAGCTGAACTCGCGGGTCGACGTCGACGGCGAGGCGGCCAGCGACGTCGCCGCCGACTTCCTCGGCGAGATCGGCATGGCCTGACCCGATCGTCGTCCGACCTGAGCGTCCGTGCGGTGCGGCCCGTCCTCGTGGACGTGCCGCACCGCACGGGGCTTCGTCAGGCGGGGCCGGTCAGGCCCTTGTAGCGGACGCTGAACACCCGCAGGCAGGCCTCGCAGCGCCAGTCGGCGTGCGCCTGAGGGTCGTCGCCCCAGGGCCGGATGACGTCCTCGCCGCAGTACGGGCAGTACATGGGCGCGGCGCGCTCGGTCATGCGGCACCTCCAGGACGGGTCGCCGAGCAGGCCCGCGGGACTGCTCGGCCGGGGCCTACTTGAGCAGCGACTCGTCGGCCCGGCGGGCCCAGGTGGCGAAGCGCTCGCCGTCGGCGCGGTCGGACAGGTAGCTGCGCAGCAGCCGCTCGACGTAGTCGACGGCGCCGTCGGCGGTGACCTTCAGGCCGCGCGACTTGCGGCCGAAGCCGGCGTCCTCGCCGAGCCGGCCGCCGAGGTGCACCTGGAAGCCCTCCTCGCCGTCGACGATCGAGCCCTTGAGGCCGATGTCGCCGGTCTGGAAGCGGGCGCACGAGTTCGGGCAGCCGTTGACGTTGATCGTCAGCTGCTCGTCGAAGTCGGGCAGGCGCTTCTCGAGCTCGGCGTAGAGGTCGACCGAGCGGGCCTTGGTCTCGACGATGGCGAGCTTGCAGAACTCGAGGCCGGTGCAGGCGAGCATCCCGCGGCGGAACACCGACGGCTTCACCTTCAGGTCCTCGGCCTCGAGGCAGCCGATGAGCGGCTCGAGGTGCTCGTCCGGCACGCCCAGCACGACGAGGCCCTGCTGGGCGGTCGTCGACACCTGGCCGTCGCCGTACAGCGCGGCGAGCTCGGCGACGCGCTGCAGCTGGCGTCCGCTGGTGCGTCCCGCGCGCGGGACGGCGCCGACGTAGCTGCGGCCGTCGCGCTGGCGGTGCACCCCGACGTGGTCGCGGTCGGGGGTGGCGGGCGTCTCGGGCGCCGGGCCGTCGGGCAGCGGAGCGGTGAGGTACTCGTCCTCGAGCACCTGGCGGAACTTCTCGGTGCCCCAGTCGGCGAGCAGGAACTTCAGCCGGGCGTGCATGCGCGAGCGGCGGTAGCCGTAGTCGCGGAACACGCCGCAGACGCCGGCCCACACCTCGGCGACGCGGGCCGGCTCGACGAAGGTGCCCAGGCGCATGCCGAGCTTGGGGTTCGTCGACAGGCCGCCGCCGACCCACAGGTCGTAGCCGACGGTGCCGTCGGGCAGGCGGACGCCGACGAACGCGACGTCGTTGATCTCGTGGTTGGTGCAGTGCACCGAGCAGCCGGAGATCGAGGTCTTGAACTTGCGGGGGAGGTTCGAGAACTCCGGGTCGCCGATGTAGCGCGCCCGCACCTCCTCCAGCACGCCGCTGGCGTCGAGCACCTCGTCGGCGTCGACCCCCGCGAGCGGGCAGCCGACGATGACGCGCGGGCAGTCGCCGCAGGCCTCGGTGGTGTCGAGCCCGACGGCGTCGAGCCGCTCCCAGATCGCCGGGACGTCTTCGACCCGGATCCAGTGCAGCTGCACGTTCTGCCGGTCGGTGATGTCGGCCACGTCGCGGCCGTACTCGGTCGAGATCTCGCCGATGACCCGCAGCTGCTCGTTGGTGAGCCGGCCGCCGTCGATGCGGATGCGGAGCATGAAGAACGGCGCCTCGAGCTCGTGCGGCTCGAGGACGGCGGTCTTGCCGCCGGGGATGCCGTCGGCGCGCTGCGTGTAGAGCCCGAACCAGCGGAAGCGGGAGCGCAGGTCGCTGCCGTCGATCGAGTCGAACCCGCCCTTCGCGTAGGTGTCGATGATGCGCTGGCGGACGGTCAGCGGGTTGCTGTCCTTCTTGGCCTGCTCGTTGACGTTGAGGGGCTCGCGGTAGCCGAGCGCCCACTGTCCTTGTCCGCGCTGGGCGGGCATGTGGTCTCCAGTTCGAGGGTGCGGGTCTGCGGGAGGTCCTGGCTGCAGGTCAGGAACAGACCGCGCTGGCCGTGCGCTTCAGGTCCACGTGACGACGGGACGTGAGGACGGCGGACACGCCCTCCAGAGTGGCACAGGACTGTGGGATCATCTTCCCGTGGCCACCGCGACCTCCGTGTGGCTCGTCGCACGTCTGCACGTCGATCTGCAGCGCGTCGCGAGCGCCGTCTGTTCCTCGCGCTGACCGTCCGGTCACGCACCCGGTCGCCCCTCGCGCGACCGCACCCGCGGACGCCGCCGTCCGCGCCGCTCACCACCTCGACCACCCGCTGCTGAACCGCGTTCGGCCCGCTCCTGCTGGAGGACCCCCGTGACCGCCCTCGACGAGCGGCAGGACCCCGCCGCCCGACCGTCCGCCCCGCCCGGGCTCGCTCCGCCGGCTGTCACGGGCGCGACGGTCTGGCTGACCGGCCTGCCGAGCGCCGGCAAGACCACGCTCGCCACCGCCCTGGCCACCCGGCTGCGCGAGCGAGGCGTCGTCGCGGTCGAGAACCTCGACGGCGACGAGGTCCGCGAGTTCCTGTCGAAGGGGCTCGGCTTCACCCGCGAGGACCGCGACAGGAACGTCCTGCGCATCGGCTGGGTCGCCGCGACGCTCGCCAAGCACGGCGTCCTCGTGCTGGCCAGCGTCATCAGCCCGTTCGCCGAGACGCGGGCGCAGGTCCGCGCGCTGCACGACGAGCGGGACGCGCGCTTCCTCGAGGTGCACGTCGCGACCCCGGTCGAGGTGTGCAGCGAGCGCGACGTCAAGGGCCTCTACGCGAAGCAGCGCACCGGCGCGCTGACCGGGCTCACCGGCGTCGACGCGCCCTACGAGGCGCCGACCGCCCCGGACGCCCGCATCCCCACCCACGAGCAGTCGCTCGAGCAGTCGGTCGACCAGCTGCTGGCCGTGCTGACCGAGAGGGGTCTCGTCGGAGGGAGGACCGCATGACCACCGCCATCACCGGGCTGTCGCAGCTCGACGTCCTGGAGGCCGAGAGCATCCACGTGATGCGCGAGGTCGCCGCCGAGTTCGAGCGCCCCGGGCTGCTGTTCAGCGGCGGCAAGGACTCGATCGTCATGCTGCACCTGGCGCAGAAGGCGTTCTGGCCGGCCCGGATCCCGTTCCCGCTCGTCCACGTCGACACCGGCCACAACTTCGACGAGGTGCTCGCCTTCCGCGACCGGCGCGCCGCCGAGCTCGGTGCACGGCTCGTCGTCGCGAAGGTGCAGGACGACATCGACGCCGGCCGCAGCCGCGAGGTGCCCGGCGGGCTGCGCAACCCGCTGCAGACCACGACGCTGCTGCGCGCCATCGAGGAGGGCCGCTACGACGCGGTCTTCGGCGGCGCGCGGCGGGACGAGGAGAAGGCCCGCGCCAAGGAGCGCTTCTTCTCCTTCCGCGACGCCTTCGGCCAGTGGGACCCGAAGAACCAGCGGCCCGAGCTCTGGAACCTCTACAACGGACGGCACGCGCCGGGCGAGCACATCCGCGTCTTCCCGCTGTCGAACTGGACCGAGCTCGACGTCTGGCGCTACATCGCCCGCGAGGGCATCGAGGTGCCGAGCATCTACTACGCCCACGAGCGCGAGGTGTTCGACCGCGACGGCATGGTCCTCGGCGTCACCGAGCACTCGCTGCCGCGCGAGGACGAGGTCGTGACGCGCCGGCTCGTCCGCTACCGCACGGTCGGCGACGCCTCCTGCACCGGCGCGGTCGAGTCGCCGGCCCGCACGCCGGCCGAGGTCGTCGACGAGGTCGCCGCCACCCGCATCACCGAGCGCGGGGCGACCCGCGCCGACGACCGCGCGAGCGAGGCCGCCATGGAGGACCGCAAGAAGGAGGGCTACTTCTGATGGCCAGTCTCACCGGGAGGCGCTCCTCATGAGCACCTCCGCCCCCAGCGACCTGCTGCGCTTCGCGACGGCCGGCTCCGTCGACGACGGCAAGTCGACGCTCATCGGCCGGCTGCTCTACGACAGCAAGTCCGTCTTCCAGGACCAGCTGGAGTCCGTCGAGCGCACCAGCGCCGACCGCGGCGACGACTACACGAACCTCGCGCTGCTCACCGACGGCCTGCGGGCCGAGCGTGAGCAGGGCATCACCATCGACGTCGCCTACCGCTACTTCTCCACGCCGGTGCGGTCCTTCATCGTGGCCGACACCCCGGGCCACGTGCAGTACACGCGCAACATGGTCACCGGCGCGTCGACCGCCGACCTCGCGCTGGTGCTCGTCGACGCCCGCAAGGGCGTGATCGAGCAGACCCGCCGGCACGCCGCGCTGTCGGCACTGCTGCGGGTGCCGCACCTCGTGCTCGCGGTGAACAAGATGGACCTCGTCGACTTCGACCACGGCGTGTACGCCGACATCGTGGCCGACTTCACCGCGCTCACCGACGACCTGCGCGCCCGCTTCGGCGTGCTGCCCGACGTGACGGCCATCCCGATGGCGGCGCTGCAGGGCGACAACGTCGTGCACCGCAGCGCGGCGATGCCCTGGTACGACGGCCCGGCGCTGCTCGAGCACCTCGAGCAGGTGCGGGTCGACCGCGACCACGGCGAGACCCGTCCGGCCCGCTTCCCGGTGCAGTACGTCATCCGGCCGATGTCGACCGAGCGCCCCGACTACCGCGGCTACGCCGGCACGCTCGCCAGCGGCACGCTGCACGTCGGCGACGAGGTCGTCGTCCTGCCGTCCGGGCGGACGACGACCGTCGCAGGCATCGACACCTTCGACGGGCCGCTCGAGCAGGCCGTCGCCCGGCAGGCGGTGACCGTCCGGCTGGCCGAGGAGCTCGACGTCAGCCGCGGCGACATGCTCGTCGCAGCGTCCGCCCCGCCGCAGGCGCTGTCGCAGCTCGAGGCGACGGTCTGCTGGATGGCCGACGCCCCGCTGCGGCCCGGCGCGCGGCTGCTCGTGAAGCACACGACGCGCACCGTCAAGGCGATCGTCAGCGCCGTGACCGACCGGCTGGACGTCACCTCGCTGACCTCCGCACCGGTCGACGGGCTGGGGCTCAACGACATCGGCCGGGTCGTGCTCCGCGTCGCGTCGCCGCTCGCCGTCGACCCGTACGCCGTCGACCGGACGACCGGCGCGTTCCTGCTCGTCGACGACGTCACCGGGACCACCCTGGGTGCCGGGATGGTCGGCTGAGCCGGTGACGGTCCTGGCCGCGTTCCCGCTGCACCTCGACCTCACCGGACGGCGGGTCCTCGTCGTCGGTGGGGGAGCGGTCGCGGCGCGGCGGGTCCGCGGGCTCCTCGCGGCCGGGGCACTGGTCGACGTGGTCAGCCCGGACCTCGTCGACGGCTTCCCGGACGTGCCGGTCGCCCGGCGGGCGTTCGCCCCGTCGGACGTCGACGGCGCCTGGCTCGTGCTGGCCTGCACCGGCACGGTCGACGCCGAGGTCGCGGCCGCCTGCGAGCGGGCCCGCACCTGGTGCGTGCGCGCCGACGACGCCTCGCGGTCGCCCGCCTGGGTGCCCGCGGTGGCCCGCGCCGCCGACGTCGTCGTGTCGGTGACGGCCGGGCGCGACCCGCGCCGGGCGGTCGCCCTGCGCGACGCCCTCGCCCTCGCCCTCGACACCGGCGCGCTGCCGCTGCGCCGGGTGCGTCCCGGAGCCGGCTCGGTGGCGCTCGTCGGCGGTGGGCCGGGCGACCCCGACCTCGTCACCGTGC
>CAXTFU010000249.1:0-6973 GCA_964243385.1 uncultured bacterium | reverse complement strand
CCTCGACGGAGCCCTCGATGAGCTTCTTCACCGTCTGCGGGTGCTCGCGCAGGTAGTCGGTGCGCACGATGAGGTGGGTGGTGACGAACTCGCCGCCCGGCCACAGGTCCTGCTCGTCGACGAGCACCTTCGCGCCGGCCTCCAGCACCAGGCGCGAGGCCCACGGCTCGGGCAGCCAGGCGCCGTCGACGTCGCCGGCCTGGAAGGCGGTGAGCGTCACCGGGTTCTCCTGCGCCACGACGGTGACGTCGCCGGCGCCGGAGACCGAGACGTCGTAGCCGTGCTCGGCGAGGTAGTTGCGCAGCGCGATGTCCTGCGTCCCGCCGGTCTGCGGCGACGCGATCTTCTTGCCCGCGAGGTCCTCGGCCGAGTCGATGCCGGGCCGCACGACCAGCGAGGCGCCACCGCTGGTCGCGCCGGCGATGATGCGGACCGCGTCACCGGAGCTCTTCACGAAGGCGTTGATGGCCGGGTTCGGGCCGATGTAGGTGGCGTCGAGCGCGTCGCCGAACAGCGCCTCGACGGCCGACGGCCCGGCGTTGAACTGCTGCGTCTTGAGCGTCGTCTCGCTGCCGAGCGCCTTGGCGAAGGTGCCGGCGGCGTCGCCGTAGACCGCGGTCGCGTGCGTGACGTTCGGGAAGTACCCGAGCCGCAGCTCGGCGGCGGGCGTGCCCGCGTCGGCGGAGGCCACCGGTTCGGTCGAGGAGGCGCTGTCGGTGTCGCTCGTCGCGCACCCTGCGGTGAGGGCGAGGGCGGCGACGGCGACGAGCAGGCGGCGGGCGGTGCGGCGGACGGGCGTCGGGCGGATCACGGGGTGCTGCTCCAGGTCTGCGGGCCGCGGTGCGGCGGGGCGCGGGAGGTCCCGGCCGGCGCAGGACTGCGGGCGGGCCGGGCGGGGGGACGGGACGACGGACGGCGCACCCGCACGGGGTGCTGGCGGCGTCAGCGACAGGTCTCGTCGAAGGCGTCCGCGCGACGACCGACCCAGAACGGGTCCAGCATGAGGTCGTGGGCGGGCACCCCGTCAGCCTGCCACAGGGACGACCGATCTCCTAGTCGAGGACTAGGTGTTGCGGGTCACGCCTCGAACGGCTCGACGACCGCGCGGTCCGGCCGACGGGACGGGCGCCGGTGGTGCGCCGGGACTAGTCCGGGAGCCGGGTGTCGGCGGTGTGCCACACGTGCGGCTCCGCCGCCCGTCGCTGCACCGCCTCGGGCAGGTCCGCGGTGGCGAGGTCGGCGAGGGTCACGTGCTCGAGCACCTCGCGCAGCGCCGACCGCACGGCCAGCCACACCGCCTGCAGCGGCACGGCGGAGCCGGAGTACGCGACGTCCTCGGGACGCTGCCCCCGCACCGACGCGAGCGGGCCGTCGACCGCCCGGATGACGTCGGCGACGGTGATCGAGTCGGCCGGCCGGCTGAGCCAGAAGCCGCCGGACGGACCGCGCTGGCTGCGGACGACCCCGGCCGTCTTGAGGCTCGTCATGATCGCTTCGAGGAACTTGCCGGGGATGCCCTGCGCCACCGCGATGGCCTCGGTCGTCGTCGGCCCCGAGCTGACCGAGGCCAGGTGGACCGCCGCCCGCACCGCGTAGTCCGCCTTCGCCGAGAGGTGCACAGCGCGATCCTGCCGCACCGGCTGCAGCGGCTGCGCTGCGACACGGACGCCCACGTCAGGAGGAGAGCGCCGTCCACGAGCCGCCCAGGTGCCGGGCGCCCCGTTCGGCGTGCTCCGGCGGCAGCAGGCGGACGCCGGCGTGCAGCGGCACCGCGCCGGTGCGCTGGACGAGGACGGGGTCGAGCACCAGCTCGGCGACCGCCGGCAGCTGCTCACCGATGCGGCCGACCCGCAGCAGCAGGTCCTCGAGCGCACCGACGTCGGCCGGTGCACCGCCGGCGCGGCCGGTCAGCAGCTCCGACCCGCGGATGCTGCGGACGAGGTCGGCCGCGTCGCGGTCGGTCAGCGGCAGCGTGCGCGTGACCGGGTCGACGAGCAGGTCGACCGCCACGCCCCCGAGCCGCAGCGACAGCAGCGGTCCGGCGGACGGGTCCTGCACGAGCCGCACCACCGTCGACACCCCCGGCTGGGCCATCGGCTGCACGTAGGTGCCCTCGTCGCCGGTGAGCGCCGTGACGGCCGCCCAGGCGGCGCGCAGCTCGCCCTCGTCGGCCAGGTGCAGCCGGACCGCCCCGACGTCCAGCCGGTGCCGCCACTGCTCGGAGGCCGCCTTGAGGGCCACCGGCCAGCCCAGCCGGTCGGCGACGAGCACCGCCTCGTCGGCCGCGGTGACGAGCACCGTCGGCCAGACCGCGACGCCGGCGTGCAGCAGCAGCTGGCCGGCGTCGGCCTGCGTCAGCCAGGACCCGTCGTGCGGCAGCCGGCCGACCACGGCGCGCGCGCCGTCGAGGTCGAGGCCCGCCAGCTCGGTGACCTCGCCCTCGGGGCGGGCGCGCCACTCGGCGTAGGCGACGGCCCGCGACAGGGCCAGCGCCGCCGACTCGGGCGAGGCGTAGGACGGCACCGAGCCGCGGCCCGGCGCCCGGCGTCCGCCGGACGGGACGTCCTCGACGGCGGCCAGGGCGTCGGGGACGCCGTCGGCGCCGAGGAAGCTGGCGAGCACCGGCAGCGCGCCCCGCCCGGCCGCGCGCAGGGCGCCGCCGAGCGCCGCCTCGAGCTCGCCGCTGCCGGCGTGCGGGGGCGGCACCACGACGGCGAGCACCGCGTCGACCTCGCCGCTGCCGGTGAGGACGTCGAGGGCGGCCGTCAGCTCGTCGGCGCCGGCCACCGGGCCGAGGTCGACCGGGTTCGCCGTCTCCGTCGTGCCGGTCAGGGCCCGCAGGCGGACGCGCACCGGCTCGCTGAGCTCGGGCACCTCGAGGCCGACCTCGCGGCTGGCGTCGGCGGCCAGCGCTGCCAGCGCGGTCGAGGTGCCGACGACGGCGACCCGGCGGCCGGCGGGCAGCGGCTGGAGCGCCAGCAGCTGCGCGGTCTCGAACAGCTGCGCCAGCGAGGCGACGCGGATGACGCCGGCCGAGGCGAACAGCGCGTCGACGGCGACGTCGCCGCGGCCGCGTCCGCTCTTGAGCGCCACCACCGGCTTGGTGCGGCTGACCTCGCGCGCGATCCGGGCGAACTTGCGCGGGTTGCCGAAGCCGCGCAGGTGCAGCACCACGACCTCGGTGCGCTCGTCCGCCCGCCAGTGCTGCAGCAGGTCGTTGCCGGAGACGTCGGCCCGGTCGCCGATCGAGACGAACGTCGACAGGCCGAGCCGGCGCCGGGCCGCCTCGGCGAGGAACGTCCCGGCCAGCGCGCCGGACTGGCTGAACACCCCGACCGCGCCGGACGGCGGCGAGCCGGTGGCGAAGGTCGCGTGCAGGCGCACGGCCGGGTCGGTGTTCACGACCCCCATGGCGTTCGGCCCGATGAGGCGCATGCCGCCGTCGCGCGCGAGCCGCACGACCTCCTCGAGCCGCCGGCGACCCTCCGGACCGCCGTCGGCGAAGCCGCCGGACACCACGACGAGCCCGCGCACGCCCTTGTCACCGCAGGCGCGGACGACGTCGGCGACGTCCGGCGCCGGCACGGCGACCACGGCCAGGTCGACGTCGTCCGGGACGTCGCGCACGTCGGCGTAGGCACGCACGCCCGAGACGTGCCGCGCCGCCGGGTTCACCGGGTAGACGGGTCCCTCGTAGCCGTGCGCCAGCAGCGACCGCAGCACCTCGTGGCCGGGCGTCCCGGGCTCGCGCGAGGCGCCGACGACGGCCACCGAGCGCGGCGCCAGCAGCCGCTGCACCGACCGCGCCTCCGCGCGGTGCTCGCGGGCGCGCATGACCTCGAGCGACGTGCCGGTCTGGTGGATCGGGAACGACAGCTCGACGTAGCCGTCGGCCTGCGCCCGCGCGACCTGGTAGCCGGCGCTGCGGAACACCCCGAGCATGGCCCGGTTGGTGGGCAGCGTGTCGGCGACGAAGCGCTCGATCCCGCGCTCGCGGGCGGCGGCGGCCAGGTGCTCGAGCAGCACCGGGCCGAGGCCGCGCCCCTGGTGCGCGTCCTCGACGACGAAGGCGACCTCGCCGTCGTCCGAGCCGGGCAGCCGGTCGTAGCGCACCACCCCGACGATCTCGCCGTGGAGCGTCGCGACGAGCGCGACGCGGTCGGCGTGGTCGACCGTGGTGAAGCGCTCGACGTCCGCGTCGGACAGCACCGGGCGGTAGGCGAAGAAGCGGTTGTAGACGGTCTGCTGCGACAGCCGGCCGTGGAAGGCGCGCAACCGGTCGGCGTCGTCCGGGCGGATCGGGCGCAGGTGCGCGGTGCCCCCGTCGCTCAGGACGACGTCCGCCTCCCAGGCACCCGGGGCGGGCGCGGCGCCGGCGGGGTCGGCTGCTCCGGACTGCGGCTCGGGGGTCACCCTGGTGATCCTGCCCGGTCCCTGCGGCACCCGGCGCCCGTCCGGCCCGCCTACGGCAGCCGGGCGCCCCAGGCGAGCGACGACAGCGCCGCGCCGAACGCCAGCGCGAGCGCCACACCGGCGAAGCGCGCCGTCACCTCGCGCGTCTCGCGAGTGGTCCCGACCTGGCCGCCGATGTCGTCGTACACCTGGGTGAGCTCCTCGCCGCTCTCGGCGGTGAAGGAGGTCCCGGACGTGTCGGCGGCGAGGTCGGCGAGCGCCGGCGCGTCGACGGGCACCGGGATGAGGTCGCCGCCGACCTCGACGGTGCCGTCGGGCGTGCCGTAGGCGATGGTCGAGACCGGCACGCCGGCGTCGCGCGCGGCCTCGGCGGCCAGCGACAGGCTGCGCCCGGAGGTGTTCGTCCCGTCGCTGAGCAGGACGATGCGCGCTGGCGGCGCCGACTGCCCCGGCTCGCGGACGACGGACTCGACTGCGTCCAGCGACGCGAAGACGGCCTCGCCGATCGCGGTGCTCTCGTCGAGCGTCAGCGCGTCGACGGCGGCGGTGACGGCCTCGTGGTCCTGGGTGGGTGAGACGACGATGCTCGCGCGCCCGCTGAAGGCGACCAGGCCGACGTCGAAGCGGTCCGGCAGGCCCTCGACGAACGCCGCCGCCGAGGCCTTGGCGGCGGTGATGCGGTCGGGCTCGACGTCGTCGGCCATCATCGACAGCGAGACGTCGAGCGCGACGACGATCGTCGCCCGCTCGCGGGGCACGTCGACCGCGCCCGTCGGGCGGGCGAACGCGACGGTCGAGGCGGCCAGCGCGAGCAGCAGCAGGACGGCCGGGACGTGCCGCTTCCAGGCGGCGCTGCGCGGCAGCACCGAGGCGAGCAGGTCGAGCTCGGAGAAGCGCAGCACGTAGGCGGGGCGCCGGCGCTGCACGAGCACGTAGGCGACGGCGAGCGCGGCGACGAGCAGCAGCAGCCAGAGCCGTGACGGCGACAACCAGCCCATCTAGCGCCCTCCCGCGTGGCGTCCGGCGGCGCGCAGGCGCCGGCGGGTGGCGAGGTGACCGGCGAGCGCGGGCAGCCAGTCGGTGTCGGTGCGGACGACGAGATGGCCGGCGCCGGCGGCGCGCACGGCACTCGCCCAGTCGGCGCGGCGCTGCGCGGCGGCCTCGGCGTACCGCTCGCGCACGCGCCGGTCACCGGTCGGGACCTCGAGGGTCCGTCCGCTCTCGGGGTCGACCAGGCGCAGCGTGCCGACCGACGGCAGCTCGAGCTCGCGCGGGTCGAGCACCTCGGCGACGACGACGTCGTGCCGCTGGGTGAGCTGCCGCAGCGGCCGCACCCACGCCGGCCGCTCCCCCACCGGGCCGACGAGGTCGCTGATGACGACGACGAGGCCACGGCGGCGGGGCGGCTTGGTGAGCGCCTCGAGCCCGGCGGCCAGCGACGGCCCGGCGCCCTCGACGGGGCGCGTGGCGAGCAGGACGTGCAGCAGCGCCAGCACCGCCGTCGACCCGGCCCGGGTGGGCAGGCGCCGGACGCGGTCGGACAGCACCACCGCGCCGAGCCGGTCACCGGGGCCGGACGCCAGGTGGCCGACCGCCGCCGCGAGCGCGATCGCGACGTCGCGCTTCTCGCTGCGGGCCGTGCCGAACGACATGGACGCGGTGAGGTCGACGAGCACCGTGGTCTCGAGCTCGCGCTCGGCGATCGCCTGGCGCACGTGCGGCTCGCCGGTGCGGGCCGTGACCGCCCAGTCGATGCGGCGCACGTCGTCGCCCGGGCTGTAGGCGCGCGCCTCGGCCGGTTCGGTGCCCGGTCCGGGCAGGTGGCCGAGGTGCTCGCCCTGCAGCAGACCGTCCAGCCGGCGCGACACCGACAGGGCGAGCCGGCGGACCGCCACCGGCGAGGCCAGCGGCGGCGGCGGGAGCGGGGTCACCGCCCTGCGACTCATGGGCGGGGACTCACGGTCGGGGACTCACGGTCGGGGACTCATGGGCGGGGCTCATGGGCGGGGGCTCAGGACCGGCCGGCTCACGCGGCGCCCGAGCCGATGCCCTCGCCGGAGCCGACGCCGGAGCCCACGCCCTGGCCGCTGCCGACCCCTGGGCCCGAGGTGAACTGCACGCCGCCGGACGACTGCGACGGCGCGACCTGCGGCGGGTCGATGCGGTCGAGGACCTGGTCGACCACCGAGGACGACGAGACCTCCTCGGCCAGCGCCTCGTAGGTGAGCACCAGCCGGTGCGCGAGCACGTCGCGCGCGAGGTCGGCGACGTCGACCGGCAGCACGTAGTCGCGGCCGCGCAGCACGGCGAGCGCCTTTGCGCCCTGCACCAGCCCGAGCGAGCCGCGCGGCGAGGCGCCGTGGGCGAGCAGCGGCCGCAGTCCCGGCAGGCCCCAGCGCTCGGGCTCGCGGGTGGCCATGACGAGGCGCACGGCGTACTCCCCCACCGCGTGGTGGACGAAGACGGTGTCGACGGCGGCCTGCAGTCCGACGAGCTCGTCGAGGCTGAGGACCTGCGAGGCGTACGGCCGGGCGACCGACATGCGCCGGACGATCTCCAT
>CAXTFU010000248.1:0-6985 GCA_964243385.1 uncultured bacterium | reverse complement strand
GTCCGCGCCCGCGCCGCGCCGCCCGGTGACGGGTCGCTGCCCGCCGCGCCAACCGCTGGCCGCGGCGAGGCACCACCCGCGCGCCGAGGGCGCTTCGGGCGGCTCCGCAGGGCCGACGACGGCGCGGGGCTGCTCCCGGTGCTGGACGCCGTGACCGCGCAGCTGCGCGGAGGCGCCGCAGCGGACGCCGCGTGGGACGCGGCGGTCGACCTGCTCGACGTGCGGCTGCGTCGCCCGCCGGGGTGGTCGGTGCCCGACACGCTCGCCGGCCCGCTGGCGGCCCACCTCGCCGGCGCGAGGTCAGTGGCGGCCGCGTGGCGCCTGGCCGAGCAGGTGGGTGCGCCGCTCGCCGAGGTGCTCGAGCGGCTCGCCGCCGGGCTGCGCGAGGAGGTCGAGCTCGCCACCGAGGTCGAGGCCTCGCTCGCCGCGCCGAGGGCCACGGCCCGGCTGCTGGCGGTGCTGCCCGTCGCCGGCATCGCGCTGGGCGAGGCCATCGGCGCCGGGCCGGTCTCGGTTCTGCTCACCACCGGGCCCGGCCGGCTCAGCGGCCTCGCCGGGGCCGCCCTCGCCGTGGCCGGTCACGTGTGGACCCGTCGCCTCGTCACGCGCGCGGCCGCCGTCTCCTCGGGCGTGGGCGCGGCACGAGGCGGGGTCGGGTGACGGCCCCGCTGCTCTGGCTCGCCGGCCTGCTCGCGGCCGTGGCGGTGCTCACCTGGCCGTCGGCCCGGCAGCCACGACGTCGTCGACCGTGGCCGCGCGCGCCCGGCGTCGACGGCGTCGACGGGCTCACGCGGCCACCGCTCGCCACCGCTCCCTCCCCTGCGCGCCCGGTGAGGCTCCTCGGGCGGCCACGAAGCGGTGCTGCCGGTGCCTCCACGCTGCCGGTCCCTGTCGTGCCGGTCCCCGTCGTGGTCGAGCTGGTCGCGGCGGCCCTGTCCGCCGGGCTTCCCACGGCTGACGCGCTGGCTGCGGCCGTGCGCGCCGCCGGCCCGTCCGCGGCGTCGCTGTCGCCGGTCGTCGCGGCGCTGCGGCTCGGCGTGCCGGTCGAGCGCGCCTGGGCCCGCGCTGGTCCGGCGTACGCCTCGCTCGGCCTGGCGCTCGTGCTGGCTGACCGCACCGGCGCCTCCGCGGCCGCGGCGCTGCGCCGCACCGCCGCCGACGAGCGGGCCGGACGTCGGCGCCGCGCGCAGGTGGCCGCGCGCCGGCTCGGCGTGCAGCTCGTCGTCCCGCTCGGGCTCGCGACCCTGCCCTCCTTCGCGCTGCTCGCCGTCGTGCCGGTGCTGCTCGGGCTCGCGACGCGGCTGCTCAGCGCATGACCGCACGCCGTTGTCCACAGGTCGGGCTCGTCGTCCCGCCGTCCACAGGCGGGCCGCGACAGCCACCGCCCACCGGCAAGGCCCCGCAACCTCGGACCACCGGCCGAACGAGCCGGCCCACCCCCACCGAAGGAGCGCCCGTGCACCTGCTCACCCGGATCGCCCGCCGTCACCGGCCCGACCCGCCCGCCCGCCTGCTCGCCCGCTGGCGTCGGGTCGTCCGGTCGCCCAGGCTCGTCCGCGACGCCGGCATGACCACAGCCGAGTACGCCATCGGCACCCTCGCGGCCTGCGGCTTCGCCGCGCTGCTCGTCACGCTGCTCAGCGGCGGCGCCGTGCGAGGCCTCCTCATGGGCGTCATCACCCGTGCGCTCTCACTCGGCAGCTGACGACGCCGACCGGCAGGAGGGGGCGGCCAGCGCCGAGCTGGCCGTCGCCCTCCCGGCCGTCGCGGTGGTGCTCGCGGCGGTGCTGTCGGTCGGTCAGGTGGTGCTGACGCAGGTGCGCTGCGTCGACGCCGCGCGGGCCGGGGCCCGTGCCGCCGCCCGCGGCGAGTCACCCGCACTGGTGCGCTCGCTGGCCCTGGCGCAGGCGCCCGGGTCGGCTGTGACGGTGGGGCGCTCCGGTGGCACGGTCACGGTGGAGGTGACGCGCTCGGTGGCGGTGCTGCTGCCGGACGGTCCCGACGTGCGGGTCGTCGGCCGGGCCGTGGCCGAGGCGGAGCAGCCGTGAGACGCGCGCACGGGGACGGCGGCAGCGCGACCGTGCTCGTGATGGCCGGCTGCCTGCTCGGCATCTTCGCCGCCGGCGTGACCGCGACCCTCGGCAGCGCTGTCGTCGCCCGCCACCGGGCGCAGTCGGCCGCCGACCTGGCCGCGCTCGCGGGTGCCGACGCCGCGCTCGGCCGAGCCGCTGGGCCGGCGTGCGCGGTGGCCGCGTCCGTCGCCGGGGCGCAGGGCGCGCGGCTGGTCAGCTGCCAGGTCGACGGCACCGACGTCGTCGTCCGGACGTCGGCCCGCTGGGTCGGCGGCCACCTGGCCGCCGGGCTCGGGCCGGCGACCGCCACGGCCCGGGCCGGGCCACCCAGCCCGCCGGTGCACCCGTGAGCAGCGCGAGCTCAGCCGCCCGCGCGGCAGGCTCACATGCGGTCGGTGGGCTCCGTGCGGGTCTCGCGAACGTAGGTCTCCTCGGTGTGGCCGGTGCCCTGGTCGGTGCCGCGGCCCGGGGCGAAGCCACCGCCGGTGTGACCGGTCGAGGCCGGCGACCCAGCCGACTGGCGGAGCTGCTTGATCTCGCGACGACGAGCCACCTTGCGCTTGGTGCCGCGGCGGAAGAAGTCGAGGGCCGCGACGATGAGCAGCAGGGTCACCGCTCCGGCGACGAAGACCCAGAGCGGCCGGGTGTTGAACTGTCCGGCGAAGAACGAGTACGAGAGCGGCTGGTTCGGGTCGACGAACAGCATGAAGACGATCAGCGCAGCGGCCACGAGCAGGCACAGGAGGGCGAGAACGATCATGTCGGGCCTTTCGTGGTCGCGTCGAGCCCCCGGTGCTGCGAGGCGTCGAGCTCCACGCTAGCCCCGGTCGGGTGGGTCGGCTCGTCCGGCGCGCAGGCCAGCAGCAGCCGCAGCACGCGCTCGGCACCCGCCTTGTCGAGCGGGTCGTTGCCGTTGCCGCACTTGGGCGACTGCACGCACGACGGGCACCCGTCGGGGCAGCCGCACGAGGTCACGGCGTCGAGCGTGGCCTGCCACCAGGTGCGGGCGACGGTGAAGCCGCGCTCGCTGAAGCCCGCGCCGCCGGGGTGGCCGTCGTGCACCACGACGGTCGGCTGGCCGGTGTCGGGGTGCAGGGCCGTCGAGACGCCCCCGACGTCCCACCGGTCGCACGTCGCGACCAGCGGCAGCAGACCGATCGACGCGTGCTCGGCCGCGTGCAGGGCGCCGGGCAGGTCGGCCGCGGCGATGCCGGCGGCGGCGAGCACCTCCGCCGACGTCGTCCACCACACCGCCGTGGTGGTCAGCGTGCGGCTCGGCAGGTCGAGCGGCTCCTCGCCGAGCACCTCACCGGTGCGCAGCCGGCGGCGCAGGAACGACACGACCTGCGTCGTCACCTCCGCGGTGCCGAGGCAGACCTCGATCGGGCCCCACCGCTCGCGCCGCGCGGTGGTGAGCAGCCGGACGTCGGTCAGCGCCCGCGCGTGCGTCGTCCAGTCGGGCTCGGCGCGCGCCACCAGCGCCAGGTGCTCGCCCAGGTCGAGCCGCTCAACGAGGAAGGTCTCGCCCTGGTGCACGTAGACCGCTCCGGTGTGGACGGTGCGGTCGGCCGCGCCGCCGTCCACGGTGCCAAGCACCCGCCCGGTCGTCGTCTCGACCACACGCAACGGCGAGCCGGCTCCGCGCAGGTCGACGTGGTCGGTGGCGCGGTCGGGCCGCGCCCAGAACCACCCGGCCGGACGTCGGCGCAGCAGCCCGCGCTCGACGAGCACGTCGAGCAGCCCGGCGGCGGTCGGCCCGAACAGCGGCAGGTCGGCCTCGGTCACCGGCAGCTCGGCCGCCGCGGCGGCGAGGTGGGGAGCGAGGACGTAGGGGTTGGCCGGGTCCATCACGGTCTGCTCGACGGGTGCGCCGAAGATTGCCTCCGGGTGGTTGACGAGGTAGGTGTCGAGCGGGTCGTCGGCCGCGACGAGCACGGCGAGGGAGTCCTGCCCGGCGCGCCCGGCCCGACCGACCTGCTGCCACATCGAGGCACGGCGGCCCGGCCACCCGGCCAGCAGCACGGCGTCCAGCCCGGCGACGTCGACGCCGAGCTCGAGGGCGTTGGTGGCCGCGACGCCGAGCAGCCGCCCGGTACGCAGCCCGCGCTCCAGGTCGCGCCGCTCCTCGGGCAGGTAGCCGCCGCGATATCCCGCGACCTGGCGCGGCAGCGAGCGGTCGACCTCGGCGAGCAGCCGCCGGGTCGACGACGCCACGGTCTCGACGCCGCGCCTGCTGCGCACGAACGCCAGCGTGCGCACGCCGGCCACCACCAGGTCGCTCAGCAGGTCGGCGGTCTCGGCGGTCGCCGTCCGGCGGGTGGGGGCGTCGTGCTCGCCGCCACCGGGCAGCAGCGGCGGCTCCCACAGCACGACGTCGGTGCGCCCGCGCGGCGACGCGTCGTCGGTGACCGCCGTGACGGGCAGCCCGGTGAGCCGCCCGGCGTGCTCGGCGGGGGAGGAGACCGTCGCCGAGCACAGCACGAACGTCGGGGAGGCGCCGTAGCGGGCGGCGACCCGCCGCAGCCGGCGCAGCACCGCGGCGACGTGCGAGCCGAAGACGCCGCGGTAGTGGTGGCACTCGTCGACCACGACGTAGCGCAGCCCGCGCAGGAACCGCGCCCACCGCTCGTGCCCTGGCAGCAGCGAGTGGTGCAGCAGGTCGGGGTTGGTCAGCACGAACGAGGCGTGCTCGCGCACCCACCGCCGCTCGTCCGGCGCCGTGTCGCCGTCGTAGGTCGCGGCGCGCAGCTCCGGCAGCCGCAGCTCGGCGAGCCCGGCCAGCTGGTCGGCCGCGAGCGCCTTGGTCGGCGACAGGTAGAGCGCGGTGGGCCGGCGGGCGGTCAGGCCGGTGCCCGCCGGGGCGAGCAGGTCGCTGAGGACGGGCAGCTGGTAGGCGAGCGACTTGCCGCTCGCCGTGCCGCTGGCGACGACCACGTGCTCACCGGCGTGGGCCAGCGAGGCCGCCCGCACCTGGTGCGCCCACGGCGCTCTGACGCCGCGGCGGCCGAGCGCCGCGACCAGCGCCGGGTCGGCGAAGGCCGGCCACGCCGCGGTGGTCCCCGCTCGCGACGGCAGGTGCTCGACGTGCCGCACGCGCGGGTCGCCGGAGGGGTCGGGCGCGACGAGCGCGAGCAGCCCCGCCCCCAGCCCGACGTCCCGAGGTGCTGTGGCCACCGCTCCATGGTGCGCGATTGATGGTTGGATGGTGACCAGGCGCGACCAGTGCTGCCCTGTCTGTCACGAATGACGCACGTCCAGGAGGCGTTCATGGATCTGTCGGTCACCACCCGCGACGAGGGTGGGCGCACGATCGTCGAGGTCGGGGGCGAGATCGACGTCTACAGCGCCCCGACGCTGCGCGACCGGCTCAACAGTCTCGTGGCCGACGGTCACCACCACCTGGTGGTCGACATGCAGGGGGTCGAGTTCCTCGACTCGACCGGGCTCGGTGTGCTCGTCGGCGGCCTCAAGCGGGTCCGCACCCAGAACGGCTCGCTGCAGCTGGTCTGCTCCCAGGAGCGGGTGCTCAAGGTCTTCCGCATCACCGGCCTGACCAAGGTCTTCGCGATCCACGACTCCGTCGAGCAGGCGCTCACCGCCGACACCGGCGCGGACGCCGGGGCCTGAGGCGGCTCGGTCGACCGGTCACGTCATGGGAGTGGTACGGCTGCGGTTTCGGGCAGCCGCGTCGCACGTGCGCACGGCGCGCCTGGTCGCCGTCACGGTCGCCCGCCGCGCCGGCCTCGACGAGGACGCCAGCGAGGCCGTGCGCCAGGCGATCGGCGAGGCCTGCGCCACGACGATGCGCAACCTGGGCGCCGACGAGCAGATCACGCTGACGCTGGACGACGCGCCCCAGAGCCCGGTCGCCGGGGCCACCCCGCGCCTGGTGGCGCGCCTGACCCCCGCGACCGACGACGTGAGCGCCGACGACAGCATCCTGCTGGCCGTCCTCACCGGCATGACGGACTCGCTGACCGTCGAGCAGGACGACGACGGCTCTGCCTCCCTGTGCCTGGCCTGGCTCGGCTGACAGCGCACGCCGCCGTACCGACGCGCCGACGAACCGCCGACGTACCGACGAACACCGTGTCGCTGCCGTCGTGCGGGAAGACGTCCGGTGACGGCTGCCCGTCGGCTGTCGTGCTTCCGTCACGGGTAGCGCGCCGATACAGTCCGTGACCAGTCCTTCCTGAGCGCGGCCGAACCCGGTGCGCGGTGAGGGCCGTGACGTCGAGGAGGACGCATGCAGGGGCTCGCCCAGCCTGGGGTCAGTGACGTGACCGTCTCCGGCTCCAACCTGACCTTGGTGGCCGTGGTGGCCGTCATCGCCGTCCTCGCGCTCGCGATGGCCATCACGTTCCGCAAGCAGGTGCTCGCCGCACCGGACGGCACGCCCGCCATGCAGCGGATCGGCCAGGCGGTGCAGGAGGGCGCCTCGGCGTACCTGTCCCGGCAGTTCAAGACCCTCGTGCCGTTCGTCGTCATCGTGTTCGCGCTGCTGTTCGCCCTGCCGGCCGACAGCAGCAGCGTCCGCGCCGGCCGGTCGATCGCCTTCGTGGTCGGCGCCCTGTTCTCGGCGCTCATCGGCTACCTGGGCATGTCGCTCGCGGTGCGCGCCAACGTGCGCGTCGCCGAGGCGGCCCGCGGCGGCAGCCGCGACGACGGCATGCGGGTCGCGTTCCGCACCGGCGGCGCCGTCGGCATGGCCACCGTCGGCCTCGGCCTGCTCGGCGCCTCGGTCGTCGTCCTGGTCTACAAGGGCGACGCGCCCAAGGTGCTCGAGGGCTTCGGCTTCGGCGCCGCCCTGCTCGCGATGTTCATGCGCGTCGGCGGCGGCATCTTCACCAAGGCTGCGGACGTCGGCGCCGACCTCGTCGGCAAGGTCGAGCAGGGCATCCCCGAGGACGACC
>CAXTFU010000247.1:0-7055 GCA_964243385.1 uncultured bacterium | reverse complement strand
CACGACATCTACTCGATCGAGGACCTCGCCCAGCTCATCCACGACCTCAAGAACGCCAACGACCGCGCCCGGATCCACGTCAAGCTCGTGGCCGAGGTCGGCGTCGGCACGGTGGCGGCGGGCGTGTCCAAGGCGCACGCCGACGTCGTGCTCATCTCCGGCCACGACGGCGGCACCGGCGCCTCGCCGCTGACGAGCCTCAAGCACGCCGGCTCGCCGTGGGAGCTCGGCCTGGCCGAGACGCAGCAGACGCTGCTGCTCAACGGGCTGCGCGACCGCATCGTCGTGCAGGTCGACGGGCAGCTCAAGACCGGCCGCGACGTCATCATCGGCGCGCTGCTCGGCGCCGAGGAGTACGGCTTCGCGACGGCGCCGCTGGTCGTCAGCGGCTGCATCATGATGCGCGTCTGCCACCTCGACACCTGCCCCGTCGGCGTCGCCACCCAGCGCAAGGAGCTGCGCGAGAAGTACTCGGGCAAGGCCGAGTTCGTCGTGACCTTCTTCGAGTACGTCGCGCAGGAGGTCCGCGAGATCCTCGCCTCGCTCGGCTTCCGGAGCCTGCAGGAGGCGATCGGCCACGTCGAGGTGCTGGACACGAACCGCGCCGTCGAGCACTGGAAGGCCGCCGGGCTCGACCTCGCCCCCGTCCTGCACCTGCCCGAGCTGCCCGAGGGCACGCCCGTCACGCAGGTCGTGCCGCAGGACCACGGCCTGGACAAGGCGCTCGACGTCTCGCTCATCGCGCTGGCCGACGACGCGCTGACGGCCGGCACGCCGGTGCGCATCGACGTGCCCGTGCGCAACGTCAACCGCACCGTCGGCACGATGCTCGGCTCGCAGGTCACCCGCCGCTTCGGCGGCGCGGGCCTGCCCGACGGGACGATCGACGTGACGCTCACCGGCTCGGCCGGCCAGAGCCTCGGCGCGTTCCTGCCGCGCGGCATCACGCTGCGCCTGGTCGGCGACGCGAACGACTACGTCGGCAAGGGCCTGTCCGGCGGGCGCATCTCGGTGCGGCCGAGCCCCGACGCGAGCTTCGCCGCCGAGGACAACGTCATCGCCGGCAACACGCTGCTCTACGGCGCCACGGCCGGCTCGCTGTTCGTCCGCGGCCGGGTGGGGGAGCGGTTCTGCGTCCGCAACTCCGGTGCGACCGCGGTGGTCGAGGGCGTCGGCGACCACGGCTGCGAGTACATGACCGGCGGACGCGTGGCGATCCTCGGCCCGACCGGCCGCAACGTCGCCGCCGGCATGAGCGGGGGCGTCGCGTACGTCCTCGACCTCGACCTGGTGAAGGTCAACGGCGAGATGGTCGAGCTCGAGCAGCTCGCCGAGGGCGACGTCGAGACGCTGCGCGAGATGCTCGTCGAGCACGCGGCCGAGACCGGCTCGACCGTCGCCGAGCGGCTGCTCGCCGACTGGCCGGCCGTCGTCGGCCGGTTCACGAAGGTCATGCCGCGCGACTACAAGCGCGTGCTGGCCGCGATGGAGCAGGCCCGCCAGGACGGCGTCGACGTCGACGCCGCCGTCATGGCCTCCGTCGCGCCCTCCTCCTCCACCCCGTTCACGAAGAAGGGCTGACCCGTGGCCGACCAGACCGGGTTCCTCAAGCACGGCCGCGCCCTGCCGCAGCGGCGTCCCGTCGACGTCCGCATCCGCGACTGGAAGGAGGTCTACGAGCAGTTCCCGCAGGAGCACCTGCACGACCAGGCGGCGCGCTGCATGGACTGCGGCATCCCCTTCTGCCACAACGGCTGCCCGCTCGGCAACCTCATCCCCGAGTGGAACGACCTCGTCTGGAAGGACGACTGGTGCGAGGCCGCCGAGCGGCTGCACGCGACGAACAACTTCCCGGAGTTCACCGGGCGGCTGTGCCCTGCGCCGTGCGAGGCGGCGTGCGTGCTCGGCATCAACGACGACCCGGTCACCATCAAGCAGGTCGAGGTCGAGATCGGTGACCGCGCGTGGGCCGACGGGCTCGTCCGCCCGCAGGTCCCGGAGCACCGCACCGGCAAGCGGATCGCCGTCGTCGGCTCGGGTCCGGCCGGGCTGGCCGCCGCGCAGCAGCTCACCCGCGCCGGCCACGAGGTGGTCGTCCTCGAGCGCGCCGACCGCGTCGGTGGGCTGCTCCGGTACGGCATCCCCGAGTTCAAGATGGAGAAGCGGGTCCTCGACCGGCGCCTGGACCAGATGCGCGCCGAGGGGACGACGTTCCTCACCGGCGTCGACGTCGGGGTGGACGTCACCGTCGCGCAGCTGCGCGAGGAGCACGACGCGGTGCTGCTCGCCGGCGGCGCGACCCTCGGCCGCGACCTGCCCGTCGAGGGCCGCGAGCTCGCCGGCATCCACCTCGCGATGGAGTACCTCGTCCCGTCCAACCGGGTGCAGGAGGGCGACCTGCAGCGCGCGCCGATCGACGCCGAGGGCAAGGACGTCGTCATCATCGGCGGCGGCGACACCGGCGCGGACTGCCTCGGCACGGCGATCCGCCAGGGCGCGCGCTCGCTGACCCAGCTCGAGATCATGCCGCGGCCGCCGCAGGAGCGGCCCGACACGACGCCGTGGCCGACCTGGCCGCTCGTGTACCGCACGAGCAGCGCGCACGAGGAGGGCGGCGAGCGGCTGTTCTCGGTGAACACCCGGCGCTTCGTCGGCCAGGACGGCGCGGTGACCGGCCTCGAGCTCGTCGACGTCGAGCAGGTCGACGGCCGGTTCGAGCCCGTCGAGGGCAGCGAGCGCGTCCTGCCGGCGCAGCTCGTCCTGCTCGCGATGGGCTTCACCGGCCCGCAGCGCACCGGCCTGCTGGAGGCACTGGACGTCGAGCTCGACGGGCGCGGCAACGTCGTCCGGGACGACAGCTGGTCGACCAGCGTGCCGGGCGTGTTCGTCGCGGGCGACATGGGCCGCGGCCAGTCGCTCATCGTCTGGGCGATCGCCGAGGGGCGTGCTGCGGCCGCGGCCGTCGACCGCTCGCTCAGCGGCGACACGCTGCTGCCGGCGCCGGTGACCCCGACCACCCGGTAGCCCACCGACCACTAGGCTGACCGGGTGAAGCGTCGCGCGAAGATCGTCTGCACCCTCGGCCCTGCTACCCACTCCTACGAGGGCATCCGTGGCCTCGTGTACGCGGGGATGGACGTCGCCCGGCTGAACTTCAGCCACGGCGCCTACACCCACCACGCCGAGGCCTACCAGTGGGTCCGGCAGGCCTCGGACGAGTCGGGCCGGGGGGTCGGGGTCCTCGTCGACCTCCAGGGCCCGAAGATCCGGCTCGGCACGTTCACCGCGGGCCCGGTCGTCTGGGCGACCGGGGAGACCGTCACCATCACCACCGACGACGTCGAGGGCGACCACGACCGCGTCTCCACCACCTACAAGGGCCTGGCCGCCGACGTCTCGATCGGCGACCGGCTGCTCGTCGACGACGGTCGCGTGGGCCTGCGGGTCGTCGACGTCGACGGCCCCGACGTCCGGCTGCTCGTCACCGAGGGCGGGCCGGTCTCGAACAACAAGGGGCTGTCGCTGCCCGGCATCGGCGTCAGCGTCCCCGCGCTGTCCGAGAAGGACGAGGACGACCTCCGCTTCGGCCTCACCCTGCGCGCCGACATGGTGGCGCTGTCGTTCGTCCGCTCAGCTGCTGACATCAAGCGCGTGCACGAGATCATGGACGAGGTCGGCGCCCGGCTGCCCGTCCTCGCCAAGATCGAGAAGCCGCAGGCGGTCGACAACCTCGAGGAGATCGTGGACGCGTTCGACGGCCTCATGGTCGCCCGCGGCGACCTGGGCGTCGAGATGCCGCTCGAGCGGGTGCCGCTCGTGCAGAAGCGCTGCGTGCAGATGGCGCGCGAGCGGGCCAAGCCCGTCATCGTGGCGACCCAGATGCTCGAGTCGATGATCGGTGCCTCGCGCCCGACCCGCGCCGAGGCCAGCGACGTCGCGAACGCCGTCCTCGACGGCGCCGACGCCGTGATGCTGTCCGGCGAGACGAGCGTCGGCAGCTACCCCGTCGAGGCCGTCGCGACGATGTCCCGCATCGTCGCCGCCGCCGAGGAGGACCTGTTCCGCCTGCCGAAGGTCGAGACCGAGCAGACGAGCGTCAGCGGGGCCATCGCGGCCGCTGCCGCCGTCGTCGGCACGACCGTCGGCGCCAGCGCGCTGGTGGCGTTCACGCAGAGCGGCACCACGGCCCGCCTGCTCGCCGAGCACCGCTCGCCGGTGCCGCTGCTCGCCTTCACGCCGGTGGCCGAGGTCCGCAGCCAGCTGGCCCTCACCTGGGGCGTCGAGACGTTCCTCGTGCCGGCCGTCGAGCACACCGACGACATGGTGCGCCAGGTCGACAGCTCGATGCTGAGCCTGGGCCGCATGGAGCCGGGCGAGTTCGTGACCATCGTGGCCGGCAGCCCGCCGTTGACCAGCGGCACGACGAACGCCATGCGCGTCCACCGGCTCGGCAGCCCGGTCCCGGCCGCACCCGGCGTCCGTCCGGCTCCCGACGCGCCGGCCGTGCCCGCGCCGCCCGTCCTGCCGTAGGCGCCTGCACCGGCCGGTCCCCGCGGGGCCGGCCGGTGGCGTGTCCGGCGTCAGCGCGGTCCGGCGACGCCCAGGTAGAGGTAGCGGGGCGCGCGCAGGCGGGCCGTCCCGAACGCGCGGCTGCCGCCGCCGTTGTACTCCTGCACCGTCACCGACCCGTCCGCGTGGACGCGGGTCACGTAGGCGACGTGCCCCGTGCTCCCGGCCCGGACCATGCCGTTCGCGCGCCGCGAGCCGTGCAGCCAGGCCCGGCTGGACTCCCAGGCGTTCCAGTGCGCGACGGCGCCCACGACCGGGCGGACGCCGATGCGGTGGCCGAGGCGGACGGCCATGTCGTCCCAGGTCAGCGCGCTGCCCCACCCCTGGGCGTTCGAGATGGGGGTGGACCGCTGCGCGAGGCGCCAGGCGACGAAGCTGACGCACTGGCGCTTCGTGAAGCCGTAGGCGTCGACGCCCCAGCTCTGGTCGAGGCGCCACGGGTAGTCGTCGCCCCCGCGCGCGGCCGGGGCGGCGGCGCTGGCGGTCACGCCGTGAGGGGCGGCGGCGGCGGGCGCGACGACCCCGCCGGTCAGCGCGAGGACGGCGGGCAGCAGGACGAGGGTGCGGCGGAGCAGGCGCACGGGAGGACTCCTCGGTCGAGGTCGGGGCGCGAGGGCGGGGGGTCGTTCGGGCCAGCAGGTGGGGCGGGTCGCGCACGCGGACGGCGCTGTCGCGGGAGGCGGCTGGGGCACGGGCGGCGGTGCGAGGCGGGCAGCCGGGGACGGGGTCGACCGGCGGACGGACCAGGACGGACGCGGGCAGGGCAGTGCCGGCAGCCGCGCCGCCGGACGGACGTGCGGTGACGTCGCGGGCGGTGTGGCTGCTGGTCGTGCGGTGGGCCATCGGGACTGGCGAGGTTCGGACGTCGGGCACAGGGAAGCACACCCGGCCGGCGAGCTCGACACCACCTCGGCCCGACCGCGACCCCGCGGGCCGCTCGTCTCCGGACGGGCCCCGCGCGCGGGTACTGTCGCGCTGTCCCGGTCACGGGCGCCGCCCCCGTAGCCCAACCGGCAGCAGGCACGGGCCTCAAAATCCCGACAGTGTGGGTTCGAATCCCACCGGGGGCACCCGGTAGCGTCGCGCGCATGAGCGGAGCACCTGCGCCCGGACCGACCGCGCTCGAGCCCGTGCAGGCCCCGCTGCGCGTCCTGGTGGCGGAGGACGAGGCCCTCATCCGCATGGACCTCGTCGAGATGCTGCAGGAGGAGGGCTACCTCGTCGTGGGCGAGGCCGGTGACGGCGCGTCCGCCGTCCGCCTCGCGACCGAGCTGAGCCCCGGGCTCGTCATCCTCGACGTGAAGATGCCGGTGCTGGACGGGCTGTCGGCGGCGGAGCAGATCGTCGCCGCCCGCATCGCGCCGGTCGTCATCCTCACCGCCTTCAGCCAGCGCGACCTCGTCGAGCGGGCCCGCGAGGCCGGCGTCATGGCCTACCTCGTCAAGCCGTTCCAGAAGAAGGACCTGCTGCCGGCCATCGAGATGGCGGTGTCCCGGTTCTCCGAGCTCGTCGCGCTCGAGCGCGAGGTCGGCGACCTCACCGGCCGGCTCGAGGCGCGCAAGCTCGTCGACCGGGCCAAGGGCCTGCTCATGACCGCGCACGGCATGACCGAGCCCGCGGCGTTCCGGTTCCTGCAGCGGCGCTCGATGGACACCCGCCGCTCGATGCGCTCGGTCGCGCAGGAGGTCCTGGACGGCGGAGCGGTCCCCGCCGGGGACGCCTGACCGGACGTCGCACCCGGAGCTCACCTGTGTCGCGGCCAACCCCGGAGCAGGTCACGACCTGGCAACGACCTCGACACGAGCATGCGGGTGTCCGTGCAGAGGCCGCACGGCGGGATAGGTTCGGACCACCCTGAGCACCGCGCACCGCGGTGCCCCTAGTACCCCAAGGAGACGGTGGATGAACTCCCCCGTACGGACCTGGCGCATGCTGGCCGCCATCAGCGCCGGCGCTCTCGCGCTGACCGCCTGTGGTGGCGGCGGTGACGACGACACCGACACCGCTGGGGCCGCCAGCGCCGCCCCGTCCGCAGCGGCCTCGTCCGGTGGGAAGCAGAACACCGCCGACGGCACGCTGACGGTCGGCACGCTGCTGCCGCAGACCGGGTCCCTCGCCTTCCTCGGCCCGCCGGAGTTCGCCGGCGTCGACCTGGCCATCAAGGAGATCAACGAGGCCGGCGGCGTCCTGGACAAGGACGTCGCGAAGGTCGACTCCGACTCCGGCGACACGTCGACGAACATCGCCTCGCAGTCCACCGACCGCCTGCTGTCGCAGAGCGTCGACGTGATCGTCGGCGCCGCCTCCTCGGGCGTCTCGAAGACCGTCATCGACAAGATCACGGGTGCGGGCGTCATCCAGATCTCCCCGGCCAACACCTCGCCGGACTTCACCGACTACCCGGACAAGGACCTGTACTTCCGCACGGCTCCGTCCGACGTCCTGCAGGGCCGCATCCTCGGCGACCAGATCATCGAGGACGGCAG
>CAXTFU010000246.1:0-7071 GCA_964243385.1 uncultured bacterium | reverse complement strand
GCGCAGGCCTCGAGCGCGGCCAGCATGCTCGTCGGGTCGACGAGGTTCACCTGCACGACGTCCGGGCGCAGCCGCTCGACGGCCGCGCGCAGCGCCGGCGCCGCCGGCTGCCGCACGCTGGTGGGGACGACGAGCACCCGTCCGCCCCGCGCCTCGACGGCCGGCGCGAGGTGCGGCGCGTGCTCGGCCGTGGTGACCACGTCGCAGCGCACGCCGTCCGGGGCGTGCGCGACGAGGCTGCGGGCGTAGACCTGCGCGCCGCCGAAGCCGTGCCCGTCCGCGACCACCACGGCGCGGACCACCGCAGCGGTCATCTCCGGCCGGCCGGCCGGCGCAGCGCCCGGCGACGGGTGGGGAGCCTGCGCCCCCGCTTCATGCGGCGGACCCCAGCACGCAACGTGGCCGTAGCACCACGCTGCGAGCCTGGACCGGTCCCCGCTCGGAAGGGCTCTGCCATGACGCCTCCTGCCACGCTGTCCCCGGAGCGCCCGGTGTCCCCGGATGCCCGTCCTGCCCTCGGGACCCGGCCGCGCCGCCGTCCCCGCACCTCCGTCCCACCCCCGCCCGACTGGCGGTGCGACAACTGCACCCAGCCGAACGCCGGACGCCGACGCCGCTGCTGCGACTGCGGCACCAGCCGGTACTAGCCGGTCCGGAGCGGGCCGGGCGTACGGTCGGCCGATGGCCTGCCGCATCACCGAGCTCGTCCTGGACGCCCGCGACCCGGAGGCGCTCGCGCGCTGGTGGTGCGACGTCCTCGACTGGGTCGTGCTCGACCGCGACGAGGACGTCGTCGAGATCGGCCCGGCGGACCGCACGCCGGGCGTGCCGACCCTGGTCGTGAGCCGGAGCACCGACCCCCGGCGGGCGAAGCTGCCGCTGCACCTCGACGTCAATGCCACCGACCGCGACCAGGACGCCGAGCTCGACCGGCTGCTCGCCCTCGGCGCCCGCCCGGCGGACGTCGGTCAGACCGGCGAGGAGTCGTGGCACGTGCTGGCCGACCCGGAGGGCAACGAGTTCTGCCTGCTGCGCAGCCGGGTCGAGCCGCTGTCGACGGGCTAGACCACCCGGCCGACGGTGTAGCCGCTGGTGTAGATGCGGCGCAGGCTGACGCTGCGACCGGCGCTCGGGGCGTCGACCATCTTGCCGCCGCCGGCGTAGATGCCCACGTGGCCCGGGATGAAGATCAGGTCGCCGGGCTGGGCCGCCGACTTGCTGATGCGCTTGGTGGTGGCGCGCAGGGCGCTGCTGCTGTGCGGCAGCGACCGGCCGACCTTGCTGAACGCGTAGCGCACGAGCCCGGAGCAGTCGAAGCTGCCCGGTCCGGCGGCGCCCCAGCGGTAGGGCTTGCCGGCCTGCTGCCGGGCGATCTGCAGCGCAGCGGCACGGAAGCTGGCCGGCGCGCGGCGCAGCGCGGCCTTGCGGACGGTGACGGTGCGCACCGGGGTGGCGCTCGGCGCCTGCCGCGCGCTGCCCGGGAACACCGCCCGCACCGCGGTGGTCGACGTGAACGACAAGCGGACGACCGCGTGGCCGGCCGCGTCGGTGCGGACGCGGGCCGAGGGGGCCCAGCCGGCGGCGGTGCGCTTCTGCACCTCGACGACCGCGTTCGGCGCGAGGCGGCCGTGCTCGAGCAGCCGGACGCCGATGCGCTGACGGCCGGCGGCGACCGGGGCGGCCGGCGCGGAGATGCGCATGGCGGTGACGGCCTTGGCCGTCGAGCCGGCGGCCGCCTGCGCCGTGCCGTCGGCGAGCGCCGGGGTGGCGAGGCAGAGCGGGAGCAGCAGGGCCGTGAGGCCGGTGCCGAGGAGCGTCCTGGTCGAGCTGGACGACGACGCGTGCGAGGCACGGGAGATGGAACGCATGCGAGAACAAGCCCTCTCACACGCCTGCGAGGTGAGCTGTCGGGCTCGGGCATGAGAGTGCCCGGCACACCCGGAGGTGTGCTTCGCCCCGAGGTCTGCATCGCTGCAGACCGAGAAGACCTGGGTCCCCCGCTCCCGCCCTGGAAGTGTGGTGTGGAGCGCCTCGATGACCGTGGGCGGGACTCGGCGAGCGGTCAGGCGCTTGTCTGTGCACCCATCTTGCATGACGGACCGATGACAGCGGCCGGCGGGGCCCTCCCGGAAACGTGATGTCCCTCACGGAGCGGAACGTCACCGTCCTGTGACCCGACCGTGTCCGTCCACAGCCCGGCGTGCGGCAGGCCACGTCGTCCGGGGCGTCGCCTAGCGTCGTGCGGGTGACCGCAGCAGCAGCCCGCGCAGCCCGTGCGGGACGGACGTCGCGCCCCTCCGGCGGACCGGCCGACAGCGCCGCCGAGCGCCCGGCAGCGACGCGGGATGCCCAGCGGGCTCGGGTGTACCGCGCCGAGGACGCCTGGGCCGCGCGGCTCGACGCGGCCCGCCGGGGCGCCGCCCGGGCGACGGTCGCGGGCAGCAGCGTCCTGCTGCCCGCCGAGCGCCGGCTCGGCTCCCTGCAGGCAGCGGCCGAGTACGCGCACCGCGTCCTGCGGCTGCCCGAGGTCGTCGCCGCGGTCGGCGCGGTCGAGCCGCCGGGGCTGCGGCCCCGGCGCGGCGTGCGCGCAGCGCACTGGGAGCCGCCGGGCACGATCGCCCTGCCGGTGCCGGTGCACGGCGAGCCGTGGGGCCTGCGCGAGACGGTCCTGCTGCACGAGCTGGCGCACCACGTGGGTGAGACGACCGGGCTGTCGCGGGGGCACCGGGCGCCGTTCCCGGCCGTCGTGCTGCTGCTCGTCGAGGCAGTGCTGGGAGCAGAGGCGGCCTTCGCCCTGCGGGTCGAGTACGGCGAGCACGCCGTGGGAGTGGGGCAGCTGTGAGCGCGCACGACACCGGGCCGACCGGCGGTGCCAGGGAGGCCGACGGGGCCAGGACGGCCGACGGGGACCGCCTGGTCGACCGCATCGGCAAGCTCCTGGCGCAGGCCGAGGGCACCGACAACGAGCACGAGTCCGCCGCCTTCGTCGAGCGCGCCCAGCAGCTCGCCACGGCGCACGCCGTCGACCTCGAGCTCGCCCGGGCCCGCCAGCGCGACCGCGCTGCCCGCGGCGGGGCCGAGCCGCTCGTGCAGGAGCGGGTCGACGTCGGGGCGCGCGGCAAGCGCGGCAACCGGCACCGCGTGCTGCTCTACTCGGTCGTCGCCCGCGCCAACGACGTGCTGGTGAACGTGGCGCACGACAGCACCTACGTCCTCGGGTTCGGCCACCGCGCCGACCTCGAGGTCGTCGAGCGGCTCTGGGCCTCGCTCGCGGTGCAGATGACGGCGGCCGCCCAGCGCCGGATGGATGGCGGCGAGCACCGGGCCGCCGGCATCGCCGGGCAGACCTGGCGGCTGTCGTTCTACGACGGCTGGGTCCTCGCGGTCGGCGAGCGGCTGCAGGCCGCCCGCGCCAGGGCGGTCGAGGCGGCGCCGGCGACCACCGGCGAGCCGTCCGCGGCGCTCGTGCTGCGCGACAAGGCCCAGCGGGTGCAGGAGTTCTACGCCACCAGCTCGTCGGCGCGCGGCTCCTGGCGCGGGCCGTGGTCCGGTCGCACGCAGGTGAGCGGCGGCGCTCACGCAGCGGGGCGGGCCGACGCGCAGCGCGCCGACCTGGGCCAGCCCGGCATCGGCCAGCGGCGGCGGCTCGGGGCCTGATCGCGGCCGCCGGCGGCCGCGGCCGAGCGCCGGGCTCGTCCGCCGGCCCGCGGCTGACCTGCGGTGCGCGCGCACTGCCGTGTCGCGTTCCCGCCAGACAACCGCCCGTGGCGCCCGCAGGATGACCGTCGTGCACACCGCCCCGGGGACCGCGTCCGACGCCCGGCCCGACGCCGCGTCCGGGACCGGCCGGGCGTCCGACGCCGTGCCCGAGACCCGGTCCGACCCGGCACCGTCCCCCGACGACGAGCGGTGGTGGCGGGCCGTGCAGGGCCAGGACCCGCGCTTCGACGGGGAGTTCGTCGTCGGCGTCGTCACCACCGGCATCTACTGCCGGCCCAGCTGCCCGGCCCGCACGCCGTCCCGCGCGAACGTCCGCTTCCTGCCGTCGGCGGCTGCCGCGCAGGCCGCCGGGCTGCGGGCCTGCAAGCGCTGCCGTCCCGACGGCGCTCCCGGGAGCCCGTCGACCGGGCGGTCCGACCTCGCGGCGCGCGCGATGGTGCTCATCGCCGACGGCGTCGTCGACCGCGACGGCGTGCCGGGACTCGCCGACCGCCTCGGCTACAGCCGGCGGCAGGTCGAGCGGACGCTGCTCGCCGAGCTCGGTGCCGGTCCGCTGGCGCTCGCCCGGGCCGAGCGCGCCGCGACGGCCCGAGCGCTGGTCGAGACGACGGCGCTGTCGATGGCCGACGTCGCCTTCGCCGCCGGCTTCGGCAGCGTCCGGCAGTGCTCCGCGGTGTTCCGCGAGGTGTACGCGGCGACGCCGGGCGAGGTGCGGGCGGCGGCGCTCGCCCGGCGGGACCGCGCCGGCGACCGGCCGGCGGCACCTGCGGGACGCGTGTCGCTCGACCTGCGGCTCGCCTTCCGCGCGCCGCTGTGGCCGGACAGCCTGTTCGGCCACCTCGCCGCGACCGCCGTGCCGGGCGTCGAGGAGTGGCGCGACGGCGCCTACCGCCGCACGCTGCGACTGCCGCGCGGCACCGGCGTGGTGGCCCTGCGCCCGCTGCCGACCGCCGTCGGCTGCCGCCTCCTGCTGGACGACCTGCGCGACCTCGCTCCGGCCGTCGCCCGCTGCCGGAAGCTGCTCGACCTCGACGCCGACCCGGTCGCCGCCGACGCCGTGCTCGCCTCGGACGAGGCGCTCGCGCCGTGGGTCGCCAAGGCGCCCGGCCGCAGGATCCCCGGCACGGTCGACGCCGCCGAGCTGGCGGTCCGGGCGGTGCTCGGCCAGCAGGTGAGCACCGCCGCAGCGCGCACGCACGCCGCCCGGCTCGTCGCCGCGGTCGGGGAGCGCGTCGACGACCCCGAGGGCGGGCTCACCCACCTGTGGCCGGCGCCGGAGGCCGTCGCCGCGGTGGAGCCGGGCGTGCTGGCGCTCCCCCGCACCCGGCGCGAGACCGTCCGGGTGCTCGCCGAGGCCCTGGCCGACGGCACGGTCGACCTCGGGCCAGGGGCCGACGCCGCCGAGGCCCGCCGGGCGCTGCTCGTCCTGCCCGGCATCGGCCCGTGGACCGCCGACGTCGTGGCCATGCGCGGCCTCGGCGCACCGGACGCCTTCCTGCCGACCGACCTCGGCGTGGTCGTCGCCGCGCGGGCGCTCGGCCTCGGCGAGGGACGCGCGCTGCGCGAACGGGCCGAGCGCTGGTCGCCCTACCGTGCCTACGCCGTCCAGCACCTGTGGGCCGTCGGCGACCACGCGGTCAACCACCTGCCGGTGCACGACTCCCCCCAGCACGCCTCCCGACGGACGGAGCGGACATGACCACGCGCACGCACACCGACCTCGACACCCCCCTCGGCCCGGTGCGGGTCGTCGGGCAGGACGGCGCCCTCGCCGGCGTGTACCTGCACGGGCAGCGGCACCTGCCGGCCGAGGCGGCGTTCGGCGCCCGCGACGACGGCACGCTGCCGTCGGTGCAGGAGCAGCTGGCCGCCTACCTCGACGGCAGCCTCGAGGTCTTCGACGCCGGGCTCGCGCCGCTCGGCACGCCGTTCCAGGCCGCGGTCTGGATGGCGCTGCGCGCGGTGCCCTACGGCGCGACGACCACCTACGGCGAGCTGGCCGCCGCGATCGGGCGCCCCACCGCGGTGCGCGCCGTCGGGGCGGCCAACGGGCGCAACCCGTACTGCCTGGTCGTCCCCTGCCACCGCGTCGTCGGCGCCGACGGATCGCTGACCGGCTACGCGGGCGGCCTGGAGCGCAAGCGCTTCCTGCTCGACCTCGAGGGCCGGCACGCCCGGCTCGACGCGGCCGCGGTCTGAGCCGAGCAGCGGCTGCCGGCGCCGGGGCCGTGCGACGTAGGGGGCGCTGCAGCCGGAGTCCGACGCGCACGCGGTCGGCGGGAGGCGTCCCCCTGCGGAGCGCTCCGGTGCAGCCCGGCCCGCAGCGTGTCGGTGCACCTCGCGCTGTCCCGACACCTAGCGTGGTGGGGTGGAGCTGCGACCGGTGCGCGACGCCTACGCGGCCATGTCGCAGCGGTACATCGGGATGCTCGACGGCGGCTGGCCGGACGACGAGGACGACACCGCGCTCGTGGAGCGGCACCTGACCGGGCTCGGCGGGCTCGTGCTGGACCTGGGCTGCGGGCCCGGCCACTGGACGGCGCGCCTCCACCGCCTGGGCGCAGACGTGATCGGCATCGACGCGGTCCCCGAGTTCGTCGCCCACGCGCAGGCGACCCATGCCGGCCCCGGGTTCCGGCTCGGCTCGATGACCGAGGTCGACGTCCCCGAGCACTCCGTGGCAGGCATCCTGGCCTGGTACTCGACCATCCACGTGCCGCCGCACGAGCTCGACGGCGTCCTCGCCGGGTTCCACCGGCTCCTGGTCCCCTCGGGCGTGCTGGTCGCCGGCTTCTTCGACAGCGACGACACGGTGGCCGCCTTCGACCACGCGGTCGTCACCGCCTACCGCTGGCCCGCCGACGTCTTCGCAGCGCACCTGGTGGCGGCGGGGTTCGAGCAGGTGCAGCGCGTCCAGCACCGGCTCCCGGACCGCCCGGACCGGAGGTACGCCGCCATCGCCGCCCGGGTGGCCTGAGCCCAGGACCGGCCGAGCTGCCACCCGCCGACGCGCGCCCGACAGGACGCACCAGCGACCGCTCAGCACTCCGCCACGACGAGCGCCGCAGCGGTGCGCCCGGACCGCAGGAGCTTGCGCACCAGCACGTCGTCGCTGGTGTCCGGGAGCCCCGGGAAGCCGATCCTGCCTCGGCGTCGCACCTGGAAGCCCAGCCGTCGGTGCAGGGCAGCCGAGTGCGTGTTCGTCACATCGTAGAAGGACCACAGCTCGTGCGTGCGCTCGCGCGCCTGTGCGACCACCTCCTGCAGCAACGCCGTGCCGACCCCGTGCCGCCGCCAGGCCCGGTCGACGACCAGCCCCGGCACCTCCAGTGCCAGGAGCATCCCGTGCGG
>CAXTFU010000245.1:0-7094 GCA_964243385.1 uncultured bacterium | reverse complement strand
GTGCAGGCCAGGGCCGTCGACGACCAGGCCGGGCTCGACGCGCGGGCGCGCGCGGCCAACCTGGCCGGCGCCCTGCGGGCGCGGCGGCGGCTCGACGGCGTGCCGGTCGTGGTGGTCGACGACGTCGTGACGACCGGCGCCACGCTGGCCGAAGCCGCTCGCGCGCTCGCCGCTGCAGGTGCCCAGATCCGGGGCGCCGCGGTGGTGGCAGCGACGCCTCGCTGGGCACCCCCCGGAGCGGGACGGTGACCGGAGGGACTACACACGGTCAGCGTATGGTCACTGCCCCGTCGCTTGCAGGTCGTGCCACGATCGAGGCGGAACGCACCAGACGGCCCACCGTCGAGACGGGCAGGAGCGCACGCGAGCACAGCAGAAGCGGGAGCCGCCCCCTCGGGCTCCCGCCCCCGACGTACAGGAGGAAGCTGCGTGGACATCGTCGTCAAAGGCCGCAACGTGGAGGTCCCGGACCACTTCCGCGAGCACGTGGCGCAGAAGCTGGCTCCCTCCGAACGGCTGGACTCCCGAGTGATCCGCCTCGACGTCGAGCTCGCCCACGAGAAGAACCCGCGACAGTCCGACCGCTGCCAGCGCATCGAGATCACCTGCACCAGCAAGGGCCCCATCATCCGCGCCGAGGCCTGCGCCGCCGACTTCTACGCCGCGCTCGACACGGCGGTCCTCAAGCTCGAGGCCCGGCTGCGCAAGGCGCACGACCGCCGCCGGGTGCACCACGGCCGGCACACCCCGCCGTCGGTCGCCGAGGCCACGGCCGGGCTGCCGGTGTCGATGCCGGTCGGCCGCAACGGCCAGGACGCCGAGCGGGCGACGGAGGCCGTCGCGGTGCTCGACCCGCCGTCCGGTGAGCCGGTCGACGACACCGCCTCGCTCATCGTCCGCGACAAGACCCACGAGGCGACCCCCATGACGAGCGCCGACGCGCTGCACGAGATGGAGCTCGTCGGGCACGACTTCTACCTCTACATGGACTCCGACAGCGGCCTGCCCAGCGTCGTCTACCGCCGGCACGGCTACGACTACGGCGTCATCCGGCTCACGACGTCCTAGCCGGGGGACGTCCTAGCCGGGGGACGTCGCGGCCGGGCGACGTCGCGGCCGGGCGACGTCCTCGAAGAGCGGTGTCCCGGCCCGTCCGTCGTCCGGCGGCGGGTCGACCGACCGGCGCGACCCGCGCCGACCCGTCCTCGCGGGCGGCGCGGGTCGCCGCCGGCGTGACAAACTCTCGTCCTCGCCCGTCCCCCTCGGCCGCAGGCCGGCCACAGGGCGACCGGAGCGGGGCAGCGACCGACTGGAGGCCCCACGTGCCCGACATCCCCACCGCAGGACCGCCCGCAGCGGCCGGCGGGCTGGTGGTGGACCCGATCCGCGTGCTCGTCGTCGACGACCACGCGCTGTTCCGGCGCGGCCTGCAGATGGTGCTCGCCCAGGAGCCGGACATCGAGGTCATCGGCGAGGCCGGCGACGGCGCCGAGGCCGTGGCGATGGCCGAGTCCACGCTGCCCGACATCGTCCTCATGGACGTGCGCATGCCGAAGCGCGGCGGCATCGACGCCTGCACGACCATCCACGGCAGCGTCCCGTCCGCGAAGATCATCATGCTGACGATCTCGGACGAGGAGGCCGACCTCTACGACGCCATCAAGGCCGGCGCCATGGGCTACCTGCTCAAGGAGATCTCCATCGAGGAGGTCGCCTCGGCGATCCGCGCGGTGCACGGCGGGCAGTCGCTCATCAGCCCGTCGATGGCGAGCAAGCTGCTCACCGAGTTCGCGTCGATGATCAAGAAGACCGACGACCGTCAGCAGGTCCCCACGCCGCGGCTCACCGACCGCGAGATGGAGGTCCTCAAGCTCGTCGCCAAGGGCATGAACAACCGCGACATCGCCAAGCAGCTGTTCATCAGCGAGAACACGGTCAAGAACCACATCCGCAACATCCTGGAGAAGCTCCAGCTGCACTCGCGCATGGAGGCGGTCGTCTACGCCGTGCGCGAGAAGCTGCTCGAGATCACCTGACCGCCCGCCCGGGTCAGGGCACGTGCGCCCACACGACCATGTCGGTGCGGTCGGTCCGGCGCGGCACCGTGCGCGCGGCCCGGGCGACGCCCTCGCGCGCGAAGCCGGCCTTCGCGGCGACGCGCTGCGAGGCCGTGTTGCCGACGTCGGTCAGCAGCGTCACCCGGGCCAGGCCCAGCGCCTGCACGCCCCACGCCGTGTGCAGCTGCGTGGCCCGCACCGCGATCCCGCGTCCGCGGGCCCACGGCGCCGTCCAGTACCCGACCTCGCCCGTGCGGTCGCGGCCGGGCACGAGCGCGACCGCGCCGAGCAGCTCGTCGGTGCCGGCGTCGACCACCGCGACGCTCGCCACCGTGCCGCCCGCCCACTCCGCCGGGACGGTCCCCAGCGCCCAGTCGCGGGCGTCCTGGTCGGTGTAGGGCACCGGCATCGGCAGCCACCGCGCGCTCTCGGCGTCGTCGCAGGCCCGCTGGACGTCGGGCAGGTCGTCCTCGCGCAGGCGGCGCAGCGCGACGACACCGTCCGTGGGCCGTCCGAGGGCCGGGAACGCGCGCCGGTCCCGCACCTCGTCGGTCGCCAGCAGCGAGGCAAGCCAGGTGTCGGCGCGCCGGCCGCCGGGCGCGGGCGCGTCGCGAAGGACGCCCTCGACGGTGAAGCCGGCCTTCTCGGCGAGCGCCCGCGAGGCCCAGTTGCCGACCTGGACCTGCGCGGTGAGCCGGTGCAGCCCGGCCGTGCCGAGCGCCCAGCGGCACAGCGCCCCGACCGCCTGCGTGCCGACGTCCCGGCCGCGCGCTGCCGGCACGCAGAACCAGCCGACCTCCGCGGTCGCGGCCGAGGCGTCGACGCCGTGCAGGTCGACGCCGCCGAGCAGCGCGCCGGTCGACGCGTCGACCACGGCCAGGGCTGCGCCGGTGCCGTCGGCCCAGCGCCCCGGCCAGGTCGTCGTGACCCACTCCGCCGCCGGACGGGACGGCAGGCCGGTCCAGCGCACCAGCTCCGGGTCCTCGAGCGCCCGGTGGAGCGCGTCGACGTCGCCGTCCCGCCACGGGCGCAGCAGCAGCGGTCCGGCTGGGATCTCGACGGGTCTCACCTGCAGAGCATCCCGGGCACGACCGCCGCTCGCCAGGCGTTTTCACGTGTCGCAACACCTAGGATCGATCGGGTCTGAACGACACCGCCTCCTCGAGGAGATGCACCACCGTGGTCCTGCAGAAGCTGCTGCGCGCCGGCGAGGGCAAGATGGTCCGCCGCCTCAAGTCCATCGCCGACGCGGTGAACAACGTCGAAGAGGACTTCCGCGGCATGACCGACGCGGAGCTGCGCGGCGAGACCGACGTCTTCAAGCAGCGCCTCGCCGACGGCGAGACCGTCGACGACCTGCTCGTCGAGGCCTTCGCCGTCGCCCGCGAGGCCGCCCGCCGCACGCTCGGGCAGCGCCACTTCGACGTCCAGGTCATGGGCGGCGCCGCGCTGCACATGGGCAACATCGCCGAGATGCGCACCGGCGAGGGCAAGACCCTCACCTGCGTGCTGCCCGCCTACCTCAACGCCCTCGAGGGCAAGGGCGTGCACGTCGTCACGGTCAACGACTACCTCGCCCGCCGCGACTCCGAGTGGATGGGCCGGGTGCACCGCTTCCTCGGCATGAGCGTCGGGGTCATCCTCGCCAACGAGCGCCCCGAGGTCCGCCGGCCGTCCTACGCCTGCGACATCACCTACGGCACGAACAACGAGTTCGGCTTCGACTACCTGCGCGACAACATGGCGTGGAGCGCCGCCGAGCTCGTGCAGCGCGGCCACCACTTCGCCGTCGTCGACGAGGTCGACTCGATCCTCGTCGACGAGGCCCGCACGCCGCTCATCATCAGCGGGCCGTCCGACCAGGCCACCAAGTGGTACGCCGAGTTCGCGCGCATCATCCCGCGCCTGGTGAAGGACGTCGACTACGAGGTCGACGAGAAGAAGCGCACCGTCGCGATCTCCGAGTCCGGCGTGGAGAAGGTCGAGGACCAGCTCGGCATCGACAACCTGTACGAGTCGGTGAACACCTCGCTGGTCGGCTACCTCAACAACGCGCTCAAGGCCCGCGAGCTGTACCGCAAGGACAAGGAGTACGTCGTCATGGACGGCGAGGTGCTCATCGTCGACGAGCACACCGGCCGCGTGCTGGCCGGACGCCGCTACAACGAGGGCATGCACCAGGCCATCGAGGCCAAGGAGGGGGTGGCGATCAAGGACGAGAACCAGACGCTCGCCACCATCACGCTGCAGAACTACTTCCGCCTCTACGACAAGCTCGGCGGCATGACCGGCACCGCGGCGACCGAGGCTGCGGAGTTCAGCCAGACCTACGACCTCGGCGTCGTCGAGATCCCGACCAACCGCGACCCGCGCCGCATCGACGAGGCCGACGTCGTCTACAAGACCGAGCCGGCCAAGTACGACGCGGTCGTCGAGGACATCGCCGAGAAGCACGAGGCAGGCCAGCCGGTGCTCGTCGGCACGATCTCGGTCGAGAAGAGCGAGTACCTCTCCAAGCTGCTGCGCGAGCGGGGCATCAAGCACGAGGTGCTGAACGCGAAGCAGCACGACCGCGAGGCGATCATCGTCGCGCAGGCCGGGCGCAAGGGCGCTGTCACGGTCGCGACGAACATGGCCGGCCGCGGCACCGACATCATGCTCGGCGGCAACCCCGAGCACATCGCTGCCGACGAGCTGCGCAGCCGGGGGCTGTCGCCGGTCGAGTCGCCCGAGGAGTACGAGAAGGCCTGGCCGGACGCGCTCGAGCGCGCCACTTCCTCGGTGAAGGCCGAGCACGACGAGGTCGTCGAGGCCGGGGGCCTGTACGTCCTCGGCACCGAGCGGCACGAGTCCCGCCGCATCGACAACCAGCTGCGCGGACGCTCCGGCCGCCAGGGCGACCCGGGCCTGTCCCGCTTCTACCTCTCGCTCGGCGACGACCTCATGCGGCTGTTCAACGCCAGCGCCGTCGAGATGATCATGGACCGGCTGAACATCCCGGACGACGTCCCGATCGAGTCCAAGATGGTCAGCCGCGCCATCCGCTCGGCGCAGACGCAGGTCGAGTCGCAGAACTTCGAGATCCGCAAGAACGTCCTGAAGTACGACGAGGTGCTGAACCGCCAGCGCACGGTCATCTACGACGAGCGCCGCAAGGTGCTCAACGGCGTCGACCTGCACGAGCAGATCGCGCACATGGTCGACGACGTCATCGAGGGCTACGTCTTCGGCGCCACCGCCGAGGGCTACCCCGACGACTGGGACCTCGAGCAGCTGTGGACGGCGCTGCGCACGCTCTACCCGGTCAGCATCCCGGTCGACCGGTACGACGAGGACCGGGCCGGCCTGTCCGCCGAGCAGCTCATCGACGACGTCCGCGAGGACGCCCGCGCGGCGTACGTCGCCCGTGAGGCGTCGCTGGGGATCGCCCCGAACGGCGAGCCGGTCATGCGCGAGCTCGAGCGGCGGGTGCTGCTGTCGGTCATGGACCGGCACTGGCGCGAGCACCTCTACGAGATGGACTACCTGCAGGAGGGCATCGGCCTGCGCGCCATGGGCCAGCGCGACCCGCTGGTCGAGTACCAGCGCGAGGGCTTCGACATGTTCAACGCCATGATGGAGGCCATCAAGGAGGAGGCCGTCGGCTTCCTGTTCAACGTCGAGGTGCAGACGCAGTCGCCCCAGGTCGCGACCCCGCCGCCCGCGGCCGAGCTCGTCGCCACCGGTCCGGGCGAGCAGCCGGGCGAGGTGCAGGTCGAGCACCTGGCCGTCGAGGAGCCGGCGGTCGCCGGACCTGCGGACGGCCACACGCCGGTCGTCGAGCCGGTCGAGCCGGAGCACGTCTTCGACGCGGTCCCTCCTGAGCGAGTCTTCGACGCGACACCGGACGCGCCCGCCGAGGCCCTCCCCACCGAGCCCGTCGGTGTCGCCGGCTCACCGGTCGCCTCGGAGGCGCCGATGGCCTTCGAGACCGAGCGCTCGCTCGACGTCGAGCACCCCGAGCTGCCCGCGCCCGTCGAGGGCCCGGGTGCCGGCGTGCACGCCGAGCCGGTGGCGCACCGCGCCTCCGACGCGGCACCGGCGGCTGCCGACGAGGTCGACCCGGTCGGGGCTGCGCTGCCGGAGGGGTTCGGCCGGCCCGAGCGCCCGCAGGAGCTGCAGTACACCGCACCGAGCCTGGACGCTGCGCCCGGCACCACCGCGGTCACCCGGTCGACCGGCCCCGGTGGCACGGGCGTCGCGACGGGCACGCCGCAGGGACGCAACGACGACTGCGCCTGCGGCTCGGGCAAGAAGTACAAGCGCTGCCACGGCGACCCGCGCCTGGCCTGACGGCCGGACGACGACGACGAGGAGCCCGTGCCGACCGGCACGGGCTCCTCGCGTCTGCCGGGTCGGGCTCAGGTCAGCCCGGCCAGCTCCGTGCAGCGCCAGCGGCCCTCGACGCCCTCGAGGCGCAGGGCGTAGGCGGCCGCCCGACCGCCGACCGCCACCGTGGCGCAGACCTCCGCGACGCCCTCGGGGCGCTCCTGCACGTGCAAGCTGCGGACGGCGCCGGTCCGCGGTCGGGCGCCGCGGCTGCGTGGGCGGGCCTGGACGTGCGCCTCCAGCTGCTCGTAGAGCTCCAGCGAGGTGGCGCGCTTGAGCTGCGTCACGCTCCGCACGCCCGCCAGCACCTCGAGCAGGCCCTGCACGACGGCGTGCGCGGCGGGACGCACCGGCGGCAGCTCGCTCAGCGGCGTGCGCGCGGGCGGCGCCTCGTCGTCCTCGTCGTCGTCCGGCAGCGCCGGCAGCAGGCGCAGGGGCGGCAGGGCGTGCAGGGGCCCGACCGGCGACCGGCGCAGGGACGCGTGCGCCACCGCGGACAGCGCCGGGGCGAGCTCGTCGTCGTAGGGCGGCTCGCAGGCCGGCACCGGCAGCAGGCGGAGGCCGGCGGACGAGGTGACGAGGGCCGGAGCCGGTTCGACCGAGATGACGGACATGCGGGTCCTCCGAGCGGACGGGGAGCGGGACGGCGGGGGCGGGTCGGTGGGCGGG
>CAXTFU010000244.1:0-7097 GCA_964243385.1 uncultured bacterium | reverse complement strand
AGCGGCCCCGGCCCCGGCGAGCAGGGCCAGCAGCAGGCCGGTCCACCCCCGCGTCGCCCCGGCGGCGACCGCGGGACGGGGCACCACGACGTCGCCGACGCGCCCGGCGAGCAGCGCCGCGGCAGCCGCCGCGAGCGCGAGGAGCAGCACGTGCTCGCCGTCGTCGGTGGCCCGCAGCGCGACGAGGCAGGCGGCCGCGACGGCCACCACCAGCACGAGCAGGGTGTCGGCGAGCGACTCGGTCACGCGGCTGCGCCCGCGGCGCACGAGCTGGTGCAGCAGCGCCACGACGAGCCCGAGGCCGACGACGCCGGCGAGCCGGTCGATGCGGTCGTCGTCGGCGAGGACCACGACGTCGGCCGCCACGCCGGCTGCGAGGGCCACGACGAGCGCGCCGCCGGCTGCGGGCGCCTCGAGCAGCGCCAGCGCGCCGAGCCCGAGCACTGCCTGCAGGACGAGCACGACGACGACCAGCGCCGCCGGCCCGGCCAGCGCGGCAGCGGCCAGCGCTCCCCCGCCGAGGGCGGCGAGCAGCCCCTGGGCGAGCAGCGGCAGCCGGCGGGGCGCTCCGGTCGTCGCCTCGTCGTCCGGCACCGGCGGCGCCGGCACGGAGGCGTCGACGCGGCCCGCCTCGACCACGGCCTCGACCGCGGCGGCCGCGGCCGGCGGGGGCGGTGTCGTGGCGTCCGAGGTCCGCGTCCGGGCCCAGTCGCGCCCGTGCGGGAGGTCGGCGCCGTGCGCCGCGTCGGGGTGCCGGTCGGCCGCGACCGTGCGAGCGCTCGAGGGCTCGGCCGGGTCGTCGGTCACGGCCACGATGGTGCCAGAGCGGCGGTCGAGGACGGCGCCGGGCGCAGCCCGTCCGGCGCCGCCGGCCCTGGGCTCATCCCCCCGCGAACGGCGGCAGGACGTCGACGAGCCCGCCCGGCGGCAGCCGGACCTCGGCGTGGTCGCGCGCCCCCACGGGGTCGCCGTCGACGACGAACGAGCACACGGCGAGCACCCGGCCGAAGCGGTCGTCGCGCAGCGACCGGGCCAGCAGGAGGGCCTCCGCGAGCGTCTGCGCGGAGGTCTGCTCCTCGGCGACGCCCGCCGCAGCGCGGGCCGCTGCCCAGTACCGCAGGGTCGTCGTCACGCGACCATCCTCACACCCGCAGACCCCGTCCGGGTGCCCCGGCCCGGCTCGGCCACCGTTGCGCTGGGCTATCCTCCGAGTGAGCACTCCGAGGCAACGGCGCCTCTCCCACGACGGCCCCGGTGCTCCCGGGGACCCCACGAGGAGGCGTCACATGACGACCCTGCTGCTGCTGACCAACGCCATGACCCCGTCCTCGGAGGTCCTGCCGGCCCTGGCCCTGCTGGGCCACACGGTCCGGGTGGCCCCGCTCGAGGTGTCGGCGCTGCTGTCCGCCCCGCAGCACGAGGCGGTGCTCGTCGACGCGCGCCGCGACCTCGCCGGAGCCCGCTCGGTGTGCCGCCTGCTGCGCACCACCGGGGTGACCGCCCCGCTGTTCGTCGTGCTCACCGAGGGCGGCCTCGTCGCGCTCACCGCCGAGTGGGGTGTCGACGACGTGCTGCTCGACACCGCCGGCCCGGCCGAGGTCGAGGCCCGCCTGCGCGTCGCCCTCGGCCGCAAGCAGGAGGCGGCACCGGTCGCCGACCCCGGCGTCGTGCGCGCCGGCGAGCTCACCATCGACGAGGGCACCTACACCTGCCGCCTGCGCGGCCGGGTGCTCGACCTCACGTTCAAGGAGTTCGAGCTGCTGAAGTACCTCGCGCAGCACCCGGGACGGGTCTTCACCCGCGCCCAGCTGCTGCAGGAGGTGTGGGGCTACGACTACTTCGGGGGCACCCGCACGGTGGACGTCCACGTCCGGCGGCTGCGCGCGAAGCTCGGCACCGAGCACGAGCAGCTCATCGGCACGGTGCGCCACGTCGGCTACAAGTTCGTCACGCCGCCGATCGCGGCGCTGCCGGCCGACGACGTGATCCTGCTCCCCCAGGGCTGACGCTCAGACCGTCCCGGGCCGCGCCGTCAGGCGCAGGAGAAGACCCGCCCCAGGCCGGTGATCGACAGCAGGCGCAGCACCCGCGGCGAGCACCCGCGCAGCACGAGGTCACGGCCCGCGCGGGCCGTCCGGCGGTGCGCCTCCAGCAGCATCGTGAGCGAGCTGGCGTCGACGAACGTGCAGTCGGTGAGGTCGACGACCAGGCGGTGCGGTCGGGCGGCGAGCGCGTCCTCGAGCTGCGCCCAGACCCGGGGCGCGGTCACCAGGTCGAGGTCGCCGTGCACGGCGACGACGAGCTCGTCGAGGCCGGAGCGCTGCGGGTGCACCAGCACGGGGGCGTCGGTCAGGACGGTCACGGCAGCTCCTCTCGTCGGTGGGCCGGTGCCCACCCTCCCCCCGGCGCGTGGCGGTCGTCCCGCCGTCCCATGACGCTCCGATGACGAAGCCGTGCGCGACCGTCGCCGGACGGTCGTCACCGGACCGTCATGCTTCGGCGCCGGGTCCGTCGCACCGCGTGGACACCCTGGAGGGCGTGCTCACCCTCCGGATCGACGCTCCCGCCCCCGGCGCCGCCCAGCTGCACCTGGCCGGTCACCTCGACGGCGCCGGCGCCCGCGACCTGCTGCACGCCGCTGCCGTCGTCGTCCGCTCGGGCTGCTCGAGCCTCGTCGTCGACCTCGACGGCCTGACCGGGTGGGACGAGGACGCCGCCTACGCCGTGGTGGGCTGCACCCGCCTCGCCCGCTGGCTGCCCGAGGGCGTCGACGTGCACGCCTCGGCGCCGGTGGCCGTCGCGCTCGCCGGGCACGTCGGCGTGGCCCAGGCTGCTGCCTGGCCCGCAGCCGACGTCGTCGCCCTGCCGGCGGTGGCCGCGCTGACCGGGCCGTCCTGACCCCGCCGTCCTGACCCCGGCCGTCCTGACGTCTGCCGTGCCGACCCGGGGGGTGCCGGGCTGCGGTCGCCCGGCACGACGCCCGCGGCTGACACGATGGACGCATGCCGCGCCTGCTGATCGTCGAGGACGACGACCGGATCCGCCTGTCCCTCCGGCTGGCCCTGGAGGACGAGGGCTACACGGTCAAGGACGTGCCCACGGCCGAGGAGGGGCTCGCCGCCCAGCGCACCTCCCCGTCCGACCTGGTGCTCGTCGACCTGATGCTGCCGGGGATGGACGGCTTCGACTGCATCCGCGCGCTGCGCAAGCACGGTGACGTGCCGATCGTGGTGGTGAGCGCCCGCGACGACACGCACGACGTCGTCGCCGCGCTCGAGGCGGGCGCCGACGACTACGTCGTGAAGCCCGTCGCGGTGAAGGAGCTGTCCGCCCGCCTGCGGGCGCTGCGCCGCCGCGCGAGCGGCAGCGGTGAGGACGCCCCGAAGGTGCGCCGGTTCGGTGAGATCGAGCTGCGGCCCGAGGCCGGCGAGGTCCGGCTCGGCGACAGCGAGGTGCACCTGACGCGCACCGAGTTCCGCCTGCTGTGCGAGCTCGTCGAGCAGAGCGGCAAGGTGCTGAGCCGCCAGCAGCTGCTGGAGCGCGTCTGGGGCTACGACGTGTACGGCGACGAGCGCCTGGTCGACGTCCACGTCGGGCGGCTGCGGCGCAAGGTCGAGCGCGACCCGGCGAACCCCCAGCACGTCGTGACGGTGCGCGGGCTCGGGTACAAGCTCGCGCCGTGAGGGCGATCGGCCTGCGCACGCGGGTCACCGCCGTGTTCGCCCTCGGCGCGCTCGGGCTGTCCGCCGCCCTCGCGGGCACGACCTACGAGCTCGTCCGCACCTCGCTGCTCGCCGAGCGCGAGCGCGCGGCCGTCCGGGCCGCCTCGCTCGACAGCGCGCTCATCCGGCAGGGCCTGTCCGGCGACGACCCCGACCTGGTGCAGGTCCTGCGCGACCTCGACACCGGTGAGCTGCGCCGGCCGCTGGTGCGCAGCGGCGGCCGCTGGTTCTCCCGCACGGCCGACGACGGGCTCACCCGCAGCGTCAGCCCCGCCATGATCGAGCTCGTCGAGGGCGGGCGACCGGCGGTGCAGCGCGTCCGGGTGCAGGGCCAGCCGGCCCTCGTCGTGGGCGTGCCGCTGCGACTGCCCGCGTCGGTCAGCTACTACGAGGTCACGTCGCTGACCGAGCTGCGGCGCACCCTCGCCGTCCTCGCGACCGTGCTCGGACTGGTGGCCCTCACCACGACCCTCGGCGGCGCGGCCGTCGGCTGGTGGGCGAGCCGGCGGGTGCTCCGCCCGCTGGGGGCGGTCGCCGCGACGGCCGGCCGCATCGCCTCCGGCGACTTCAGCGCCCGCGTCGACCGCGACCGCGACCCCGACCTCGACCGGCTCGCCCGGGCGTTCAACGCCATGGTCGACGAGGTGTCGGCCCGCTCGGAGGCCGACCGGCGCTTCGCGGCCGACGTCAGCCACGAGCTGCGCTCGCCGCTGCAGACGCTGTCGGCCGCGACGACGGTGCTCGACCGGCGGCGCGGCGAGCTCGACCCCCGCACGGCCGGGGCGGTCGACCTGCTGACCGCCGAGGTCTCGCGGTTCGAGCAGCTCGTGACCGACCTGCTCGAGCTGGCCCGGGGCGACCGTCCGGCCGAGCTGCGGTCGGTCGACGTGGTCGCGCTCACCCGCTCGGTCGCAGCCTCCCGCGGGCTGCCCCCCGAGGCGGTGGAGGCCGAAGGGCCGGACGTCGTCGGTGAGCTCGACCCCCGCCGGTTCGAGCAGCTGCTCGTCAACCTCGTCGACAACGCTGCCAAGCACGGCGGCGGCGCGGTGCGCGTCGGGCTGCGCGTGCACGACGACCAGCTCGAGCTGGAGGTCGACGACGAGGGCGCGGGCGTCCCGCTCGACGAGCGCGAGCTGGTGTTCCGCCGCTTCGCCCGCGGCCGGACCGCCAGCGCCCGCGGCGGCAGCGAGGGCACCGGCCTCGGGCTCGCGCTGGTCGCGCAGCACGTGCAGGCCCACCGCGGGACCGTCGAGGTCCTCGACCGGCCCGGCGGCGGCGCCCGCTTCCGGGTCGTCCTGCCGGTGTCCGCGGCATGAGGCAGCGCCCCGGGGCCCTCAGCGCCGTGCTGGCCGTCCTGCTCGTCGCGGCCTGCGGCGTGCCGCGCGACGAGCAGCCGCGGGCGCTCGAGCCGCAGGACGTCCCCTTCGCCTCGGCCGGCCCGTCGGCGGTGGCCGACCCTGAGGGCACCGGCCGGGTCGGGCTGTACTTCGTCCGGGACGGCCAGGTCGTGCCCACCTCGCGGCGGGTCCAGCGCGCCGTCACCACGTCCGAGCTGGTGCGCCTGCTGTTCCGCGGACCGGCGCCGCCCGAGTTCGACGAAGGCCTCCTCAGCGTCATCCCGGCGACCCTGACGGTCGACGACGTCGTGGTCGAGGACGCGACGGCGGTCGTCACGCTCGCCGGCCCCCGCTCGGAGGTGCGGCTCATGCAGCCGCTCGCCTACGCCCAGATCGTCGCGACGCTGGCGCCGCAGCGGGTCGACGGCGTGCGCTTCCGCCTGGACGGGCGCGACCTGCGGGTGCCGCGCGGCGACGGCTCGCTGACGTCGATGCCGCTGCGGCGCGAGGACTACGCCCAGCTGCTCGTGCCTGGCCCGCCCGCCACCGTCCCTGCGGTGCCGGCACCTGCCCCCACCTCCGTCCCCTCGCCGTCGGCGCCGGCGCCATCGGCCCCCTCCAGCGCCAGCTCCCCGTCGGCGTAGCGTCGCCACGTGCCCGACCTGACCCGACCTGCGCCTCGCCCGGAGCCCCCTGCCGTCGCGCAGCCCGTCGTGCCGGAGGTCCGTGGCCGGCTCGACCCGGACGACATCGCCGCGGTGCACGCGCTGGTCGAGCAGGCGACGGCCGTCGACGGCACCGCCCCGTTCTCCGAGCACGTGCTGCTGCACCTGCCGCGCGGGGGCGACGCCGGGGTCCGCAACCTGCTGGTGCGGCGGAGCGGTGGCGTCGTCGCCTACGCCCACCTCGACGTGACGGACGCCGTCGAGGGCTCGAGCGCCGAGCTGGTGGTCGCACCGCGCAGCCGCAGCGAGGGCCTCGGCCGGGCGCTCGTGGAGGCCCTGCTGCGCGAGACCCCGGACGGCCGGCTGCGCCTGTGGGCGCACGGTGACGCGGCGCGGGCCGCCCGGCTCGCGCGCTCGATGGGCTTCGACCGCAGCCGGGTGCTGCTCCAGCTGCGCCGCTCGCTCACGGCGCCGCTGCCGGAGGTCGTCCTGCCGGAGGGGGTGCGGCTGCGCACCTTCCGTCCCGGCGAGGACGAGCAGGCCTGGACCGAGCTCAACAACCGCGCCTTCGCCTCGCACCCCGACCAGGGCGGCTGGGACGTCAGCGAGGTCCGACTGCGCGAGCGGGAGCCCTGGTTCGACCCCGACGGCTTCTTCCTCGCCGAGCGCACCGTCGACGGCGAGCCCCGCCTGGTCGGCTTCCACTGGACGAAGGTGCACGGCGGGCACGCCGCGGAGCCGCACGAGCATCCCGACGGCGAGCACCCCGACTCCGAGCACCACGACCACCCGCCGATCGGCGAGGTCTACATCGTCGGCGTCGACCCGTCCGAGCAGGGCCGCGGGCTCGGCCCGGCGCTCACCCTGACCGGCCTGCGCAGCCTGCGCGAGCGCGGGCTGGAGAGCGTGCTGCTCTACGTCGACGAGAGCAACGGAGCGGCGGTCCGGACCTACCAGCGCCTGGGCTTCACCACGCACGCCGTCGACGTCATGTACGGCCGGGGCTGACGGCCCGGTCCCTCAGCCCCGCTCGAGCGGCCGGTGCTTGAGCGCTGCTCCCCGAGGCGCGCACCCGCTGCACGGTGACGACCCCGGCCGCGGCGACGCCCAGCACGGTGGCGCGGTCGCCCACCCGCACCTGCGCGAGCGTCGCCGGAGCGCCGTTGCGGCGGACGGGCGCCGTCCCCACGACCACCGTCGCCGTCCGGCTGCGCGGGACGTGCCCGCCCCGGCGCAGGGTCAGCGACCCCGCCGCGACGTCCACGGCCGTGACCGCACCGGTCACGACGACCACCCGCGGACGCTCCGCCGGCGTCCCGGGGACCGCCGTCCGGGCGCCCCTGGCAGCCGGGCGCGCGAGGACGCCCTCGCGC
>CAXTFU010000243.1:0-7105 GCA_964243385.1 uncultured bacterium | reverse complement strand
GTCGATGCTCTGGAACGCCGTCCCGAAGCGCCCGCGCACGTCCAGCGGCGTGCGGTCCTGCGCGTTGCCGAGCTCGCGCCAGTGGCCGAGCGCCAGGCCCGTCAGCGCCTCGGTGCGGCGGATGTCGTCGGCGAGCGCGGGCAGCAGGGCCGCCCGCTGCTCGCGGGTCGCGGTCGCCCGCGGACGCTGCCCGCGCTGCAGCAGCCGGGAGACCGCGCCGGTGGCGGCCGACGCGACCGGCGCGGGCAGCCGCCCCGCCGCCCGTGACAGGCCCCGGACGGTGGCGGCCAGGGCGAGGTCGGTGCGGGAGCCGGCGGTCTGCACGGTGACGTTCTCCGCCGGCAGCCCGGTCACCAGACCCGGCGCCACGCCGAGGAACTCGCAGATCTGGTCGAGCACCACGGCCGGCCGCTCACGGACGTCGCGGTAGAGGAGCACCAGGACCTGCTCGCGCGGGAAGTGGCGGTACAGGCTGTCGAGCTGCTCGCCGTAGCGGCTCAGCCCGACGTAGCGCCAGAACGGTCCCCAGCCCTGCGCGGCCCGCTCGTCCTCCAGCGCGCAGGCCCGCAGGAAGTCGGCCTCCGGCTCGAGGCCTGCCGAGCGCAGGTGCGTCCAGTTCGAGTGCGCGCGGTCGACCGGGTCGCGCAGGACGGCGACGAGCCGCGCCCCGGGGACCAGCGCCCGGATGCGCGCGTGCGCCCCGGGGTCGCGCAGGTACAGCGTGGTCGACTCGCCCGTCAGCGCCCCGGGCGGCGCGTCCGCGAACAGGGCCTCGTAGTCGTCGCGCCGCCAGACGTAGCGGGCGTACGTGCGGTCGTCGCCGGGACCGCCGCCGCGCGGCGGAGGACCGTCGACGAGGAAGAACTTGGGCTCCTTGGTGCGCGACAGGAACAGCTGCGGGTGCTGCGCGAGCGCGACGTGCAGCGCGGTCGTGCCGGCCTTGGGCGCGCCGAGGAGCAGGAAGTCAGGGAGAGCCACATCTCCTAGTCTGTCACTCGGGAATGCAGGGGACCAGCCTGCGGTGTGGCAGCGTGGTCCGCGTGCCCCTGCTCGCCGCGTCCGCCGCCTCGTCCGACCTCCTCCCCCGGCTCGTCGGCTCCACCGTCGTCGTCCCGCCGCCGCAGCCCGGTCCGGGGTCGTGGGCCGGTGCGCCGAGCGCCGTGCTCGCCGACGGTGTCGTGCACCTGGCCTACCGGCTGCGGCTGCCGCTGCACGAGGGACGCGGCTACTGCAACGTCGTCGCGTCCGCACCGGACGGGGTGCGGCTCACGACCCTCGCCGTCGTCGAGCGCGACCGCTTCGCGGCCGACTCGCTCGAACGACCCTGCCTGGTGCGCACGCCGTCCGGCCGCTGGCGGCTGTACGTCAGCTGCGCGACCCCCGGCACCAAGCACTGGCGCGTCGACCTGCTCGAGGCGGACGCGCCCGAGCACCTGGCGGACGACCCGGCGCGCACGGTGCTCGCCGGCAGCGCGCGCGAGGGCGTCAAGGACCCGGTCGTCGTCCACGACGGCGAGCGGTGGCACCTGTGGGCCTCCGTGCACCCGCTCGAGCGCTGGGACGACGCCGACCGCATGACCACCGACTACGCGACCAGCCCCGACGGCGTCGACTGGACCTGGCACGGCCCGGTGCTGTCCGGCCGGACGGGCGCCTGGGACGCCCGCGGCGTCCGCGTCAGCGACGTCCGGCTCGACGGCGACCGGCTCGTCGCCACCTACGACGGCCGGGCGACCGCTGCGCAGAACTGGGAGGAGACGACCGGGACCGCCACCGCCGAGCGCGGCGCCGACGGCCGCTTCGGGCCGCTGACGCCGCGGCAGGGCGCGTCACTGGCGTCCCGGCACGGCGGCCTGCGCTACCTCACCTCGACCGAGGCGCCGCAGGGCGGCGTCCGGCTGTACTACGAGGCGACGCGCGCGGACGGCGCGCACGAGCTGCGCACCGAGCTGCTGAACGGCCGCGCGGCGGCCTAGCGGCCCTTGCCCTTGGCGCCGGCCTTGCCCTTGGCCTTGGCGTCGGACCCGCCCTTCCTGCCGTCCGCCTTCTTGGCGTCCGCCTTCTTGCCGCTGCCCTTCTTGGCGTCCGCCTTCTTGGCGCTGTCCCTCTTGCCGCCCGTGCCCGCCTTGGCCGGGGCCTTGGCCGTCTTGGCCGGGGCCTTGGCCGCCTTCGCCGCCTTGGCAGGGGCCTTGGCCGCCTTGGCCGGGGCCTGCGCGGCCGCGTCCGGCGCAGCCTGCGCGGCCGCCTCGCGGCCGGCCTCGGTCACCTCGACCGGCGTGTCGACGGCCGCCGGGGCCGTCCCCGGCGCGCGGCGGGGCGCGCGGGCGAGCGGTGGGCCGCTGACGGGCAGCAGCTCGGGCGCCGGCTTGGCGCCGCTCACGACGTCCTTGAACGACTGGCCGGCGCGGAAGCGCGGCACCGACGTGGCGGCGACGCTGACCGGCGCTCCGGTGGCAGGGTTGCGGGCGGAACGGGCTGCCCGGTCGGCCTTCTCGAAGACGCCGAAGCCGAACAGCGACACCTTCTCCCCGGTCGAGACCGCGCGCTGGACGGTGACGAGCACGGCCTCGACCGCGACGGCGGCCGTCCGCCGGTCACCGACCTGCTCGGTGACGGCGTCCACGAGCTGGTCCTTGTTCACGCATGCTCCAGGTGGTCGAGAACGGGCTGATCTGCTGCACGGTAGGCGCAGGAGGCGGATCAGCGCCGTTCCGGCACCACCGGGCGGGCCACGCTGTCGCGGACCACGAGCTCCGGGGGGATGACGGCGCGCTCGTGCGCGGGCCGGCCGGACTCGATCTGGGCGAGCGCGGCGGCCAGGCTCCGCCGGCCCACCTCGGCGAAGTCCTGCCGGACGGTGGTGAGCGGCGGCGAGAAGTACGCCGCCTCGGGGATGTCGTCGACGCCGACGAGGCTGATGTCGTCCGGGACGCGCTTGCCCTGCTCCCACAGCGCGCGCAGCAGGCCCAGCGCCATCTGGTCGTTGGCCGCGAAGACCGCGGTGACGCCGCGCATCCGGGCCAGCACCTGCCCGGCCTCGTAGCCCGCGCGCGGGCTCCAGTCGCCGGGCAGCGGCGGCGGGACCTCGGCGCCGGCCTCCTGCAGCGCCTCGCGCCAGCCGGTGATGCGACCCTCGGCGTCGAAGAAGTCGGGGCGCCCGGCGACGTGCCACACCGTCTCGTGCCCAGCGTCGAGCAGGTGCTGCGTGGCGGTGCGGCCGACCGCCACCTGGTCGACGCAGACGACCGCGACGTCACCGGAGGGCTGGCCCTCCACGACGACGAGCGGCACCCCGCCGGCCGCCTCGCGCAGCGCCAGCGCGCTGCTGCGCAGGGGCGCGATCATGATGATCCCGTCGACCCCGTGCCGCAGCAGCATCCCGGTGCTCTGCCGCAGCACCGCGGGGTCGGTCGAGGGCAGGTCGACCACGGTGACGCCGTACTGCGCGTCGCGGGCCGCCGCCTGGATGCCGCTCAGCGTCGAGGCGGGCCCGTACAGCGTCCCCCACATGCTCAGCACGCCGAGCGTGCGCGAGCGGCCCGTCGCCAGGGCGCGGGCGGCGGTGTTCGGCCGGTAGCCGAGCTGCTCGACGGCGGCGAGCACGAGCGTGCGGGTGCGCGGGCTGACGCTCGGGTGCTCGTTCAGCACGCGCGACACGGTCTGGTGCGAGACCCCCGCGAGCGTCGCGACGTCGGTCATCGCCGGGGGACGCCCGCGCCCGGCCGACCCCGGCCCTGCGGGGGCCGGGTCCGGCGCCGCCTCGACCGCGCGCTCGGGGACCACGTCGCGTCCGGCCCGGTCTACAGGCCCGCGGCGAGCCGGTGGTACGCGGCGTTCCAGCGCACCTCGCGGCTGAACTCGCGCAGCGTCGTCCGCTCGTCGATGACGAGCAGCTCGACGCCGGCGATGCTGGCGAAGTCCTCGAGCGCCTCGATGCCGAGGGCGGCGCTGAGCACCGTGTGGTGCGGGCCGCCGGCGAGCAGCCAGGCCTCCGCCGAGGTCGACAGGTCGGGGCGCGGCGCCCAGACCGCGTGCGCCACGGGCAGCTTCGGCAGCGGCTCGTCCGGCGCGACGACGTCGATCTCGTTCGCGACCAGGCGGAAGCGGTCGCCGAGGTCGAGCAGGCCGACGACGAACGCCGGGCCGGGGTCGGCCGTGAAGACCATGCGCACCGGGTCCTCGCGCCCGCCGATGCCCAGGGGGTGCACCTCGACGGTCGGCTGCGCCGTCGTCAGCGTCGGGCAGACCTCCAGCATGTGCGCGCCGAGCACGCGCTGCGGGCCGGGGCCCAGGTGGTAGGTGTAGTCCTCCATGAACGACGTGCCGCCGGGGCGACCCGTCGCCATGGTCTTGAGCACGCGCAGCAGCGCCGAGGTCTTCCAGTCGCCCTCGCCGCCGAAGCCGTAGCCGTCGGCCATGAGGCGCTGCACGGCGAGCCCGGGCAGCTGCCGCAGCCCGCCGAGGTCCTCGAAGTTCGTGGTGAAGGCGGAGAACCCGCCGTCGACGAGGAAGCCGCGCAGCCCCAGCTCGATGCGCCCGGCCTCGCGCAGCGAGTCGGCCCGCTCGCCGCCGCGGCGCAGCTCGGGGGCCACCGCGTACGACTGCTCGTACTCCTCGACGAGCGCGTCGAGCTCGCGGTCGGACACGGCGTCGACGCGCGCGACGAGGTCGTTGACGCCCCAGGTGTTCACCGAGACGCCGAACCGGATCTGCGCCTCGACCTTGTCGGCCTCGGTGACGGCGACCGAGCGCATGTTGTCGCCGAACCGGGCGAGCGTGAGCGAGCGGGCCTCCTGCCAGCCGGCCGCCGCGCGCACCCAGGTGCCGACGCGCGAGGTGGTCCGCGGGTCGCTGACGTGCCCGGCGACCGTCTTGCGGGCGATGCGCATGCGGGTCTGCAGGTGCCCGAACTCGCGGTCACCGTGCGCGGCCTGGTTGAGGTTCATGAAGTCCATGTCGATCTCGGACCACGGCAGCGACGCGCCGGCCTGCGTGTGCAGGTGCAGCAGCGGCTTGCGCAGGGCGTCCAGGCCGGCGATCCACATCTTCGCGGGCGAGAACGTGTGCATCCACGCGATGACGCCGATGCAGGTGTCGTCGGCGGTGGCGTCGACGCAGGCCCGCCGGATCGCGTCCGCCGTCGTGACGACCGGCTTCCACACCACCCGGACGGGGACGTCGTCGGACGCGCCCAGCTCGTCGGCGATCTGGCGCGACTGCTCGGCGACCTGGCGCAGCACGTCCTCGCCGTAGAGCGACTGGCTCCCGGTGAGGAACCAGACCTCGCGGCCCTCGAAGACGGCGGTCACCCCTGCGCTCCAGTCGGTCGTCGGTCGGTCGTCATGCGCCTGCGGCGCCGGTGGTCTCGAGGACGGGCTCGGCGGCCCGGCCGGCCCGGCGCCGCAGGGCGCGCAGGCGGTGCATCACGTCGTTGCTCCCGCGACCGAAGTGGTCGTGCAGCAGCGCGTACTCGGCGAACAGCTCGTCGTAGGCGTCGGCGGCGGCGGGGTCCGGCACGTACACGTCCCGCTCCAGCCGGCCCATCGCCGCCGACGCGGCGTGCACGTCGGGGTAGGCGCCCGCGGCGACGGCCGCGTGGATCGCGGAGCCCAGCGCGCAGCCCTGCTCGCTGCGCAGCGCCGACAGCGGGCGGCGCAGCACGTCGCAGTAGACCTGCATGAGGAAGGCGTTGCGCAGCAGGCCGCCCGCGACGATGAACTCGCGCACGGGGACGCCGGAGCGCTCGAAGGCCTCGACGATCGTGCGCGTGCCGAACGCGGTCGCCTCGATGAGCGCCCGGTAGACGTCCTCGGGGCGGGTCGACAGGGTGAGACCGACGACGACGCCGGACAGCTCGTGGTCGACGAGCACCGAGCGGTTGCCGCTGTGCCAGTCCAGCGCGATCAGGCCGTGCTCGCCGACCTGCTGCGCGGCGGCGAGCTCGGTGAGGTGCTCGTGCACCCCGACCCCCCGGGCCGTCGCCGCCTCGACGTAGGCGGCGGGCACGCTGCTCTCGACGAACCACCCGAAGATGTCGCCGACGCCGCTCTGCCCCGCCTCGTAGCCCCACAGGCCGGGGACGATGCCGCCGTCGACGACGCCGCACATGCCCGGCACCTCGCCGAGGGCGTCGGAGCTCATGACGTGGCAGGTCGAGGTGCCCATGATGGCGACCAGCTGGCCCGGCTCGACCGCCTGGGCCGCCGGCGCCGTGACGTGCGCGTCGACGTTGCCGACGGCCACGGCGATGCCCTCCGGCAGCCCGGTCCAGGCCGCGGCCTGCGCGGTGAGCCCGCCGGCGCGCTCGCCCAGCGCGGCGATCGGCTGGCGCACCTTGTCCTCGACGAAGTCGGCGAAGCCGGGGTGCAGCGCTCCCAGGTACTCGCGCGAGGGGTACTCGCCGTCCTGCAGCGCCGCCTTGTAGCCGGCGGTGCAGGCGTTGCGGACGTACGTGCCGCACAGCTGCCAGACGATCCAGTCGGCGGCCTCGACGAAGTGCTCGGTGCGCGCGTAGACCTCCGGGTCCTCCTCCAGCAGCTGCAGCCCCTTGGCGAGCACCCACTCCGAGGACAGCCGCCCGCCGTAGCGCGGCAGCCACGGCTCGCCCCGCTGCTCGGCGAGGGCGTTCACGCGGTCGGCCTGCGGCTGGGCGGCGTGGTGCTTCCAGAGCTTGACGTAGGCGTGCGGCCGGTCGACGAGGTCGGGCAGCTCGCACAGCGGCGTGCCGTCGGCGAGCACCGGGAGCACGGTGCAGGCGGTGAAGTCGGTGGCGACGGCGAGGACGTCGGACGGGTCGACGCCGGCGGCGTCGAGCGCGCGCGGGACGGCGTCGCGGAGCACCTGGACGTAGTCCGACGGGACCTGCAGGGCCCAGTCGGGCGGCAGCGGGGCGCCGGACGCGGCCAGCACGCGGTCCATGACGGCGTGGGCGTAGGGCGTGACGGCGCTGCCGAGCTCGTAACCGTCGGCGACCCGCACGACGACCGCCCGGCCGGAGAGCGTGCCGAAGTCGATCCCGACGACGACCCTGCGGTCCTGCGCCGGTTCGGTCGAGGCTGTCACCCCGCCCCCTCTCGTCGAGTTGCGTGGGCGCGATTGTGAGCGC
>CAXTFU010000242.1:0-7106 GCA_964243385.1 uncultured bacterium | reverse complement strand
CCGTCAGGGCAAGCTCGATGGCCGAAAGTAGACTGGTCTTGCCCGTGCCGTTGGCGCCGATGAGCGCGGTCTTCGCGCCCTCGCCGACGCGGAAGCTCACCTCGTCGAACAGCACCCGCCCGTCGGGCAGCACGCAGGAGAGCTTCTGGACGTCGACGTACCCCATGGCGCCAGTGTCGCCGCTGCGTCGACCGGGTTCCGGTCGGCGCCGGCCTGGTGCCGGTGGCGGTCGCGGCGTGCTGCGCGCGCGGGACGGTCAGCCGCGCAGGTTGCGGGTGACCTCCTGGCGCGCCCGCAGCGCGTCGTCCGGCGGGTACGCGACGTGCTCGAGCACCAGGCCGTGCGGCGGCGCGACGGCGACGTCGTCGGCCCGCCGGTCGCGGGCGAGCAGCCCGCCCGGCCAGTCCGGCGGCCGGCGGCCCTCCCCCACGGCGAGCATCGCGCCGACGAGCGAGCGCACCATCGAGTGGCAGAACGCGTCGGCGCGGATGGTCAGGACGAGCAGCCCGTCCTCGCCCCGCGCCCACTCCAGGTGCAGCAGCGCCCGGATCGTCGTCGCGCCCTCGCGGCGCCTGCAGAACGCCGCGAAGTCGTGCTCGCCGAGCAGCGGACGGCAGGCCGCCGACAGCGCCGCCCGGTCCAGGGGGCGCGGCCAGGACAGCACGTCGTGCCGGCGCAGCGGGTCGACGAGCTCCGGCCCGTCCGCGATGCGGTAGCGGTAGGTGCGCGACAGCGCCGAGAAGCGCGCGTCGAAGCCTTCCGGCGCTGAGGCCGCCCGGCGCACCCGGACGTCGGCCGGCAGCAGGCCGTTCAGCCGGCGCAGCAGCAGCGGGTCGGCGGCGACGTCCGGCGGCAGGTCGGCGTGCGCGACCTGGCCGCGGGCGTGCACCCCGGCGTCGGTGCGCCCGGCCACCTGCAGCCGCGGCGGCTCCGCCCGGACGAGCACGGCGAGCGCGTCCTGCACGGTGCCCTGCACCGTCCGGCGGCCCGGCTGTTGCGCCCAGCCGAGGAAGTCCGTCCCGTCGTAGGCGAGGTCCAGCCGCACCCGACGCAGGTCCGGCGGGGCCTCGGCACCGGGCGGGCCGGCCAGCTCGCTCACGCCGGCAGGCTAGTGGGCGGCGTCGCGCTGCCCGGCACGACGACGAGCCCGCCCCTGCACGCAGGGAGCGGGCTCGTCGGACGTGCGGGACTACTTGGCGTCGTCGGCCTGGGTGTCGTCGGCCGGGGTGTCGTCGGCCAGGGTGCTGTCGGCGGGGGCCTCGGCCGGCGGACCGGTCTCGAGGGTCGCGTCGGTGGCCGGGACCTCGGCGCCGGGGGCGTCGGGCGCCGCGACGACCTCGTCGGGCGTCTCGACGGTCTCGACGACGGCCGGCGCACCGGACTCGTCGGCGGGAGCGGTGCTCGCGTCGTCGGCGAGGACAGCGGGCTCGACCGGGGCGGCGGGCTTGACGGGGGCGGCGGGCTCGGCCGGGACGACCGGCTCGGCCGCGACGGCCGACTCAGCCGCGACGGCACCCGGCTCGGCCGGGGCGGCGGGCTCGGCCGCGACGGCGGCCGCGGTCGGGCTCTCGGCGGCGAGCGCCTGCGCCGACTCGCGGGTCGCACCGGTCGGGGCGGTGCGCGGGGCGGTGCGGGTGCCGCGGGCGCGCTCGGCCTCACCGACGGCCTGCTGCGCGACGGTCAGCGCCTCGACGAGCTCGATGATCGCCATGGGCGCGTTGTCGCCCTTGCGGTTGCCGAGCTTGAGGATGCGCGTGTAGCCACCGGGCCGGTCGACGTAGCGCGGGCCGATCTCGGCGAACAGCGTGTGCACGACGCTCTTGTCGTTCAGGCGCTTGAGCACCTGGCGACGGGCGTGCAGGTCACCGCGCTTGCCGAAGGTGATGAGGTGCTCGGCGTACGGGCGCAGGCGCTTGGCCTTGGCCTCGGTCGTCGTGATGCGGCCGTGCTCGAACAGCTGGCTGGCCAGGTTGGAGAGCATCAGCCGTTCGTGCGCCGGGCTGCCGCCCATGCGCGGACCCTTGCTGGGCGTGGGCATGTCGTCTTCTCTCAGGTGCGGGAGCGTCTGCTCCGTGGGGGCGCAACGGCGGTCGCCGGGGCCCTGCCTTCGTGTCGTGCGGCCGTGCGGACCGCAGGCCCTCCGGAGCCGGAGGGCCTGCGGGTCGTCCTAGAGCTGCTCGGTCTCGGCGAAGCCGGCGTCGCCCGGGTCGTCACCGGCAGCCGGCCCGCCGCCGAGCAGGTCGGCGCTGCCCGTCACGGTCTCGTCGGTGCCCCAGGTGTTGACGACCTGGCTCGGGTCGAACCCGGGCGGGCTGTCCTTGAGCGCGAGGCCCATGGAGTGCAGCTTGACCTTCACCTCGTCGATCGACTTCGCGCCGAAGTTGCGGATGTCGAGCAGGTCCGCCTCGGAGCGGGAGACGAGCTCGCCGACCGAGTGGATGCCCTCGCGCTTCAGGCAGTTGTAGGAGCGGACGGTGAGGTCCATCTCCTCGATCGGCAGCGCCAGGTCGGCGGCCAGGGCGGCGTCCGTCGGCGACGGGCCGATGTCGATGCCCTCGGCCTGCTCGTTGAGCTCCTGGGCCAGGCCGAACAGGCCGACGAGGGTCTTGCCGGCGGACGCGACGGCGTCGCGCGGCGTCATGCCCGGCTTGGTCTCGACGTCGAGGATCAGCTTGTCGAAGTCGGTGCGCTGCTCGACGCGGGTCGCCTCGACCTTGTAGGTGACCTTCAGGACCGGTGAGTAGATCGAGTCGACCGGGATGCGGCCGATCTCCTGACCGGCCTGCTTGTTCTGCACGGCCGAGACGTAGCCGCGGCCGCGCTCGACGGTCAGCTCGATCTCGAGCCGGCCCTTGCCGTTCAGCGTGGCCAGGTGCAGGTCGGGGCTGTGCACCTCGACGCCCGCGGGCGGGGCGATGTCGGCGGCGGTGACCGGGCCGGGGCCCTGCTTGCGCAGGTACATGACGACCGGCTCGTCGCTCTCGGAGGAGACCACGAGCTCCTTGAGGTTCAGGATGAGGTCGGTGACGTCCTCCTTGACGCCCGGCACGGTGGTGAACTCGTGCAGGACGCCGTCGATCCGGATGCTGGTGACGGCGGCGCCGGGGATGGAGGAGAGCAGCGTGCGGCGGAGCGAGTTGCCGAGGGTGTAGCCGAAACCGGGCTCGAGCGGCTCGAGGACGAAGCGCGAGCGGTTCTCGGAGACGGGCTCCTCGGTGAGGGTCGGGCGCTGTGCGATGAGCACGTGGTGTCCTTCCAGGACGTTCGCGAGGTCCGCCATATGACCTCGCGCGGGGGCACGGGGTGGCGAGTCCCGTGCTGGCACTTCGGGTGGAGCGGGACGTGCGGCAGCGACCGGAGTCCCCCCGAGGAGGACTCCGGTCGGGACCTGCTACTTGCTGTAGAGCTCGACGATCAGCTGCTCCTGCACCGGCGTGTCGATGACCTGCCGGGCCGGGAGGTTGTGCACCAGCACGCGCATCTGGGAGGCGATGACCTCCATCCAGGCGGGCGACGGGCGGTCGCCGGCCGTCTCGCGGGCGATGACGTAGGGCGTCAGCTCGCGGCTCTTCGGGCGGATCTCGACGATGTCGCTGGCCGAGACGCGGTAGGAGGGGATGTCGACCTTCTTGCCGTTCACCAGCACGTGCCCGTGCCGGACGGCCTGCCGGGCGTGGTCGCGCGAGGTCGCGAACCCGGCGCGGTACACCACGTTGTCCAGGCGGCTCTCGAGGATGATGAGCAGGTTCTCACCGGTCTTGCCGGACTTCTTGTTCGCCTCCTCGTAGTAGCCGCGGAACTGCTTCTCGAGCACGCCGTAGATGCGCGCGCACTTCTGCTTCTCGCGCTTCTGGAGCAGGTACTCGCTGTCCTTGGTGCGGCCGCGGCCGTGCTCGCCCGGCGGGTAGGGGCGGATCTCGATCGGGCACTTCGGGGACTCGCACTTGCTGCCCTTGAGGAACAGCTTCATCTTCTCGCGACGGCAACGACGGCAGTCAGCGCCTGTGTAACGGGCCATGTTCTCTCTCGCTCCTGCTCAGACTCGGCGACGCTTGGGCGGACGGCAGCCGTTGTGCGGCACCGGGGTGACGTCCTGGATCGCGCCGACCTCGAGGCCGGCGGCCTGCAGGGAGCGGATCGCGGTCTCGCGGCCGGAGCCGGGACCCTTCACGAAGACGTCGACCTTCTTCATGCCGTGCTCCTGCGCCTTGCGGGCGCAGTTCTCGGCGGCCATCTGCGCGGCGAACGGCGTCGACTTGCGCGAGCCCTTGAAGCCCACGTGGCCGGCCGAGGCCCAGCTGATGACGTTGCCCTGGGGGTCCGTGATCGAGACGATCGTGTTGTTGAACGTCGACTTGATGTGGGCCTGCCCGTGGGCGATGTTCTTCTTCTCCTTGCGCCGGACCTTCTTGACACCGGCGCCGGTGCGGGTCTTGGGGGGCATCTACTTCTCCAGGCTGAGGTGGTCGGTGGCGAGCGTCGGGTGCAGGACGGCCGCCACTACTTCTTCGGCTTCTTCTTGCCGGCGACGGTCTTCTTCGGGCCCTTGCGGGTCCGGGCGTTGGTGTGCGTGCGCTGACCGTGGACCGGCAGGCCGCGACGGTGCCGGATGCCCTGGTAGCTGCCGATCTCGATCTTGCGACGGATGTCGCTGGCGATCTCGCGGCGCAGGTCGCCCTCGACCTTGTAGTTCGCGTCGATCCAGTCGCGGAGCTTGACGAGGTCGTCCTCGCCCAGGTCCCGGACGCGGACGTCGGGGCTGACGCCCGTCTCCGTCAGCGTCTGCTGGGCCCGGGTGCGTCCGATCCCGAAGATGTACGTGAGCGCGATCTCGAGCCGCTTCTCGCGGGGGAGGTCGACGCCGGCAAGACGTGCCATGCGGGCTGTTCCTTCTCTCTGGTTCGCGGAGGTCTGGTGCGCGTCCGTCCCCTCCAGCCCCCGCACGCCGTGCGGGGAGGGGCCCCGGCCTCCGACCGGGGGTGTCCGTCACGGCCCGGAGGCCGCAGCGGTGGAGCGCGGGTGGTGCGCTGGTGTCCTAGCCCTGCCGCTGCTTGTGGCGGGCGGTGGAGCTGCAGATGACCATGACGCGGCCGTTGCGACGGATGACCTTGCACTTGTCGCAGATCGGCTTGACGCTCGGCTTGACCTTCACTGTCGAGTTCCTGATCCTCGCTGGGCTTGCCTCGATGGCGCGGGCGCGCCGCTGCTGCCGGCGCACAGGCGGACCTGCGTGCCGGGTGGGCCTACTTGTAGCGGTAGACGATCCGTCCTCGTGAGAGGTCGTAGGGCGAGAGCTCCACGACCACGCGGTCCTCGGGCAGGATGCGGATGTAGTGCTGCCGCATCTTGCCGCTGATGTGCGCCAGGACCTTGTGACCGTTCTCGAGCTCGACCCTGAACATCGCGTTGGGGAGCGGCTCGACCACACGGCCCTCGATCTCGATGGCCCCGTCCTTCTTCGCCATGTCCCCTGTTTCGTCGATGCGTGTCGTGGCTGGTGTGCGTGCAGCGCCGTGGTGCAGACTCGTGGCGCCGGTGCTGCTCGTGAGCTGGTGCGGTCGTGCTGGTGCGGTCGTGCTGGTGCTCGTGCGGGTCGTGCTGGTGCCGGCCGCAGGTGCGTGGCCGTGCGGTCGACCTGCGACGGTGGTGCTGCCGGGGCTCGGCACGGGGCCGCGAGCCGGCGCGCGTCCTCCACCTCGCGCCCCGCCGTGCTGCTGTCGCAGCACTGCTGAGGGCATGGCGTGGCACCGGAGCGCAGTCCGAACGTGAAGTCTACGTCTGCGACAGCCCGACGACAAACGCCTGCGGGCCGGCCGATCCCCGCGGACGGCTCAGGACGGTCCGGCCGACGACACGGGCTCGGCGTGCGCGGTGCCGAGCCGGTGGGCGCCGCCGTCGAGGGCCGTGAGCACCCACGGACCCTGCGGCGTCACGGCGACGGTGTGCTCCCAGTGCGAGGCCTGCCGGCCGTCGCTCGTGACGACCGTCCAGCCGTCGTCCAGCTCGTGCACGTCGGCGGTGCCGAGCGTCGTCATCGGCTCGACGGCCAGGACGATGCCCGGCTCGAGCGCCATCCCGCGGCGAGGGCCGTTCGGGGCGAGGTTGGGCACGTACGGCGGCTCGTGCATCGCCCGCCCGATGCCGTGCCCGGTGTAGTCCTCGAGCAGGCCGTAGCCGTGCGGGCGGACGACCGTCTCGACCGCGTGCCCGACGTCGGACAGCCGGCCACCGGGACGGACGGCGGCCAGGCCGGCCCACAGCGCCTGCTCGGTGACCGCCGACAGCGCGAGCAGGTCGGCGGCGCACTCCCCCACCGGGACGGTCACCGCCGCGTCGCCGTGCCAGCCGTCGAGGATCGCGCCGCAGTCGATGCTGAGCAGCTCGCCCTCGCGCAGCACCCGGTCGCCGGGGATGCCGTGCACGACCTCGGCGCCGGCGGACGCGCAGATCGACGCGGGGAAGCCGTGGTAGCCGAGGAAGCTCGGGACGGCGCCCTCACCGCGGATGGACTCCTCCGCGGCGGCGTCCAGCGCGCGGGTCGTCACCCCCGGAGCGACCAGCGCCGTGACGCGCTCGAGCGTGCGCGCCACGACCAGACCGGCGAGGCGCATCCGGTCGACCTGCTCCGGCGTCTTGACGGTCACGCCGCGGGGGCGGCGGCCCCTCACGCCGCTCCCGCCCGCGCCCTGCCCGGCAGCGCCGCGAGCGGGCCGGTCATGCGAAGGGGCGCAGCGCGTCGATCGCCCGCTGGGTGACGTCGTCGACCGGACCGGTGGCGTCGATGCCGACGAGCAGCCCCCGGTCGGCGTAGTAGGACACCAGCGGCGCCGTCGACTGGGCGTAGACCGCGAGCCGGTTGGCGATCGTCTCGGCCTTGTCGTCGTCGCGCTGGTAGAGCTCGCCGCCGTCGAGGTCGCACCGGCCGGCCTCGGCCGGCGGGTCGAAGTCGACGTGCCAGACGTGGTTGCACGACCGGCAGGTCCGCCGGCCGGACAGCCTGCGGATCACCTCGTCGTCGTCGACGACCAGCTCGAGGACGACGTCGAGCTTCGCGCCCGCGGCGTCCTGGAGCATGTCGTCCAGCACCTCGGCCTGCGGGACGGTGC
>CAXTFU010000241.1:0-7156 GCA_964243385.1 uncultured bacterium | reverse complement strand
TCGCCGCCGTAGGTGAGCGTGAAGGTCATCGCGACGACGTAGAGCACCAGCGCCGCCCGGACGCGCGGGCCGACGAGCGGCCAGCCGAACAGCACCACCATCATCGGCACCCCCGAGTGCAGCGACGGGATGGCCGCCACGGCGTTGGCGTACGCCTCGCCCCGCTGCACCGCCGAGCGGATGGTGCCGATGCCGGTCGACTCGAGGGTGAGCGACACGACGCGGGCGACGTCGGGCAGGTAGCCGTTCAGCCCGGCCATCCAGGGCGGCGCCGCCGGGAACAGCGCGTAGGTCGCGAGGGTGAGCAGGGTGAGGGTGACCAGCGTCCAGACGTAGCGCCGGAACAGCGGGTACGCGACGAGCCACAGCGCCACGGCCAGGGCCATCGGCACCAGGAAGTGCGACATGTAGACGGGCACGATCGCGACGTCCCACCAGCGGACGTCCGCGGTCGTGTGCAGCCGGTCCTGCAGCCAGACCGTCGGGACCTGGCCGCCGGTGGCCCAGCCGAACAGCCACTCGTCGGCGCGCAGCTGCGGCAGGACGTGCGCGCGGTCGATCCCGTCCGCACCCTCCTTGCCGTTCAGCAGCGCCGGCAGGCTGACCAGCCGGCTGCCCAGCTCGTCGGCCGCGCCGCGCAGGAGGTCGTAGAGGAACAGCACGGCGATGAGCGGCAGCCAGTCGTGCACGACCGCGCGCCGCCAGGTGCGCCACTCGCCGCCGCACGCCGCCCACAGCACGACGAGCACCCAGGCCGTGATGACCTCGCGTCCGGTCGGGAAGCCGAAGACCAGCGACACCAGCGCGAACAGGCCCGCGACGCCGAGGAGCAGCCGGCGCCGCCGGGACGCCGCGTGCGCCGAGATCGACCGCCAGGGTGACACCGCCTGCCGGACCTGCACGGCGGTCGCCGTCTGCGTCACCTGGCCTCCTGCCGTCGGGCGAGCGTACGAGGGCCCAACGCCCGGAAGCGGTGCGCCGTGCCGCAGTAGGCTGGCCGCATGCAGGAGCTGCTCCCCGAGCCGTGCTGACGTCGTCGACGTCTCGCACGGCGCCCTCGTGATCCTCACGGGGGCGCTGCCATGTCCGGGGGCAGTCAGGAGAGGACCACGATGACCGAGGCTCGTACCGCAGGCCAGGAGCGCGCGGGCTACGACCCGCACGCGGTGCAGGAGCGCTGGCTCCCGGTGTGGGACCGCCTCGACCTGTACCGGGCCGGCCGTCGCGCCGGTGCGCCGAAGAAGTACGTCCTGGACATGTTCCCGTACCCGAGCGGCGACCTGCACATGGGCCACGCCGAGGCGTACGGGCTGTGCGACGTGCTGGCGCGCTACTGGATGCGCCGCGGCTACGACGTCCTGCACCCGATCGGCTGGGACTCCTTCGGGCTGCCCGCTGAGAACGCCGCGATCAAGCGCGACGAGCACCCGGCGACGTACACCTACGCCAACATCGAGACGCAGGCCGAGTCGTTCCGCCGCTACGCCATCAGCTTCGACTGGACCCGGCGGCTGCACACGAGCGACCCCGAGTACTACCGCTGGACGCAGTGGCTGTTCCTGCGCTTCCGCGAGCGCGGGCTGGCCTACCGGAAGTCGTCCGCGGTGAACTGGTGCCCCAACGACCAGACGGTGCTGGCGAACGAGCAGGTCGTCCAGGGCGCCTGCGAGCGCTGCGGCGCGGTCGTCACCAAGCGCGAGCTGACCCAGTGGTTCTTCAAGGTCACCGACTACGCCGACCGGCTGCTGGACGACATGGAGCAGCTGCGCGGCTCGTGGCCCGAGCGCGTGCTGAAGATGCAGGAGAACTGGATCGGCCGCTCGCAGGGGGCGCACGTCGACTTCGTCGTCGGCGCAGCGGCGCAGGAGGCGACGGCCGGTGGCTCGACGGTCACCGTCTTCACCACCCGTCCGGACACCCTGTACGGCGCGACGTTCTTCGTCGTGGCCGCCGACGCGCCGCTGGCGCTCGAGCTGTGCGCGCCCGACCGGCGGGAGGCGCTGGAGGCGTACCGCGACGAGGTGCGGAGGCTGTCCGACATCGACCGGCAGTCGACCGACCGGCCGAAGACGGGTGTCGACCTGGGCGTGCAGGCGCTGAACCCGGTCACCGGCGTGCAGATCCCGGTGTACGCCGCCGACTACGTGCTCGCCGACTACGGCACCGGGGCGATCATGGCCGTGCCGGCGCACGACCAGCGCGACCTCGACTTCGCGCGGGCCTTCGGCCTGCCGGTGCGGGTCGTCGTCGACACCGGCGCACCCGACCCGGCCGAGACCGGTGTCGCGACGACCGGCGACGGCGTGCTGGTCAACAGCGGGCCCTACGATGGGTTGAACAAGGACGAGGCGATCGAGCGGGTCGTCGCCGACCTGGAGGCCCGCGGCGGCGGTCAGGGCGCGATCAACTACCGCCTGCGCGACTGGCTGCTGTCACGGCAGCGGTTCTGGGGCGCGCCGATCCCGATCGTGCACTGCGGCGAGTGCGGCGAGGTCGCGGTGCCGGACGACCAGCTGCCCGTCCGCCTGCCCGACCTGCGCGGCGCGGCGCTCAAGCCGGCCGGCACGTCGCCGCTCGGCGCGGCCGAGGACTGGGTCACGACGACCTGCCCGTCGTGCGGCGGTCCGGCCACGCGCGACACCGACACGATGGACACGTTCGTCGACTCGTCCTGGTACTACCTGCGCTACTGCTCGCCCGACTACGAGGACGGGCCGTTCGACCCTGCGGCTGTGCGCGAGTGGATGCCCGTCGCGCAGTACGTCGGCGGCGTCGAGCACGCGATCCTGCACCTGCTCTACAGCCGCTTCTTCATGAAGGTGCTGCACGACATGGGCATGGTCGACGCGGTCGAGCCGTTCACCGCGCTCATGAACCAGGGCCAGGTCATCAACCAGGGCAAGGCGATGAGCAAGTCGCTCGGCAACGGCGTCGACCTGGGCAAGGAGCTGTCGTCGTACGGCGTCGACGCCATCCGATTGACGATGGCGTTCGCGGGTCCGCCCGAGGACGACATCGACTGGGCCGACGTGTCGCCGGCCGGCTCGGTGAAGTACCTGGCCCGCGTCGCGCGCCTGGCCGAGGACGTCGCCGCGCTGTCCGGCGACGTCCGCGACGTCGCCGTCGACCGCGCGGTGGCCAAGGCCGTCGACGAGGTCACCCGCGCGACCGAGGCGCAGCGCCTCAACGTCTCGATCGCCCGGTTGATGGAGCTCACGAACGCGCTGCGCCGGTCGCTGGACGGGCCGTCCGCCCCGGCCGCGTCGTTGCGCGAGGGCGTCGAGGCGCTGGCGGTCATGCTGGGCTGCTACGCGCCGTACACCGCCGAGGAGGTGTGGTCGCGCCTCGGCCACGACGTCGAGGCGGGCGACTCGGTGCACGACACGACGTGGCCGACCGCCGACCCGGCGCTGCTGGTCCAGGAGACGGTGACCTGCGTCGTGCAGGTCGCGGGCAAGGTGAAGGAGCGGCTCGAGGTGCCGCCCGACATCGCCGAGGACGACCTGCGCGCCCGGGCGCTCGCCGCCCCGGGCGTCGTCGCCGCGCTGGCCGGGCGCGAGCTGCGGACGGTCGTCGTCCGCGCCCCGAAGCTCGTCAACGTCGTTCCGGCGTAGGCGCGAGCCCGCCTGTCGTCGATCGTTCGACTTCGTGCCCGGGCGCTGAGCGCGCACGAAGTCCATGATCGGTCGGGCGGGGCTTGACCCTGACGCGACGGGAGGCCGCAGGCTCCCTCGCAGGAGGTGGTCGTGAACGTCGGTCAGGTCGCTGCGGCAGCCGGGGTGTCGGTCCGGACGCTGCACCACTGGGACGCCGTCGGCCTGCTCGTCCCGAGCGGGCGCACGGCGGCGGGCTACCGGAGCTACGACGCCGGTGACCTCGAGCGGCTGCAGCAGGTGCTGACCTACCGCGAGCTCGGGTTCGGGCTCGAGGAGGTCCGGCAGCTGCTCGACGACCCGGCGCTCGACGCGCTCGGCCACCTCCGCCGGCAGCAGTCGCTGCTGGCCGACCGCATCACGCGCCTGCAGTCCGTGGCCGCGCGCGTGCGACGAGCCGTGGAGGCGAAGGGCATGGGGATCGAGCTGGACCCGCACGAGCTCCGGGAGGTGTTCGGCGACGAGGACCCGACGCAGCACGCGCAGGAGGCGCGCGAGCGCTGGGAGGACACCGACACGTGGGCGCAGTCGCGCGCGCGGACGTCGTCGTACGGCAAGGCCGACTGGCTGGCGGTACGCGCCGAGGCCGAGGACGTCGAGCGGCGCTTCGCCGAGGCGCTCGCGGCCGGCCAGCCGCCGGACGACCCGTCGGTCCTGGCGATCGCCGAGGACCACCGGCAGCACCTCAGCCGCCGGTTCTACGACTGCAGCCCGCAGCAGCACGCGTCCCTCGGGGAGCTGTACGTCGGTGACGAGCGCTTCGCCGCGCACTTCGACCGGCGCGCTGTGGGCCTCGCGCAGTACGACTCCGCTGCCGTGCAGGCGAACGCCGCTGGTCGCTAGCCTGCGGCGCATGGGAGACGTGGCCGTGGTCACCGACAGCACGGCCTACCTGCCGCCGGGCCTGGCGGACGCGCACGCGGTGTCCGAGGTGCCGCTGCACGTCGTGCTCGGCGACCGGACGGGCGCGGAGGGCTCGGAGGTGTCGCCCGGTGACGTCGCGCAGGCGCTGTCGGAGAAGCGCCTGCGGGTGTCGACCTCGCGCCCGACGCCTGCCGAGTTCGCCGCCGCCTACCGCGCGCTGGGCGCGGCGCACGTGGTGTCGGTGCACCTGTCGGCCGAGCTGTCCGGCACCTGCGAGGCGGCCGAGCTCGCCGCCGCCGAGGTCGCCGGGGAGGGCATCGACGTGCGCGTCGTCGACAGCCGGAGCCTCGCCATGGGGCTCGGCTTCGCGGTGCTCGCCGCCGCCGAGGCCGCCGGCGGCGGGGCAGACGTGCAGGCGGTCGTCGACGCGGCGGTCGCCCGCGCCGCGTCGACCGACACGATCTTCTACGTCGACACGCTCGAGCACCTGCGGCGCGGCGGCCGCATCGGCGCCGCGGCGAAGCTGGTCGGGACGGCGCTCGCGGTCAAGCCGCTGCTGCACGTCGTGGACGGGCGCATCGCACCGCTCGAGAAGGTCCGGACGGCGTCCAAGGCGCTCGCGCGGCTCGAGGACCTCGCCGTGCAGCGGGCGGGAGACGGTCCGGTCGACGTCGCCGTGCAGCACCTCGCCGCGCAGGCGAGGGCGGACGACCTGGGCGAGCGCCTGCGTGCCCGGCTGCCGCGGTCGGTCAGCCTGCACGTCTCCGAGGTGGGAGCCGTGGTCGGGGCGCACGTCGGACCGGGCCTGCTCGGGGTCGTCGTCTCCCGGCGGTGAGCCTGCAGCTGCTGGCGCTCGCCGTCGGCTACCTCGTCGGCGCGCTGTCCCCCGCGACGGTCGCGGCGCGGCGCGGCGGCGTCGACCTGCGCGGCTTCGGCTCGGGCAACCCCGGCGCGTCGAACGTCGGACGCGCTCTCGGTCGCCGTGCGGGGGTGCTCGTCGCCGTGCTGGACGTCCTGAAGGGTGTCGTCCCGGCGGTCGCCTTCGGCGCGGTCGACCACACCGCCGGACTGCTCGCCGGCTTCGCCGCGGTCGTCGGGCACGTCAGCTCGCCCCTGCTGCGCGGACGCGGCGGCAAGGGCGTGGCGACCGCGGCGGGCGCCGTCCTCGGCACGCACCCGCTGTGGGCTCCGGTCGTGCTGCTCGTGTGGGTGCTGGTCCTCGCCGCGTCGAAGTGGATCGCCCTCGCGTCGATGACGGCGGCCCTCGGCGTGCTCCTCGCCGCGCTGGTCGTGGGGGAGGACCGCGTCTGGGCGGGGGGCCTCGCGGCGCTGGTGGTGCTCCGGCACGCGCCGAACGTCCGGCGGCGGTGGGACAGCCGGCGGGCGCAGTGAGGCGGCTCGTCCACAGGGCGGGCCCGTCCACAGGCCGGCCGCAGCGGCGCTCGCACGGCGGAGGCGCTCCCTAGCGTCGCCGACGTGCCCCTGCGTCGACGTCCCGCTGCCCCGCAGCCGGGCCCGGCCGACCGGGTCCGGCTGCTGCTGAGCGGCTCCGGCGGCGGGTGGGTGCCGCCGCCGGAGCCGGACGACGAGGAGGTCACGCAGCCGCTGCGGCTGGGGCGGCTCCCAGGCGGGGCAGACGCCGACCGGCCGGCGGCGGCTGTCGAGCTCCCCGCGGTCGGCGGTGCGGACGCCGCGGCCTGGGAGGACGGCCGTGCGGTGCCCGACCTCGCGCCCCGCGACCGCGCCGGGCCGGAGGACGTGCCGTGGAGCGAACGGCCCGGTCCGGGTCCCGACGCGTCCTGGCAGCCGGTCACCGCGGAGGCGGACGCCGGCTCCGGCTGGCTGCCGCCTGCGCTCAACCGGGGCCGGATCGACCCGGGTCGTCGCGGCGCGGTCGCCCTCGTCGTCGCGGCGCTGCTGGCGGCGGTCGTGGCCGGCGGGGTGGTGCTGCGCGGCCGTCCCCAGGAGGTCGCGGCGCCGCGGGTCGTCGCCTCCGGGGTGCCGCTGCCGGGAGCGTCCGCCGCAGCGCCGACGCCGAGCGCGGTCCCCACGGGCGAGGTCGTCGTCGCGGTGGCGGGCGAGGTGGTCCGGCCGGGGCTCGTGCGGCTGCCGGCGGGCAGCCGGGTCGACGACGCCGTGCGGGCTGCCGGCGGCGTGCTGCCCGGCGCCGGTCCCGGGCTGCTGAACCTCGCCCGCGTGCTCGTCGACGGCGAGCAGGTCCTCGTCGGCGTCGACCCGCCTCCGGGTGCGGTGCCGGGTGCCGCGGCGCCTGGCCCGCCGGGCGCCGCGGACGGGCCGGTCGACCTGAACACCGCAGGCGTGGCCGAGCTCGACGCGCTGCCCGGCATCGGGCCGGTGCTGGCGCAGCGCATCGTCGACTGGCGCACCGAGCACGGCCGCTTCGCCAGCGTCGAGCAGCTGCGCGAGGTCACCGGCATCGGCGAGGCCAAGTACGCCGACCTCGAGCCCGAGGTCACCGTGCCGTGAGGGTGCTGCCCGCGGCCGACGAGCGGCTCGACCTCCGGCTGGTGCCGTCGGCGCTGGCCGTGTGGGCCGTCGCCTGGCAGGGACGGCTGCTGCCGCCGGCCGTGCTCGCCGGGCTCGCCGCAGCCCTGGCCCTGGCGTGCGGGGTGCTGCTC
>CAXTFU010000240.1:0-7216 GCA_964243385.1 uncultured bacterium | reverse complement strand
CACCTACCGCGCGCCGGAGACCGGCCGGCACCACCACATCGGCGCCGCTCCGGAGCGCCAGCCGGTCCTCGGCGAGCAGGGGACGTCCTACGTCGGCACCTCGGCCGTCCAGCTCGCGGCCCGCACGCCCGCCCAGCTGCGCGCCCAGCGCGACCGGCTGCGCGACGCCATGGCGGCCGCTGCTGCGGACCTGCAGTTCGAGCAGGCAGCGGCCCTGCGCGACGACCTCGGACGGGTCGAGGCCGAGCTGGCGGCCCGTCCGTAGGCTGGACGCCATGCCGAGTCTGCTGCTCAACCGCCGCGACCTCGAGTTCCTGCTCTACGAGTGGCTCGACGTCGAGACGCTGACCAAGCGCGAGCGCTTCGTCGACCACTCCCGCGAGACCTTCGACGACGTGCTCGACCTCGCCGAGCAGATCGCCACCGAGCACTTCGCCCCGCACAACCGCACGAGCGACGCGAACGAGCCGGTGTTCGACGGCGAGCGGGTGCACCTCATCCCGGAGATCGGTGCGGCCCTGGCGGTCTTTCGCGACGCGGGGCTGCTGGCGGGCACGCTCGACGAGTCGATCGGGGGGCTGCAGCTGCCCACGGTGATCGGCAACGCCGTCTTCGCCTGGTTCCAGGCGGCGAACGTCGGCACGAGCAGCTACCCGTTCCTCACGATCGCCAACGCCAACCTGCTGCTCGCGCACGGCTCGCCGGAGCAGGTCGAGACCTACGTGCGGCCGATGGTCGAGGGCCGGTTCTTCGGCACGATGTGCCTGTCCGAGACGCAGGCCGGCTCGTCGCTCGCCGACGTGACGACCCGCGCCGTGCCCCAGGACGACGGCAGCTACCGGCTGTTCGGCAACAAGATGTGGATCTCGGCCGGCGAGCACGAGCTCACCGAGAACATCGTCCACCTCGTGCTCGCGAAGATCCCGGGCGGTCCGGCCGGCACCCGCGGCATCTCGCTGTTCGTCGTCCCGCGCACGGTCGTCGAGACGGGCGAGCGCAACGACGTCGTGCTGGCGGGCCTGAACCACAAGATGGGCTTCCGCGGCACGGTGAACACCCTGCTGAACTTCGGCGAGGGCGTGCACACCCCCGGCGGGCAGCCCGGCGCCGTCGGCTTCCTCGTCGGCGAGGCGCACCAGGGCCTGAAGATCATGTTCCACATGATGAACGAGGCCAGGGTCGGCGTCGGGCTCGGCGCGACCTGCCTGGGCTACACCGGCTACCTGCACGCGCTGGACTACGCGAAGGGCCGTCCGCAGGGGCGCCCGGTCAGCGCCAAGGACCCGGCCTCGCCGCAGGTGCCGATCATCCGGCACGCGGACGTGAAGCGGATGCTGCTCGCGCAGAAGTCGTACGTCGAGGGCGCACTCGCCCTGAACCTGTACTGCGGGCGGCTGCTCGACGAGGAGAAGACCGGCGAGACGCCGGAGGCGCGCGAGCGCTCGACCCTGCTGCTCGACGTCCTGACGCCGATCGCGAAGAGCTGGCCGTCGCAGTGGTGCCTGGAGGCCAACAGCCTCGCGGTCCAGGTGCTCGGCGGCTACGGCTACACCAGGGAGTACCCCGTCGAGCAGTTCTACCGCGACAACCGCCTCAACCCGATCCACGAGGGCACGCACGGCATCCAGGGCCTGGACCTGCTGGGCCGCAAGGTCGTCATGCAGGGCGGCGCCGGCCTCGCGCTGCTCGTCGAGACGATGACCACGACGCTCGACCGCGCGACCGCCGCCGGCGGCGAGGCGGCCGAGCTGGCCGCGCAGCTGCGCGCGGTCGTCGACCGGCTGCCGCACACGACCGCGACGCTGTTCAGCACCGGCGACGTCGAGGTGGCGCTGGCCAACGCCAGCACCTACCTCGAGGCGGTGGGCCACACCGTCCTGGCCTGGACGTGGCTCGAGCAGCTGCTCGCGACCGAGGGCCGCACCGGCGACTTCTACGACGGCAAGCGGCAGGCCGCGCGGTACTTCTTCCGGTGGGAGCTGCCGCGCACCGGCCCTCAGCTCGCGCTGCTGGAGAGCCTGGACACCACGTCGCTGGACGCGCAGCCCGCCTGGTTCTGAGCCCCGCGGGGCGACGCCCAGCGCGAGGACACCCACAGCGCGGCCGCGTCGAACCAGGCGTAGCCGCCGGCGATGCCGCTCGGCGGGTTGCCGATCGACACCCAGCCGGTCGGGTCGCGCTCCTGCCAGGCCCAGGTGCCGAGCCCGGTGCCGACGAGCTCGAGGTACGTCACGACGAGGAAGGCGCCGGCGTACAGCAGCGGGCTGCGGCCGCGCCACACGAACAGCAGCAGGCAGCCGTACCAGAACGCGCCGAGCGCGTCCGGCCGGTCCGACAGCAGCAGGCCCCAGGCGGCCCACGCGCCACCCGCGGCGAGCGTCGCGACGACGAGCGGACGCGCGTGCGCGGTCGCCCAGGCGCTGCGGCCGATCGCCAGCGCGGTCAGGTACACCAGGCCGTGCCCGGGCGGCACGAAGGCCGGGACGTTCTCGAGCCGGTAGACGTAGACGCCGAGGTGCCCGGCGAACACGAGCTCGACGACGCTCGCGAACACCACGACGACCGCGACCTGCACCCGGGTCGCGCGGTCCTCGCCCCGCAGGGCGAGCAGCAGCGCGCACCAGGTGCCGGCGCCGAGCAGGCGCTGCTGGGACAGGCTCGCCGCGGTGTCGAGGCCGAGCACGACGACCACCCACAGGACGACACCCGCGACGATCGCTCCGTCGCGGGTGCGCACCCGTGCAGTCTGCCTCAGCGAGCGGGCAGCTCCACCCGGGTGAGGTCCTGGCGGTCGTAGGCGACCTGGCAGAAGCCGTGGTTGCAGTAGCCGCCCGGGTTCTTGTGCAGGTACTGCTGGTGGTAGGCCTCGGCGTAGTACCAGGGGCCGGCCTCGGCGAACGGGCGGATCTCGGTCGTGATGGTGCCGTAGCCGGCGTCCGTCAGCGCCGCCTGGTAGCGGTCGCGGGAGGCCAGCACCGCGGTCAGCTGGGCCTCGGTGGTCGGGTAGACGGCCGTCCGGTACTGCGTGCCGTGGTCGTTGCCCTGGCCGTCGAGCTGCGTCGGGTCGTGGTTCTCCCAGAACGCCTTCAGCAGCGTCTCGACGTCGACGACCGCCGGGTCGTAGGCGACGAGCACGGCCTCGGTGTGCCCGGTGCGGCCGGTGCAGGTCTGCTCGTAGGTCGGGTTCGGCGTGAAGCCGCCGGTGTAGCCGGCCGCCGTCGTCCACACGCCCGGGAGCCGCCAGAAGATGCGCTCGGCGCCCCAGAAGCAGCCCATCGCGAGGTGGAGGACCTCGGTGCCCGGCGGGAACGGCGGGGTCCTGGGCGTCCCGAGCACCGCGTGCTGCGGCGGCACCGGGATCGGGTTCGGGCTGCCGGGCAGCGCCTGCTCGGCGGTGATCCTCGAGGGCTTGGAGCGGAACACGGCGGACCTCCGGGTCAGTGGGACTGCTCCGGTCAACAGCGATCGGCCGGTCGTCGTTCCCGGGCGCTCAGTCCCCGGTCTCGCCGTTCCAGGCCGCGAGCTTGCCGCTGCGCGTGACGGCGCGCAGGCGGGCCTCGGCCGCGTCGCGGACGCCGCTCGAGGCGACGACCAGCACCTGGTCACCGTGCACGAAGTGCGTGTACGGGCCCGGGACGATGCTCCGCCCCTCCCGGACGATGAGCGTCACGTGCGCGCCCGGCGGCAGGCGCAGCTCCTCGACGTAGACGCCGTGCAGTCGCGAGCTGGGGCCGACGCGCACCTGCAGCAGGTCGGCGCGCAGCTGCTCGAGCGGCGCCACCTCGACCTCGACGTCGACCGCCTGCCCGGCCTCGACGACCCCCAGCCGCCGTCCGACCCAGGGCAGCGTCGGCGCCTGCACGAGCGTGTAGACGACGACGAGCACGAACACGACGTCGACGACCCGCTCGGCGTCCGGCAGCCCCTCGGTCACGGGGATGGTGGCGATGACGATCGGCACGGCGCCGCGCAGGCCGGCCCACGACAGGAACACCTGCTCCGACCAGGGCAGCCGGAACGGCAGCGCGCAGATCGCGACGGCGAGCGGACGGGCCAGCAGCGTGGCGGCGCCGCCGATGAGCAGGGCGTCCGGCAGCGCGGCGAGCAGCCGGTCGGGCGAGGCGAGCAGGCCCAGCAGCACGAACAGCCCGGCCTCGGCCAGCAGCGAGGTCGAGCTGGCGAAGCCGAGCACGGCCCGCCGGTGCGGCAGCGTCGAGTTGCCGAGCACGAGCGCGGCGAGGTAGACGCCGAGGAAGCCGCTGACGTGCAGCGCCTGGCCCGAGGCGAACGTCAGCAGGCACAGCGCCACCGTGGCGAGCGGGTACAGCCCGGCCGCCGGCAGGGCCGCCCGGCCGAGCAGCTCGCGGCCGAGCCGGCCGAGCACGAGCCCGAGCAGCGCCCCGCCGAGCAGCTCGAACGCGACGAGCGCCAGGCCCTCGACCACGGACGTCGTCGCCCAGGCGTCCGACGAGGCGAGCACGACGAGCACGACGACCGGGGCGTCGTTCAGCCCGGACTCCGCCTCGAGCGCCGCCGCGGTGCGCGAGCGCAGCGGCAGCTTGCGCAGCACGGAGAACACCGCCGCTGCGTCGGTCGACGCGACGATGGAGCCCAGGATGATCGCGTTGCGGCCGTCGACGCCCAGCACGACGTGGGCGAGGCCCGCCACCACGACGACGCTCACCGCGACGCCGACCGTGGCGAGCACCACCGCGAACGGCAGGGCGGGCCGCACCACCGACCACCGGGTGGTGAGGCCGCCCTCGGCCAGGATCAGCGCCAGCGCGAGCAGGCCGAGCTCGGCGGTGACCTCGTAGTCCTCGAACTCGACCCCGAGGCCGGCCTCGCCGACGGCCAGGCCGACCGCGAGGTAGATGAGCAGCGACGGCAGGCCGCTGCGGTCGGCCAGGCGCACCGAGACGACGGCGACGAGCAGGAGGGCGGAGCTCGCGAGCAGGACCGTGTTGAAGCTGTGGCCCACCGCGGTCCCCGCCCTCCTGTCGTGCGACTGACGGAGCTGTCCCGGCGCTAGGCCGGTGCGCCTCCGGACCGCGTGACGGGAGCGGGTCGGCGGGTGGCCGGCCGCTTGCGCGACGTCGGACGGCGCGCCGCCGAGCTGCTCGACGTCCGCTTGGGCATGGGCGGCGGCGCGCTGTTGCGCTCCTCGAACAGCAGCATGAGCGGCGTGGCGACGAACGCCGACGAGTAGGTGCCGACGAACAGGCCGATGAGCAGCGCGAGCGCGAAGTCGGTGAGCGACCGCCCGCCGAGCACCGTGAGCGCGCCGAGGATGAAGAACGCGCCGAGCCCGGTGTTGATCGTGCGCGGCGCGGTCGCGATGACCGCGCTGTTGGCGACGTCCTGGAGCTTCCAGGTCCGGTGGCTCGCCCAGGTCTCGCGGATGCGGTCCATCGTGACGACGGAGTCGTTGACCGAGACACCGATGATCGTGAGCGCCGCGGCGAGGAAGACGCCGTCGATGGGCTTGCCGAGCCAGCAGAAGATGCCGACGACGATGAGCACGTCGTGGAACATCGCGAGCACGGTGCCCGCCGCCATCGTCCACCGGAACCGCACGGCCAGGTAGGCCAGCTGCGCCACCAGGGCGATGACGAGCGCGATGAGGGCCTTGGTCCGCAGCTCGTCGCCGAGCGTCGGCCCGATGAGGTCGTCGGCGTTGACGGTCGCCTCGCCCCCGACCTCGGCCAGGGCGGCGCGGACCTGCTCGACCTCGCCGTCGTCTATGTCGCCGGTGCGGACGGTGATGTTCTCGCCGTTGGTCTCCTGCACGACCGCGGTCGGGAAGCCGGCCTCCTCGACGGCCGTCCGGGCCTCGCCGACCGACACGGGCTGGGCCGTCGTGTACTCGACGACCCGTCCGCCGGTGAACTCGACGCCGAAGTTGAAGCCGCGCACGAACATCCCGGCCACCGCCAGCAGCAGGATCACCGACGTCGCGATCAGGTACTTGTTGCGGTACTGCATGAAGTTCGGCTTGCGGCGCTCGAGCCAGTTGCGGAACCGGCCGAGCGTCGAGAGCCCGGTGACGCCCGGGCGGGCGGCGATCCAGCCGCGCCGCAGGCCGAACTCGGTGAACACGCGGGTCACGAGCAGGGCCGACACGACCGAGGCGAGCACGCCGATCACCAGCGTGACGCCGAACCCGCGGACCGGCCCGGACGCGAGCAGGAACAGCAGGCCCGCGGCGAGCAGCGTCGTGATGTTGGAGTCGGCGATGGCGCTGAACGCCTTTGCGAAGCCGTTGTCGAGCGCCGGCAGCAGCCGCTTGCTGCGCGAGGCGGCGTACTCCTCGCGGGCGCGCTCGAACACGAGCACGTTGGCGTCGATCGCGAGGCCGGCCGACAGCAGCAGGCCGCCGAGGCCGGGCAGGGTGAGCGTCGCGCCGAGCGCGACGAGCGCGCCGTAGGAGATGAGGCCGTAGGACGCGAGGGCGACGGCGGCCAGGAAGCCGATGAAGCGGTAGACGATCACGAGGAACAGCGCCGTGAGCGTGAGACCGATGACGCCGGCCTCGATGCTCGAGTCGATCGCCTCCTGGCCGAGGGTCGGGCCGACGGTGCTGCGCGAGATGACCTCGACCGGCACGGGCAGCGCGCCGCCCTTGACGAGGACGGCGAGCTCGTCGGCCTCGTCCTGGCTGAAGGTGCCGGTGATCGAGGTCTGGCCGCCCTGGATGCCGACGTCGCACGTCACCGTCGTCTCCACCTGGGGGGAGCTGATGACCTGGCCGTCGAGGACGATGGCGACGCGGCGCTTCGGGTCGCCCTCCGGGTTGCAGGCCGCCTTGCCGGTGAGCTCCTCCCAGGCACGGCCGCCGTCGCCGCGGAAGTCGATGGACACCGAGCGCTGGGTGCCGGTCGTGGTGTCGAGCACCACGGCGGCGTCGCTGACCTGCTCGCCGGTGAGCGCGGCCGGGCCGACCGAGATCGGCTGGCCGGAGTCGTCGACGACCGTCTGGTCCTGAGTGGGGTCGAACACCGGGTCGCCGTTGGCGTCGACCGCGGGGGACGCGCTCGCCGACGGGGCCGGAGACGCGCCGGGCGAGGGGGCTGCAGCAGGGGTGGCCGCGGGCTGGGGAGTGGCCGCGGGCGTGGCGACCGGGGTGGCGGCGGCCAGCGGCGCCGCGTCGCCGGGCAGCGAGGTCAGCGGCCGGTTGCGGGAGGCGGCCGGGCTGGGTGCGGACGCCGTGTCGGGC
>CAXTFU010000239.1:0-7236 GCA_964243385.1 uncultured bacterium | reverse complement strand
CAAGTAATCCGCGAGGCCCTGGCTCCTTTCGTGGCCGAGCTGCTGCGGCTGGCGGTCGCCGCGCTCGAGCTGACCGACGAGCCGATCGACTCGGCCTGGTACGAGCGCCTCACCCGGGTGTCGTCGGTCGCCGCCGACATCGCCGGTGTCCCCGCCACCCACCTGAACCACCTCACCCCGCGGGTGCTCGACATCGACGACCTGCACGCGCGGATGACGGCGTCCGGCATCGCCATGCTCGACCGGATCGAGGGGCCACCGCGGTGGGACGGCCCGGACGTGCTGCTGCGGCAGACGAGCTTCCGGGCGCTGGACGAGCGCCGGCGGGTGCGGCTGCCCGACGGCACGGTCACCGAGACGGCGCTGCGGGTCCGCTTCGGGGAGGTGGAGGCACGTGGCGTCGCCCTGACCGACGCCGGACGGCAGCGCTACGAGCGCGGCCTGGCCGACGCGGCGGGGGCCGGTCCCGAGGTCTACCCGGATGAGCTGCGGCGCTGCTGGGCCGAGCAGTTCCCCCGCACCCTGGGCGAGCTGGCGGCGTCCGGGCTCGCGCACTGCACCTTCACCGTCGGCCGCACGGGGGTGCCCGACGGTCGCACCGGCCTGCTCGACCTGCTGGCGGACGGCTGGCTGGTGCCGCACCCGATCGTGTACGAGGACTTCCTGCCCAAGAGCGCCGCCGGCATCTTCCAGTCGAACCTGGACGGTGACGGCAGCGCCGAGCTGCATCACGAGGCCGCGCCCCGTGACGCGGACTGGCTCGCCGGCGTCCTCGACCGGCCGCTGCACGACGCCCAGGTGCTCTGCGCGGCCCAGACGCAGGAGTCGCTGCGCGCGGCCGCCGCCCAGCTCGGGCTGCCGGAGGTCGTCGACGACCGGCCGGGTGCGGTGGGCTGAGCCGCTGCCCGCTGCAGCAGTCCCGGGCCTCGGGACGGCGGTGCGGTCGGCCGTGACCGTCCGCAGCGGCCGGACGACGTCGGTCCGGCAGTGCGGGAGGGCCAGGGCGCCCCGCGACGTCGGCGTCGGGGCTCCCCGTCGGCCGTCTCCTGGCAGGAGCGCTGTTCAGGGCGTCACCGTCCGCGGGGCTCGTTGCGCGGGTCGGGGGACGTGCAGATCGTCGGGCGCCGGGCACCGGACGCGCACCGACGAGCCAGGAGGCACTGCATGAGCAAGGGCGGCGACAACAGGGAGCAGCGCGCGCACATCCGGGAGGCACACCGGGACGGCAAGACCGCGGGTGAGGCCGGTGTGTCGACCGGCGCGCACCGGCAGCTCGGCCACGGTGACCAGGAGCAGGCGGTCTCGGAGCTGCACGCCGAGAAGGGCAAGAGCTGAGCCGGTCGTCGAACGGCTCGGGAGCCGGCCGTGCTGGCTCGGGTGCGCGTGCACGGTCGGATCGTGCCGGTGGAGCTCCGCCGGCACGGCCGTGCGTGGGCGGCGAGGACCGCTCCGGCGGCGCGCACAGCGCCGCACCCCCTCGCCGAGGTGATCGGGCTCGGCCTCGACGAGCGGCAAGCGCTCGCCGCGCTCTCGCAGGCGCTCACCAGCGCCTCGCTGGACGCGGTCGGTGCGTCGGGCGCGGCGGGACTGCCGAGGACCGTGGACTGCCCATGACGGGACCTCTCCCGCGGCAAGAGGAGGCGCGGGCTGTGGGCCGGCCGTGCGCTGGTCAGCTCGCCACCCGACGGCGATCGCAGCCGGCGGCGGCTCGATGAGCGCCGTGAAGACGGTGGCTCGTCGAGGTGCAGCTCTCGGCCCGGGTGGTCCCGAGGGGACGACCGACGCCCGACACGGACCTGCGGTCGACCGGGGCTCGACCTGGTCTCCCCGGCAGTCCGCAGCACCTGGGACCGCGACCAGCCCGTCCTGCTGCCAGACCGCCGCTGCGGAGGGGACGACCGCGGCGGCGTGAGGTGGACGGCGTGGCGCCTGCGGCCACGCTCAGAAGGGCGGGTCGTCCGGCAGCACCCGGGGGAGCGGGCCTCCGGGTCCAGGTGGCGGGGGCTCGTCCCCGTCGCGGGCGATGAGCGGCCGACCCGGGACGGGCGGCCGACCCGGGACGGGCGGCGGTCCCGGGACGGTCAGCCGACCCGGGACGGGCGGCGGTCGCAGGGGCGGCGAGGGCGCGCGCAGGTCGACGGGGCGAGGGGCCGCGTGCGGTGACGGCCGGACGTACCGCCGACCGAGCGGGCTGACCCACGTGGCGCTGCCGTCCGGGTGCCCCTCGACCGCCCAGCCGGCGTGCTTGGCACGGTGGCAGCGGGCCGACAGCCGCTGGAGGTTCCACGCGGCGGTCGGTCCGTCCGGCCAGCGCTCGCGGTGGTCGCGGTGCGTCCGGGAGGTCCCGCACCCTGGCCCGCAGCAGCGCCGGTCGCGCACGTCGACCAGCCGCGCGAGCCGGGCGGACGGGTCGTGCTGCGGCTCGGCCTCGTCGGCGACGACGGTCGGCGCGTGCTCGTCGCGCAGGCGCTGACGCAGCACCGCAGGGTCGTCGGGGAGCGGGGTGGGTCGGTCGTCGACCGACAGGGGCCGCCCGGTGCTCGCGTCGACGAGGACGCGGCGGTAGGCGACGGGCCGCAGCAGGCGGACGTGCTCAGCGCTGATCGGGCCGTACCGCTCGAGGTGGCCGGGCTCGCGGGACAGGTCGAGCACCGTCGACATCGGCACGTGGACGTTCAGGACCACCTGCGGGCGGACGCTCGCGCTGCTGGCCGCGGCCGCTGCGGCGTCGCCCGACCGGGCGGCCAGCACGAGGGCCGGCAGCGCGGCGAACAGGTCGGCGCGGCGCTGGTCGGCGGTCCGGTCGATGCCGGCCGCCCGGTCGCTGACGCGCTCCTGGGCGGCGAGCGCGTCCATGCCCGCGGTCCAGGCCAGCAGCTGCTCGGCGGTGAGCACGGCCCCGGCGGCACCCATCCCGTCCGCGTCGGGCTTGGCCCAGGTGCGGCGCTGCGCGGCCGCGTCGGCGTGGCGCTGCTCGGCGACGTCGGCCTCGACCGCCTCGGACTCGAGGCGCAGCAGCGACCGCGTCGCCAGCGCCCGGAGGTCGGCGGGGCACAGGTCGGCGCCGCCTCCGTCGAGCACCTCGCGCTCGACGGACCGGGCGATCGACCCCGCGGCGTGCCGGGTGACCTGCAGCAGCACGCGCCCCTGGTGGACGAGCAGGTCGCCGCGCTCGAGGGCCTCGAGCGTGCGCGGCAGGCACGTCGTCAGCTGCTCCGCCTCGGCGACGAGCCGGGTGGCCGTGGTCTGGCCGACCGCCCACGAGCCCGCGATCTCGAGCTCGACGAAGCAGCGCTCAGCTCCGCCGGCTGCGCGTGCGGCGTCGACCAGCCGCGCGGTCGCGCGGACCTGCGCCGCCCAGGACTGCGCATCGCGCCGGAGGGCGTCGCGTCCGGCGTCCAGCGCCGCGCTCATCACCTGCTGCGGCGACTCCTCCACGGCCATGCTTCATCGTACAGGTGTTCGAAGGCGTTCGAGAGGTTCTCCACACAGGCACTTCTCGTGTCGGCCGAAGCCTGCTCCCACGCGGGCAGGGCGTCCGGCCGCCCGCGTCACCGCCGCCCGGGGGAGCACCGCCCGCGCGGCGCGGCAGGCCCCAGCCGGCTGCAGACGCCGCAGCGGAGCGCGCGGCATCAGGCAGGAGCTCGGCGCCGCAGCGGAGCGCGCGGCACCGGCAGGAGCTCGGCGCCGCAGCGGAGCGCGCGGCACCAGGCAGGAGCTCGGCGCCCGCTTCGAGCGTCGAGCACGCCGACAGCGTCGGCCTCCAGCAGCCCGTCGAGCCTGAGCGTCACAGTCCCGCACAGCCGGATCCGCTCCAGCGGGCCCGCTGCCTAGGCCGCGACCGGCCGGGCCGCTACGACCTCGTCAGCGACCCGCCGACCGCGACACCCCAGGCACGGCCGCGTTCTGCCGGGACCTGGACCGAGCAGTCGGCACGGGCTCGACGGGTGGCCACATGTCCGCGCTCCGGACGCGGCACCGCGCCGACCGACGGACGCCACCGCCCGCGGCGCGTGTTTCACCCGGCGTGCCGCGCGGTACTCATGCCTCCCGCGTTGAGCAGTCAGCGCTCTCCGTCGCACCCCGACCGGGAGGCCGCATGCCCGCCCACGAGACCCCAGCCCACGACACCCCAACCCACGACACTCCGACCCACGACACCCCGACCCACGACACCCCGACCCACGACACCCCGACTCACGAGCACCCCACCGTCCGTCCTGCGGGTGCGCCGTGACCGTGCTGAGCCCCGTCACCCGTGTCCGAGCCGGTGCGGACGGGCAGCTGACCGCCGAGTGCTGCCGCTGCCGGCTGCACCTGGAGCAGCTGCCCGGGACCGACGTCGAGCAGGCGCTGTCGGCCCTCGACCGGGGGCACGCCGCGGGTGCGGCGCAGCACGACCCGGGCCCGCCCACGGGCTGGCGCCCGGTCGGCCAGGCCGAGGAGCCCTGACGCGGAAGCGCTGAGCGACTCCGGCAGGACCGGAGCAGGACGACCAGGCCCTCGGGTCTGGTCATCCTGCGCTGTCGCGGTTACGGTGAGGCACCCCCCGGTTGAGACTCCAGCCGTCGGTCCAGACCTCCTGTGACTCGACGCCCTGGCTGGCCCAGCGGCGTCCTCCCGACGTGAGGACAGCGGATGACGCTCCCCGACACGACGACCGCAGACCGCACGACGGCAGCCGCCGCGGTGGCGACTGCCACGACGGCAGACGACCGGCCCGACGACGGCCGCGGCTGGCGTCTGCGCAGCGAGCTCGACCTCGCCGCGCAGCAGCTGCTCGCCCTCGAGCGGTTCCACCGGTCGCGCCACGCGAGCGAGCAGGCGGCCGCGGCGGCAGCGCGCAGCCGCGAGCTGCGGATGGACTCCGCCCGCTCGCTCGAGGTGCTGCGACGCCAGCACGACGCCGTCATCGCCCGCTCGCACGAGCAGCTGCGTGCGAGCGGCCGGCTGCTGCGCCCCACCGCGGAGCGCCGCGCGGTCCTGGCCTCCCGCAGCGAGTGGGTCGTCGGCAAGCTCGCGCGCGCGCTCCAGGACCGCGGCGTGCGCGTCGTGGCCAGCACGGACAACGGTGCCGACGCCGTCGGGCTCGTGGTGGCCGAGCAGCCCGACCTCGCGCTGGTCGAGGACACGCTGGCGATGCTCGGCGGGATCGAGGTCATCCGCGAGGTGCGCCGCTTCTCGCCGGCGACCGTCGTCGTGGCGACGGCCTCCTCGGGCGACCGCACCGCCCAGCTGCTCGAGGCCGGAGCGACCACGGTGCTGCCCCGCTCCCGCGCGCCGCAGGACCTGGCGCGGTCGATGCTGGAGCTCGTCGGCGCGGACTGAGGCCGCCCCCGAAACGCGGCCGACGGAGCTGCGGCTCAGCCCCGCCCGGGACGGCGCCGGCGGACGCTGGCCGGTCGCGGCTGGTCGCTGCGCGGGCCGAGCTGCACGACGGGACCGGTGACCCGCCTGGAGCCGCGCTGGGAGGCGAAGGAGGACTCCCAGGCGACGGTGGCCTGCGGGTCGGTGCGGGGGTCGGTCGCCAGGCCCTTGTCGCCACCGCTGCGGATGAAGAAGAAGTCCGTCTGGACGCGCTCCGGGGTCACGTCGAGCACCGCGAAGCCGTGCCCGATGCCCTCGAGGTAGGCGACCCACGGGTTCGCCGCGCGGAAGGCGTTCGTCACGGTCTGCGCGGTCGTCGCGGAGCCGAGGACCTCCTTGAAGCCGTCGCTGGTGACCGACGGGCAGACGAACTCGACGCCCGCCGAGGTGCTCCGGTCGAGGCGGTAGGCGGACGGGTCGACCGGCAGGTCGTTGGCCCACGACGAGTGGATGTCGCCGGTCAGGACGACCGGGTCCGTGCGGGAGCCCCGCATGGCGTCCAGCAGGACCCGCTGGTCGGCCTGGTAGCCGTCCCACTGGTCGGCGTTGAAGACCTGCCCGGGCAGCACCCCGGCGCCGGGGACCGAGAAGACGCGTGCGAAGACCGTCTGGTTGCCGATCAGGTGCCAGGCCTTGGTGCTGCGGGTCAGCTCGCGCGTCAGCCAGGTCATCTGCTGCGGCTCCGGCAGGTGCCGGGACGGGTCGGCGAGCGCCGGGTTCAGGGCGCCCGCGACCGTCGTCGGGACCTGCTGGCTGCGGTTCTGCCGCGTCTCGATGACCGACAGGTCGGCCAGGTCGCCGAAGCTGAAGCGGCGGAAGAACTGCGTCCCCTCGTGCGGGTGCCGCTGCCAGGTGGCCGGCTCGCGGATCGGCATCCACTCGAGGTACGCGCGGAACGCCTGCGCCCGTCGCTCCAGGAAGTCGCCCTCGGCGCGGACGCCCGCCGGCTCGCCGGGCCCGGTGTAGGCGGTGCCCGGGTCGTCCTGCTCCTCGTGGTTCTCCGCACCGGTGGCGTAGGCGTCGTTCGTGATCTCGTGGTCGTCGAAGATCACGATCCACGGGTGCCGCTGGTGCGCGGCCTGCTGGTCCGGGTCGGTCTTGTAGAGCGCGTGCCGGACGCGGTAGTCCTCCAGCGTCACCATCTCGGTGACGGGCAGGTGCTCGCGCACCCCGATGAGCGCGGCGGGCCCGTAGCGGTCGCCCGAGCTCGGGACGCCGGCCTGGCGCGGCGCGTTGCCGTACTCGTAGAGGTAGTCGCCGAGGTGCAGGACGGCGTCGAGGTCGTCGCGCGCCGCCAGCCCGCGGTAGGCGGTGAAGAAGCCGCCGGTGAAGTTGCTGCAGGAGACGAAGGCGAGCCGCAGGGCGTGCGTCACGCCGGGCTCGTCCGGCGACGTCTGGGTGCGGCCGACGGGGGAGGTCGCCCCGCGGCTGCGGAACCGGTACCAGTAGCGGGTGTAGGGCGTCAGCCCGCTCACCACCACCTTCACGGTGTGGTCGCGCTCGGCGTTCGTCGACGTCGTGCCGCTGGCGACGATCGCGGTGAAGCGCTCGTCGGCGGCGACCTCCCAGACGACGCGGCTCGCCGGGCCGAGGCCGCTGCCCGGCACCGACCGCGGGGTCGGTGTGACCCGCGTCCAGAGCAGGACCTCGGTCGCGGTGGGGTCGCCGCTGGCGACGCCGAAGCCGAAGACGCCCGACCGGGCGGCCTCGCCGACGGCCGCGCGGGCTGCTGAGGGGGTGAGGCCGCCGAAGGCGAGGGCGGCGGCGGCCGCGCCGCTGCCCTTGAGCAGCGTGCGGCGGGAGAGGGCGGCGTCGAGGGTCACGGCGTGCACGGTGCACGGCGCGGACGACGGGCGGACGGTCGCGAGG
>CAXTFU010000238.1:861-7264 GCA_964243385.1 uncultured bacterium | reverse complement strand
GTGGGGCGGCCGCTGCCCAGCGGGGGCAGGTCGCCGTCCGCGTCGGGTTCGGTGCGGTGGTCCATACCGATGAACTTAGCCGTCACCACCGACGGAACCCGTTGCCGCACAGGGGTTGTGGACAGTGGGACAGACACCCGAACCTGTGGACGAACGGCACCTGTGGATGACGTGCGACGTCGACGCGACGACCAGTCCGCGGCCGGTTGCGGCGTGGTTTCGGGCGTGGTGGCGAGGCAGTAGTCGTGATGGCGATCAGCACGTCGCAACCACGCCGGCGTCCAAGCCCGACGGCGACCGGGACACGTGATCACGAGCAGGGCGCGGGCGCGTCGGGCCGGAACTGCATGATCACCACGGCGACGCCAGGCGTGCGCGCGGGCGCGTCGGGCCGGGATCGCATGATCACGTGTGGGGCTGGGGCGGGGCGGGCCGGGATTGCATGATCACGAGGAGGGAGGCAGGCGCTGGGTGGAGGGGGCCGGACGGCGCGGTGGGGCGGTGGGGCCGTGGGGCGATGCGAGAATCGGTGGGTGCAAGGTCCCGACGAGCTGCCGCTGGAGAGCGTGTGGCGTCCGGGGCGGCCGGTGGCGGTGCGAGCGACGCTGGGCACGCTGCGGCGGGGGGCGGGTGACCCGGCGTTCCAGGTGGCGGTGGACGGGGCGGTGTGGCGCACCTGCCGCACGCCGGAGGGGCCGGCCACGATGCGGATCGCGGTGCGTCCCGCGGACGGCGAGGTGCTGGCGAGCGCGTGGGGGCCCGGGGCGCAGTGGGCGCTCGACGGGCTGCCGGCGCTGCTGGGGCGTGATGACGACCTCAGCGGGTTCGTGGCGCACCACCCGCAGGTGGCGGATGCGCTGCGCCGGTCGCCGGGGTGGCGGGTGCCTCGCAGCGGCATGGTGCTGGAGGCGCTGGTCGCCGCGGTGATCGAGCAGAAGGTGACCGGGCAGGAGGCGTTCTCGGGGTGGCGGGCGCTGGTGCTGCGGTTCGGCGAGACCGCACCCGGCCCAGGCGCGCGGCTGGGCATGAAGGTGGTGCCGACCGCCGAGCAGTGGGCGCACATCCCGTCGTGGGAGTGGCTGCAGGCGAGCGTCGACGGCAAGCGCTCCGCGACCGCGATCAGAGCGGCCCGCGCGGCGGGGCGCCTGGAGCAGAGCCTCGCCATGTCGCACACGGACGCCGAGCGCCGGCTGACCGCGGTCGCCGGGATCGGCGCGTGGACCGCCGCCGAGGTGCGCCAGCGCGCCCACGGCGACGCCGATGCGGTGAGCTTCGGCGACTACCACGTCGCGAAGAACATCGGCTGGGCCCTCACCGGCACCCCGGTCGACGACGACGCGCTGGCCGAGCTGCTGGAGCCGTACCGGCCGCACCGCTACCGGGTGCAGCGGCTGCTCGAGCTGGTGGGCGCCCGCCGCCCGCGCCGCGGCCCCCGCATGAGCCCGCGCACCCACATGCCGCGGCGCGCCTACGGGTGAGTGGGCTGTCGCTCATGGTGACGAGCTGGTGTGGCCGTGACCGTGGCTGGCGGAGGCGGGCCGGGATTGCATGATCACGGGGAGGACGTCGGTCCGGACGCCGCGTGCTCCAGGCCCCGCACGTGAGCCGAACGTTCGTCCCCCGGTAGCCGCTGCGGGTGGGTGGGAGGCGGGGGGCCTCGCCGCGTGCTGCTACCGCAGCTGCTCCACCCGGACGTCGACCCCGCGGTCGGGCGTGCGGGTGACCGAGCCGGTGAGGTCCTCCGACCACAGGGCGGCCAGCAGCCGCGCCGTGACCTGGCCGAGCGTGAACGGGTCGCCCTCCAGCCGGGCGGTCGAGCCCTCCACGACGACCGATACTCCTTCGATGCCGTGCCGGGCGAGCTCGACGGCGCGTAGAACGCGATGCGACAGCGCCTCGGGAAGAACGGACGGGACCTCGACCTCACCCTCAGGCACACCCAGCGCCGATCGCACTGCCTCGACGTGCCCGTGACGGAACCAGTCGCCGCTCGAGCGCAGCAGCACGGCCGCGCCGGGGCCGTCGTCGGCGGTGACGTGGTGGGCGAGCCCGCGCACGACGGCGGCGGGCACTCCGGTGGCCTTCCCCTTCACCAGGTCGGCGGCCGCGGCGACCTCGTCGGCGAGCGCGCGCTCGGTCACCTCGAGGACGGTGCCGGACGCGTCCGTCGTACCGCGCAGGTCGTCGACGACCACGAGCCCGGCGCAGCCGAGCGCGAAGTCGGTCTGGCCGGTGCGCCACGCCCGACCGGCGGTGTCGGTGACGACGACGGCGACGTCGTCCGCGCCGAGGTCGCGAAGCCGCGCCCGCATCGCGCGGGCCACGGCGTCGGCGTCCGGCGGCAGCACGAGCACGGTGCCGGCCGCGGTGTTGGACGCGTCGACACCGGCGGCGGCCATGACCGGGCCGGCCACGGACTCGACCACCGCGGCGGTGCCGCGCGGCGTCCGTCGTGAGGCGACGACCCGCCGGGTCTGCGCCACCACCACCGCATCCCGCTCGACGACCGGACGGGTGAGCCCCGCCGCCTTCGAGACGACCTTGGACGAGACGACGAGCACGTCGCCCGGGCGCAGCCCCGGCCCCCGCCGCGCGGCGTCCAGCAGCAGCGGGGCGAGGTCATCGCCCCGCACCACCTCCGGCACCCCCCGCAGGGGGTGCACCTCGAGGTGAGGGTCAGGCACTGGCGCGGCGCGGCTGCAGCTCGTCAGCCAGGTCGAGCGCCTCGGCCGCGATGGCGGCGGTGGTGTCGACGTCCGTCATGAGCAGGGGGCGCGAGCGGACGGTCAGGCCGGCGCGCCGGCGCACCGAGGCGAGGTCGCCACCGCTCTCGTCGTCGACGAGCCAGCCGTCCAGGAAGTCCTCGTACAGGCCGGCGACGGCGCCGGCGGTCGAGTCGAGGCCGAGCGCCGCGAGGCAGGCGTCGGCGTGGCCGCGCACCGGGCGACCGGCGACGATGGGGGAGACGCCGACGACCGGCGCCCTGGTGCCGCGGAGTGCCTCACGCACGCCGGGCACGCCGAGGATGATGCCGATCGAGACCACCGGGTTGCTCGGCGGCAGCAGCACGACGTCGGCCTGCCGGATCGCGTCGAGGACGCCGGGAGCGGCCGTCGCACGGTCCATGCCGGCGGCGATGAACTGCTGGGCGGGGACGGCAGCGCGCATGCGCACCCACCACTCCTGGAAGTGGACGGCGCGCCGGCCCTCGTCGTCGTCGACGACCACGTGGGTCTCGACGGGCTCGTCGCTCATCGGCAGCAGCGTGACGCCGCGCCCGGGCAGCCCCCACCGCTCGCAGAGCACGGCGGTCACCTGCGAGAGCGACTGGCCGAGGCCGAGCAGCTGCGAGCGGGCGACGTGCGTGGCGATGTCACGGTCGCCGAGGCCGAACCACTGCGGCTGCACGCCGTAGGCGGCGAGCTCGGACTGGACGACGTGCGTCTCGCCCTCGCGGCCCCAGCCCTGGGCGTCGTCGATGCCGCCGCCGAGGGTGTACATGACGGTGTCGAGGTCGGGGCACACCCGCAGGCCGAACAGCGTGATGTCGTCGCCGGTGTTGCCGATGACCGTGACGTGGGCGCCGCGCCGCGCCGGGTCGGACGACGTGGCCAGGTGGGCGAGCAGCCCGCGCAGGAACCGGGCGCCGCCGACGCCGCCTGCGAGTGCGGTGATGTGCATGCCGTCAGTGTCCCAGCCTCCGGCGGCTGCGGCGACGCCCGCTGGCCGGGCGGGGGCCCGGCCCCAGGTCGACGGCAGCAGGTGCGACGGTCACCCTCGACCGGACGCTGAAGGGTGTCCGTCCCGCCTCACCGCGCCCCTGATTCAGTCACCTTCGGTCGATGTTCCGTGACTCGCTGCTGAGAACTGACGACACGCCCCCACTTGACGCCGGGTGCGTGACACGCGTGTAATTCCCTGCATGTCACGCACGTCCTGGGGAGGACGGCATGCGGGCACCCAGGGTCGAGGAGGGGTCGTGAACGAGCTCACCATCCGCAACGCAGGTCAGTCCGGCGACGTCGTGCAGATCGGCAGCGTCGGGCTGCGCGTGGTCGACGACGGCGTCAGCGACCGCGTCGCCGCGTGGCAGCACGAGACGCCCGCCGCCACCAGCGACGAGATCGCCCGGGCCGCCGGCGACGACCACCCCGAGCTGTCGTGGCAGGAGCGCGGGCTGTGCGCGCAGACCGACCCTGAGGCGTTCTTCCCCGAGAAGGGCGGCTCCACCCGCGAGGCCAAGAAGGTGTGCGTGTCGTGCGACGTGCGTGCCGAGTGCCTCGAGTACGCGCTCGAGAACGACGAGCGGTTCGGCATCTGGGGCGGCCTGTCCGAGCGGGAGCGCCGCCGCCTGAAGAAACTGGCGGTCTGAGCCCCGCGCGACCGCCGGGTCTCGCAGCGATGACCCTGACGACGCCGTCGACACAGCCGACCAGCCGGGTCATCGGCTCGACCCCCGTGAGGCGCGCCCGCCCGCTGCGCCGGCGCGTGGTCGCGGTGGTCGTCGCCCACGACGGCGCCGCCTGGCTGCCGCGCACGCTGGCGGCCCTCGCCGGCCAGACCCGTGCCCCCGATCTGGTCGTCGGCGTCGACACCGGCTCCCGGGACGGCTCGGCCGACCTGCTGCGCGCTGCGCTCGGCGACGGTGCGCTCGTCGGGGCCGGGCCCCGCACGGGGTTCGGGGACGCCGTCCGGCTGGGCCTCGCCCACGCCGGCCGGACCACCGACGACACCTGTTCCGACTGGGTCTGGCTGCTGCACGACGACGCCGCGCCCCAGCCGGCCGCGCTCGAGCACCTGCTCGACGCCGCAGCCGCCTCCCCCCAGGTCGGCGTCGTCGGCCCCAAGCTCGTGGCCTGGGACGACGCGTCCCGGCTGCTAGAGGCGGGCCTCACCGTGGCGCGGGACGGGCGGCGCCACACCGGCGTCGTGCCCGGCGAGCGCGACCAGGGCCAGCACGACCACCGCACCGACGTCCTCGCCGTCGGCACGGCCGGGATGCTCGTCGCCCGCGACCTGTGGGACCGCCTCGGCGGCCTCGACCCCGCGCTGCCGCTGCTGCGTGACGACATCGACCTGTGCTGGCGCGCCCACCTCGCCGGGCGCCGCGTCGTGCTCGCCCCGAAGGCGGTCGTCGCGGACGCCCAGGCGTCGTCGTCCGGGCTGCGCACGGTGCACGCCGTGACCGCCGCGCCCGGTCGGCTCGACCGCCGTCACGGCCTGCACGTGCTGCTCGCGCGGTGCTCGTGGCTCGGCCTGCCGCTGGTGCTGGTGTCCGTCGTGCTCGGTGGCCTGGCCCGCGCGGGCGGCTTGCTGGTGCTCAAGGCGCCGCGCCGCGCCGCGGACGAGCTCGCGGCCACGACGGTCGTCGCGCTCACGCCCTGGCGCTGGCTGGGCTCGCGCTGGCGCTCGCGCCGCACCCGCTCGGTGCGCCGCCGCGACGTGTCGGGCCTGCTGAGCCCCCGGTTCCCCGCGCTGCGCCGCACCCTCGAGCGGCTCGGCGGGCTGGCGGCCCACGACCCCTCGGCCGCCCCGCCGTCCACCGGAAGCCGCGACGACGGATCCTGGCGCTCCCGCGCGGCTGCGCGCCGCATTGCCCGCCGCTACGGGGCGCCGGACGCCGACGGGGTCGTCGCCGCGGTGCGCGCCGGGTCGCTGCCCCGCCGCCTGGTGCGTCACCCTCTGACCCTCGTGTGCGCGCTGCTCGCCGTCGCCACGGCCGTCGCCGCGCGTGGCGGCGGCCGCGGCGAGATGACCGGCGGCGCGCTGCTGCCGGCCGCGGGCGACGCGACGTCCCTGTGGCACGCCGCGGTCGACGGCTGGAGCGGCGCCGGTCTCGGCGCGGCCGCCACCGCCTCGCCCGCCGCCGCGCTGCGGGCGCTGGGCGCCCTCGTCGTGTCACCAGTCGCCGGTGCGTCGCCGGCCGGGCTCGCCGTCAGCTGCCTCGTGCTGGGCGCGCCGGTCATGGCCGCCGTCAGCGCCTACTCCGCTGCTGGCGCGGTCACCCGCACCCGTTCGACGCGAGCGATCGCCGGGCTCGCCTTCGGCGCGTCCCTCGTGCTGACCGGAGCGGTCGGCGACGGCCGGCTCGGACCGCTGGCCGCCGGCGTCCTGCTCCCGCCCACCGCGGCCCTGCTGGTGCGCGCGCTGTCCCGCTCGGGTCGATGGACGTCGGCCTGTGCCGCCGCGCTCGCCGTGGCAGCGACGGCCGCCGTGCTGCCCGTCACGCTCGTCGCCGCCGGGCTGGTGGCCGGCGCAGCGCTGCTGGCCGGCCGCGGGGCGGTGCGGCTGCGGGCGCTGGTCGTGCTGGTGCTCGCGCCGGCGCTGCTGGGGCCGTGGCTCGCGACGCTGGTCGACGACCCGCGACAGCTGCTCGCCGGGCCGGGGGCCGTCGTCACGACGG
>CAXTFU010000238.1:0-851 GCA_964243385.1 uncultured bacterium | reverse complement strand
TGGCCCCGGTGCCCGACGGCCTGCCCTGGTGGACGTCGGCCGCCGTCGTCGCGCCGCTGCTGCTCGCCGGTCTGGTCGGGCTGCTGCGCGGCGGCCACCGCGGCACCGCGGCGCTCGCGGCCTGGGGCGTCGGCCTGGTCGGGCTCGGCGCGGCCCTCGCCGCCCCGCTCGTGACGCTCGCCCGCACCCCGGACGGCGCCGTGCACCCCTGGGCCGGCTCCGGCGTCCTGCTGCTGCTGCTCGTGGCGATCGGGTCGGCCGCGGCCGGCGCCGACGGCCTGCGCGCACGGCTGCAGACCCACCGGTTCGCCTGGCGCCAGCTGCTCGTCGCGCCGGTCGCCGGGCTGGCGGTGCTCGCGCCGGTCGTCGCGCTCGCCGGCTGGGCCTGGAGCAGCGAGGTGCCCGCCCGTTCGCGTGCCGCCCTGCCCGCGGTCGCCGCCGATGCCGCGGGTGGCCCCGCGGCGCTGCGCACCCTCACCCTCGGCGCGGACGGCGACGCGCTGACCTACCGCCTCGACGGCGCCGAGCCCGGCGCCTGGTCGCGGGGCCTGACGACCACGGCGGCCACGAGCGCAGCCGACCCGGTCGCGGCAGCCGTGCGCGACCTGACCGGCAGCGCGCCGTCCGTCGCCGGGCTCGTCGGCCTCGCCGTCGGGTACGTCGTCGTGGAGCCGGCCGTCGCCGGCAGCACGCAGGCGAGACTCGACACGGCCGCCGGCCTCACCCGCCTCGGCACGACCCGCGGCGCGGCGCTGTGGCGCGTGCTCGAGCCGGTCGGCCCGGTGACGCTGCAGCCCGCCGGGGCGGCCGGGGCGACCGGGGCGGCCGGGGCGGCCACCGTGCCCGTCGAC
>CAXTFU010000237.1:0-7275 GCA_964243385.1 uncultured bacterium | reverse complement strand
GTCGCCCGTCCCGCCGAGCACCAGCACGAGGGCGGACGCCGCCTCGCCGGTGAGCAGGCTCGAGCCGCCGTGCCGGGCGGCGGCGCGCAGCAGGCCGAGGTCGAGGTCGGGCGGCGCGGCGACGGCCAGCGCGACGACCCACTCCGCGGGGCGCCAGCCCAGCGAGCCGACCCGCGACAGGGTGAGCTCGCCGGCGTGGCCGCGCACGAGCGCGTCGACGACGCCCGCCTCGACGCGGGCGTCCCAGGCGCCGCGGGCCTCCGCGGCCGCGGCGTAGACGTCGGCCGCGGCGAAGGCGAGCTCGCGCGAGTAGCGCAGCACCGCCTCGCGCAGGTGCGCCTCGTCGCCCGCGGCGGCCAGGCTCGGCACCGCCTGCTCGACGGTCTCGACCGCCACCCGGATGAGCTGGACGGTCTGCTTGAGGTTCACCGCGCGGGTGAGCTCGCGCGGGGCGGCGGCGAACACCTCGGGCCCGACGGGCAGCGGCAGCCCGGGCTCGCGCAGCCACGAGGCGAACGTGTCGAGCCCCGCCTGGAGCACGAGCCCGACGTAGGAGCGCTCCGCGGCGGGCAGCACGGCGAACCAGGGCAGCTGCTCCATCGCCCGCACCGCGGAGGTGCTCAGCGGCGAGCTCGCCCGCTGCACCCGCTGCCACGTCGCCAAGGCCATGCCGCACTCTCCCAGCCGGTCGGGCCGCACGGGCCAGCGCATCGGCGGCAGGGGCGGGTCAGGGGACGGGTCAGGCGGCGCGGGCGGGTCAGGGCGCGGGTCAGGGGCGGGTCAGCCGAACAGCGCCCGGACGCGGCGCGCGACCTCGTCCGGCGCCTCCTCCGGCACGAAGTGCCCGACGCCCGGCAGCACCTCGACGGTGAGGTCGTCGGCCGAGCCCTGCCAGCCCTCGAGCAGCGCCGGGCTCGCCACCGGGTCGCCGTCGCCGACGACGAGGCGGGTCGGCACGGTCAGGCGGGTGCCGCGGTAGCGCCCCCGCACGACCGCCGGCCCCTCGCGCAGCACGAACTCGCGGTACAGCCGCACGCTGGCCCGGGCGCGGGCGGGCTCCTGCAGCACCTCGCCGTAGGTGCGTGCGCTGCCGTCGGCCACGTGACGGGTGCTGCCGGCGCGCACCACCGCCTCGACGAGCAGCGGCGAGCTGCGCAGCACCCGCTCGGCGAGCAGCGGCGTCGACAGGCCGACCTGGTAGGCGAGCCGCCACGACGATCGCGCCCGGTCGAGCGTGGGCCGCTGGAAGGGGTGCACGATGCCGAGCGCCAGGAACGCGGAGAAGCGCTCGGGCGCCCGCAGCGCGGCCAGGAAGCCGGTCCAGGCGCCCCAGTCGTGGCCGACGAGGCCGACGCGGGGCAGCTCGAGGGCGTCGAGCAGGCCGAGCAGGTCGGTCGCGAGCTGCTCCTTGTCGTAGCCGCCGAGCCGCGCGAGCTCGGCGGGGGTGTCCGGCGCGTCGGTCCAGCCGTGCCCGCGCAGGTCGGGCACCACCAGGCGGTAGCGGTCTCGCAGCAGGGGCACCACCCGGCGCCAGCACCACCAGTGCTGCGGCCAGCCGTGCAGCAGCACCAGCGGCTCGCCCGAGCCGGCCTCGGCGACGTGCACCCGCAGGCCGCCGACGTCGACGTGGCGGTGCGTCACGCCCTCCAGCACGGGCATCGGGGCGCCGGTCATGCGACGCCCCCTGCCCGGCGGGACGGGCTCGACACTGTCCCGCGCCCGCCCGGTCAGCCGCTGCGCTCGAGCAGCCGCACGGAGTCCTCGACGTGCGCGGGCAGCACCCGTCGCTGGGGCAGCACGAGCGGCAGCCGGCGCAGCGCGTCGAACAGGGCGCCGCGCCAGACCGGGGAGCCGGCGCGGCGGGCGTAGCCGGCCGTGTGGCGCAGGGTGACCGGCAGCGGGCGCCGCAGCCAGGACGACAGCAGGGCGTTGCGCGCCTGCAGCCGGGCGCGCCCCGTCCGGTCGCCGGCCATCCCGGGGTGGTGGTGCGCGACGACGTCGTCGACGTAGCAGACGCCCCAGCCGGTCGCGGCGAGGTCCTGGGCGAGCACGGTCTCCTCGCCCAGGAAGAACACGACGGGGCTGAACCCGCCGACCTCGAGGTAGGCGGCCCGGCGGACGACGGCCGCGCAGGCCAGGAAGCCGAGCACCGGCCGGCCGGGCAGGTCGGCGCGCACCGGCAGCGGGCTCGCCGCCATGACCGCCGACAGCGGGTCGAGCCGCTCCTGCGGTCCGACGAGCACCCGGGCCGCGAGCAGGCCGAGGCGAGGGGCGGCCGCGAAGTGCGCGGCCGCCAGGGTCAACGCGCCGGGCGCCCACCACGAGTCGTCGTCGGCGAACGCGACGAGCGGCGTGCGGGCGGCCTGGACGCCGAGCGTGCGCCCGGCGGCACCCAGGTTGCGGCCGGGCCGCAGGACCGTGACCTCCGGGAACGCGGCGGCTACCGCCTCGGCCGTGCCGTCGACCGAGCCGTTGTCGACCAGGACGACGGGCGGGCGCTCGGGCAGCGCGCGCAGCCGCGCCAGGGTGGACAGCACGCCGTCGCGCCGGTCCATGGTGGCCAGCACGACGGTCACCGGGCCCGCGGCTACTCCGTCCACGTGACGTCCTCGCGCACGACCCGCGCCGGGTTGCCCGCCACGAGCGCCCGTGCCGGGACGTCGTGCACGACCACGGCCCCGGCCGCCACGACCGCGCCGTCGCCGATCGTCACGCCCTTGAGCACCGTGGCCCGGCAGCCGATCCACACCCGGTCCCCCACCGTGACGGGCGCGGTCACGGCGGCGCCGTCGACCGCGTGCGAGTCGGAGTCGAGCACGAGGACGTCCCAGGCGAGCAGGCAGTCGCGCCCGATGCGGACGCGCTCGTGCGCCACCAGCTCGGTGCGGTGGTTCACGAAGGTGCCGGCGCCGATCTCGATGACGGCGCCGCGGTCGCGCAGGTGCAGCGACACGTCGTGGGCGAGCAGCACGCCCGGGCCGATGCGGACGGCGCCGGAGTCCGACAGCCGCACGATGCGGACGCCGGCCTCGGCGCGCAGGCCGGCTCCGCCCTCGACCTCGCGCGCGAGCCGTCGACCGCGGACGCGCTTGGCCGTCTGCGCCCGCCAGCGCGCGCCGGGACCGGTCAGGAGCGTCCCGCCCCGGCGCCGGCCGCGTCCGGCACCGAGGCGCCGGCCAGCTCGAGCAGCAGGTCGCGGACCTCGACCGCCGCGACCTCGCCGCGCCGGGAGCCGGCGTCGGAGCAGAGCAGCACCGGACCGTCGGCCGGGTCGTCCGGCAGCCGGCCGTGCGTGCCCTTGACGACGCTCGGGTCGAGCGGCACGACGCTCATCGAGTAGCGCAGCCCGGCCCTCTTGCGGGCGAGCGTGCGCGCGGCCTTCACCTTGACGAAGCGGTCGGCCGGGTCGAAGAACAGCTCGGCCGGGTCGTAGCCGGGCTTCTTGTGGATCTCGACGCCGCGGGCGAAGTCGGGCGCGCGGGCGTCGTCGAGCCAGTAGTAGTAGGTGAACCAGGCCTCGGGCGCGGCCACCAGCACCAGCTCGCCGGACCGCTCGTGGTCGAGCCCGAGCGCGCGCTGGCCCTCCCGGTCGAGCACCTGGTCGACGCCCGGCAGCTGCTCGACGAGCGCGTGCACGCGCGGCAGGTCGGCTGGGTCCTGCACGTAGACGTGCGCGATCTGGTGGTCGGCGACGGCGAAGGCACGGGAGGTCCACGGGTCGAGCAGCTCGCCGCTGGCGTTCGTGTGCACCTCGAGCAGCCCCTCGCGGCGCAGCAGCCGGTTCACGTCGACGGGCGTGGTCGCGGCGGTGATGCCGTACTCGGACAGCACGACGACGGTGCGGCCCTGCGCGCGGGCGTCCGCCAGCAGCGGGGCCAGCTCGCGGTCGATCGCGACGGCAGCCGCCACGGCCTGCGGCGCGTCCGGGCCGAAGCGCTGCAGGTCGTAGTCCAGGTGCGGCACGTAGACGAGCGTCAGGTCGTGGTCGGGCATGAGGCGCCGGGCGGCGGCGATGATCCAGCGCGACGACGCGATGCTCGCCGTCGGGCCCCAGTAGGTGAACAGCGGGAACTCGCCCAGCTCGGCGACGAGCTGGTCGTGCAGCTCCGGCGGGCGGGTGTAGCAGTCCGGCGACTTGGCGCCGTCCGCGTGGTAGACGGGCCGCGGCGTGATGGTCGTGTCGGTGCTGGCGCCCATCGCGTACCACCAGCAGACGTTGGCCACCGTGTAGCCCGGCAGCGCCCGGCGCGCGGTCTCCCAGACCTTCTCCGCCTGCACGAGCGCGTTGTGCTGGCGCCAGAGCATGACCTCGCCGAGGTCGCGGAAGTACCAGCCGTTGCCGACGATGCCGTGGTCCTGGGGCAGCGTCCCGGTCAGGAAGGTCGACTGCGCCGAGCAGGTCACGGCGGGCAGCACGGTGCCGAGCGGCGCCTGCCACCCCTGCTCGGCCACGGCCCGCAGCGCCGGCATGTGCTCCAGCAGCCGGGGCGTCAGCCCGACCACGTCGATCACGACGACGGGGGTGGGAGCGGTCACTGAGGAGTCCTCTCGAGGGGCGCGCAGGGGGCGGGGACGAGCCTAGGCAGAACAAGCGACCGCGCGGTGCTGGGCGGGTGCGGCTCAGACGGCGGGCTTGAGCCCGTGCGCGACCAGGCGGTCGCGGGTCCAGGCGAGCTCGCTCGCGATGCCCTCGACGAGCTGCTGCACGCCGGCGGGCCGGACCTGCTCGGGCAGCACCGTCCAGGTGTAGGTCTCGACCTCGACGTGCTCCGTGAGGGCGTGCTCGCCGCCGAGCAGCGCCCCGAGGGTGCGGTCGAGCTCGTCGGTGGTCGAGCGCAGGGGCGGCGCCGGCGGCGTGTGCAGCGGCACGTGGAAGTGCACCCGCCAGGGCGCCGGCCCGGTCAGCGCGCGCTCGCCCTCGACGGCGTCGTCGAGGTCGTCGCGGGCGTGCACCCGGGTGCCCTGGCGCTGCCGCACCTGGTGCAGGAAGCGGGGCTCGTCGAAGCCGAGCAGCGCCTCGCGGGCCGAGGCGGCCGTCGGGTCGTCGACGTGCAGCGCGGCCGACGCCTGCACCTTGACCACCGGCAGCCCGGCGGTCTGCAGCGCGGCGACCGCCTCGTCCGGGTCCTCGAAGGCACAGGCCAGGTGGCAGGCGTCCAGGCACACGCCGATGCGGTCGGTGCGCACGCCCTGCAGCCGCTGCACGGCCTGCTCGGTGGTCTCGACGACGCAGCCCGGCTCGGGCTCGAGCCCGACCCGCACCGACTTGCCGGTGAACGCCTCGAGCGCGTCGAGCCCGTCGGCGAGGTCGGTCAGCTGCGCCAGCGCCAGCCCGTGCCGGTCGCCGAACCACGGCGTGCGCCAGGCGAACGGCAGGGTGGAGATGCTGCCGCGCTCGACGTCGTCCGGCAGCAGCCCGGCCAGCACCGTGGCCAGGTGCAGCGTGTAGTGCAGCCGCGAGCGCTCGGACCAGTCGGGCCGGTACACCGCCTTCTTGACCTCGGCGGCGTGGAAGCCGCCGTACGGGAAGCCGTTCAGCGTGACGACCTCGAGCCCGTGGTCGTCGAGCTCGCCGCGCAGCCGTGCCACGAGCGAGGCGTCGGCGGCGAGCGACGCAGCGACGTCGTGCGCCAGCCACAGCCCGAGCCCGAGCCGGTCGGCGTGCAGCGCCTCGCGCACGCCGTCGCCGAAGGTGCGGACCTGGTGCAGCACGCCGGCGAGGTCCTCCGCCGGGTGCACGTTCGTGCAGTAGGCCAGGTGGACGGTCGTGCCGTCGCGGTGCTCGAGGCGCATGCTCAGCCGACCCGCGCGCCGCGCAGGACGCTGTTGCCCGCGAACGAGCCCGAGAAGTCGCGCGGGGCGGGCGCGGCGTCGGCGGCGGCCGCGTCGAGCGCCGACAGGTCGAGCCGTCCGCTCTGGCCGAAGAACTCGACCGGGTTGCGCCACAGGACGCGGTCGACGTCGTCGTCGCTGAAGCCGGCCGCGAGCATCGCCTCGCCCGTCCTGCGGGTCTTGAGGGGGTCGCTGCGGCCCCAGTCGGCGGCCGAGTTCACGAGCACCCGGTCCAGCCCGACCTCCTGCAGGATGCGCACCATGCGGTGCTCGTCCATCTTGGTGTCCGGGTAGATGGAGAAGCCCATCCAGCAGCCGGAGTCGGCGACGTCGCGCACGGTCATCTCGTTGAGGTGGTCGACGACCGCCATGCCCGGCGCCAGCCCCGACTCGCGCACGACGTCGAGCGTGCGCTTCGTGCCGGCGGCCTTGTCGCGGTGCGGCGTGTGCACCATGACCGGCAGCTGCTCGTCGAGGGCCATCGCGAGCTGCCGGGCGAAGGCCGTCTCCTCGGCCACCGTCATCGAGTCGTAGCCGACCTCGCCGACGGCCACGACGCCGTCCTTGGCCAGGTAGCGGGGCAGCTCGTCGAGCACCTCGTCGAAGCGCGGGTCGTTCGCCTCCTTGGGGTTCAGCGCGATCGTGCAGTGGTGCACGATGCCGAACTGCGACGCGCGGAACGGCTCCCAGCCGACGAGGCCGTCGAAGTAGTCGTAGAACGAGCCGGGGTTCGTGCGCGGCTGCCCCAGCCAGAACGCCGGCTCGACGAGCGCCCGGACGCCGGCGGCGTGCATCGCCTCGTAGTCGTCGGTGGTGCGCGACGTCATGTGGATGTGCGGGTCGAAGATGCGCATCAGGACTGCTCCTGGGTCGAGGACGGGGCGGGGCGGCCGGCGAGCAGGCGGCGCGCGGCCGCCCGGCGCTCGGCCACGGGCGAGTCGAGCTCGGCGAGCACGCCGCTGTCCTGCAGCACCTGCGGGTGGGGGTCGAGCAGCAGCCAGACGTCGGGGGTGACGTCGCGGCCGGCGGCGACCCGCTCGTGCACCAGGCGGACGGCCATGCCGGCGAGCTCGGCGTCGGTGCGTCCGGGCAGGCCCGCGACGACGGCCAGCGGCACGCCGACGAACAGGCACTTCACGACCGCCTGGCGGAACGCGTCGTCGTCGAGGTGCTGCGAGCCGTACGGGCCGACCGCCGCGGCCACGAGGCGGACGTCGTTGCTGCGCAGGCCGTCGAGCACGAGGTCGAGGCAGCGGTCGCCGAGCCCCTCGAGCAGGTGCAGCGCCCGCAGGACGCCGCGCTTCTCGGCGGCGTCGCCGTGCCGGTAGAGCGCGTGCAGCTCGACGACGAGCTGGTCGGCCGGCAGCGGCAGCGCCTGCAGCAGCCGGGCGCGGGCGCGGTCGTCGACGGTGCCGCCGCGCAGGCCCTGCGGGTCCTGCGGGT
>CAXTFU010000236.1:0-7284 GCA_964243385.1 uncultured bacterium | reverse complement strand
GGCCCGGTCCGGAGAGCCTGGCGTGGGCGGCGCGCGCCACCGCCGAGCACCTGCGGCTGCGGCACCTCACCGGGGCCGCCGTGCGCCCCGACGAGCTCGTGGCGGCCTGGCGCGCCGCGGTCGAGGGCTTCGCGGCCTTCGGGCACGTCTTCGAGACCGCCCGGTCCCGGGCCCGGCTCGCAGCAGCCCTGCGCAGCGCGGGCGACGACGCCGGGGCCGACGAGCAGGCCGCGCAGGCGCTGCAGGTCGCGCGAGCGCTCGGGGCTCGTCCGCTGCTGCGCGAGCTGCGTCCGGCCGGTCCTGCGGCGGCGTCCGCCGACGCCTCGGCGGCTGCGCTGACCGCGCGCGAGCAGGAGGTGCTGCAGCTGGTCGCCCAGGGCCGCAGCAACCGCGAGATCGGGCAGGTGCTGTTCATCAGCGCCAAGACGGTGAGCGTCCACGTGTCGAACCTGCTGGCCAAGCTGCAGGCCACGAGCCGCACGGAGGCGGTGGCGGTCGCCCGGCGCTCGGGGCTGCTGTCCGACCCGTGAGGGTCAGCCGCTGCCGCCGATGCCGCCCTGGCCGGCGCCCTGGCCGCCCTGCCGGCTGATGACGGCCTGCTCGGCGGCGAGCTTCGCGGCGCGGGCCTGCGAGACCGACGCGCCGGACGAGGCGTGCGGCCCGGGTGCGCTGCGCCGGCTGCGGCGCGCCAGGACGGCGACGACGGCGAGCACGGCGACGACGAGCAGCAGCTTCAGCACGGGATCTCCTCGGGCGGGAGGTCGACGGTCCCACAGGGCAGGCCCGCCCGGCGGCGCACCGGGTCCGACACCGGTCGAGGCCCAGGGCGGGTCAGGGCCTCACGTCCCGACCCCGGTCGAGGCCCACAGGCCGAGCGAGGCAGCGCCGAGGGCGGCGAGCAGGAGGGCCACGGTCACGGCGGTCACCTCGTCAGGCCCTGGCGCGCAGGCGACGGGTGAGGGCGGCCAGGTGCGCGGCGACGTCGTCGGCGCTGCTGCCGCGCACGCAGGCCGCTGCGCCGGCGTCCAGCAGCGCCACCACGAGCCCGCTGCCGGCGTCGGCCGGCAGGACCGCGAGCACCGCCGCACCGGGGCAGCGGGCCTGCAGCGCCCGCAGGCCGGGCACGTCGGCGACCGGCGCGACGACCAGCTCCGCGACCACCCCTTCGACCGGAGGGCGCGTGGTCGCTGCGGGCAGCACGCGCCACCGGGTCCCGACGAGCCGCAGCGTCAGAGCCCCGGGCAGGTCGAGCACCAGCACCCGGGGCGCACGCGCGTCCGGGACCGGCAGCTGCGAGGGGTGCGGCACGTCCGCCGCGCCGACGCCCGCGTACGGCACGACGACGGCGCGAACGGGGCCTCCTGCCGGCGCAGGAACCCGGCGCACCGGGGTGAGGGTCGCGGGGACGCGCCGCGAGCGGCGGCGGCCAGGACGGCGGCGGAGGAGGACGACGGCGGTGGCAGGGGTCATGCCTCCTTGGTCCTCCCGCAGGCTGGGGGAGGCCTGGGCGGTGGCTGTGCACCGGCTGGACGTGCCGCTGCCCTGCGCGGCCACCCGCAGGAGGGCCGCGGTCAGCCGTCCCGCAGGCGCTTCGGCGCCCGGACGCGCCAGGCCTCCGTCACGACCTCCTCCAGGTCGGACTGGCTGATCTCGGCGAGCCGCACGAGCACCGATGCGTGCCCGTCGAAGTGGCTGGTCGTGAAGAAGACGGCCGGGTCGTCCTCGATGAGCGCGCGCTTCACGCCCTCGTCGGCGACGTGCACCCCGAGGACGTCATCCCGCTCGCCGACCTCGGCCACGTCCTTCTTGCCGAGCGGGCGCTCCCACACGAACGACTTCCCCCGGACGCGCCACGACGGCGCGCCGCCGTAGGAAGCGTGCTCGTCGGTCCCGGGCAGGGCGAGCGCGAGGCGGCGGACGTCGTCGAGGGTGGCCACGGCCCGAACGTACGCCCACCGGCGCTGCTCGCGGAGCGCCCGAGGCCAGGTCCGAGACGGGGACGTGGAGGCGCTCCCGCTCCGTGCGACGGTGCTCCGTCCGGTGCCGAGCGGACGAGGACGGTGCCATGCTGCCCTCCTGCGCGTGCGCGCTGTCGAGGCGAGCGGACGGCCTGCGGCAGCAGCTCGCCTCGGGCGGCCCTCCCGGTCCCCTCGACCCCACAGCAGGAGCGGACGATGCCCGAGCCCCTCGACGACGGCCCGTTCTTCCACGGCACCGTGGCTGACCTGCGGCCGGGCGAGCTCCTGACGGCGGGCCGCCGGTCGAACTACCGGCCCGAGGTCGCGCCACGTCTACTTCACCGCGCTGGTCGACGGCGCCGGCCTGGCTGCCGAGCTCGCCGCGGAGCTCGCGCCCGGCGATCGGTGCCGCACGTGTACCGCGTCGAGCCGGCCGGCCCGTACGAGGACGACCCGAACGTCACCGACAAGAAGTTCCCGGGCAACCCCACCCGCTCGTACCGCAGTCGCGCTCCCCGCCGGGTGCTCGAGGAGGTGACCGGGTGGCCGCGCCTGACGCCGGAGGCGCTGCAGGCCTGGCGGGACCGACTGGCCGTGCTCCTGTCGAGCCCGCGCGGCGAGATCGTCGACTGACCCGGCCGTTGCCCGGGTGCTGCGTCCGTGAGGGTCGCTGGAGGCGTGCTGGGCTCCCGCGCTCCACTGCTCCCTCGTGATCTCGAAGCGGAAGCCGCCGCGCTCAGCCCCCTCGACCATCTGCATGTCCTCGGGGGTTGGGGATCTCTTGCGCGACGGCCATCCCCACCTTCTGCATCACCCGCTGCGAGGCCGTGTTCGCGGACATCGTCTCGCCCCACACCAGGCGCACGTCGAGCGCCGAAAAGGCCTCGTCCAGCAGGGCCCGGCAGCCCTCGGTGGCCAGTCCCCGGCCCCAGGCCGCTTGGCGCAGCCGGTAGCCGAGCTCGACTCGTCCAGCGGACCTCCGGACTCGGGACGCAGGAGGAACCAGCCGACGAAGGCACCGCTGTCCCGGTCCTCGGCAGCGAAGACGCCGAAGCTGCCGGCCCACCGCTCGTCGCCACGCAGGATCCCCGGCAGGTCGCGCTGCCGGACGAGCTCGGGCGAGGTCGGCTCGCCGCCGGTCAGGTAGCGCATCACCGCAGGGTCGCTGTCCAGCTCGACGAGCAGCTCCGCGTCGTCCGCGGTGAACGGGCGGAGCACCAGGCGGCCTGTCTGCAGGAAGTGGTGCATGCCGTCAGGATGCACGTCGGGGGCGAGGGCTTCCTGCGCCGCTCACAGCGGACGCACAGGAACCGTGCAGGGACCTGGCAGGGTGTCCGCAGAGGCTGAGCGCACCCCCGAGATCGGAGCTCCCGCCCATGACCGTCACCCGTGCGCCCGAGGCGCGACTGCTCGTCGTCGACGACGAGCCGAACATCCTCGAGCTGCTGTCGGTGAGCCTGCGCTTCGCCGGCTTCGAGGTCGCCACCGCGACCAACGGCGCGGACGCCCTGAACCGGGTGCGGGAGTTCGACCCCGACCTGCTGGTGCTCGACGTGATGATGCCCGGGCTGGACGGCTTCGCCGTCGCCTCGACCCTGCGGGGCAAGGGCGACCAGGTGCCGGTGCTGTTCCTCACCGCCAAGGACGCCACCGAGGACCGGGTGCAGGGCCTGACCATCGGCGGCGACGACTACGTGACCAAGCCGTTCAGCCTCGAGGAGGTCGTCGCCCGCATCCGCTCCATCCTGCGCCGCACCTCGGGGGCCACGGCCGCTCCCGAGCCCGAGTCGGCCCGGCTGTCCTACGCCGACCTGGTGCTGGACGACGAGACGCACGAGGTCTGGGAGGGCGACCGGCAGGTCGAGCTCTCGCCGACCGAGTTCAACCTGCTCCGCTACTTCATGCAGAACCCCGGCCGGGTGCTCAGCAAGCGCCAGATCCTCGAGCACGTCTGGAACTACGACTTCGGGGGTGACGGCAACGTCGTCGAGTCCTACGTCTCCTACCTGCGCCGCAAGATCGACCTGAGCGAGCCGCGGCTGCTGCACACCGTCCGCGGCGTCGGCTACGTCCTGCGGCAGCCCAAGGCACCGACCGCGTGACCGCGCGGCTCGCCCGCCTGCCGCTGCGCACCCAGCTCATCGCGCTGCTGCTCGTCACCATCGCGCTCGTGGTGCTGGCGACGGGCCTGGCCGGCACGGTGGCGCTGCGCACCTACCTCGTGCAGCGCATCGACACCCAGCTCGGGCAGAGCCTCGAGGACCTGGCGGACGGCCGGGGCGGCTTCCCCCAGGGGGAGCGGCGCGGACCCCGGCGCGACGTCGCCGTGACGGCGCTCGTCTACGACGCCTCGGGAACGCTCGTCGGCGACGCCACGCCGGACGACGTCAGCGGCGGACCGGACGTCGTCGACCCGCAGGACCTGCCGGACGAGCCGACCGACGTCGGCGACGTGGACGGGGGACGGCAGTGGCGGGTGCTCGCTGCCTCCACGGTCGCCGGCGGGACCGTGGTCGTGGCGGTCCCGCTCGACGGCGTCGAGGACACCGTCTCCCGCCTGCTGCTCATCGACGCTGCGGTCGGGGTGCTGGCGCTGGCCGCCGGCGGGGTCCTGGCCGGCCTGGCGGTGCGGCGCAGCCTGCGGCCGCTGCTCGACGTCGAGCACACCGCGCACGCGATCGCCGCCGGCGACCTCAGCGTCCGCGTGCCGCCGGCCGACCCGCGCACGGAGGTCGGCAGCCTGTCGGCGTCGTTCAACGCGATGGTCGACCGCTTCGAGAGCGCCTACAGCGCCCAGCAGCGGTCCGAGGTCGAGGCGCGCGCGTCGGAGGTCCGGATGCGGCGCTTCGTCGCGGACGCCAGCCACGAGCTGCGCACGCCGTTGACCTCGATCCGTGGCTTCGCCGAGCTCTTCCGCCAGGGCGCGGCCAGCGAGCCGGAGCAGCTGGCGCAGGTCATGCGGCGCATCGAGGACGAGGCGTCGCGGATGGGGCTGCTCGTCGAGGACCTGCTGCTGCTGGCCCGCCTGGACCAGGCGCGACCCCTGCGCCAGGACCCGGTCGACCTGCTGAGCGTCGTGGCCGACGTGGTCTCCGCCGCGCAGACCGTCCACGGCGCCACGCACGCCGTGCGGCTCGAGCCGGTGACCGGTGACGGCCCGCCCGTCGTGTCGGGGGACGACGCGCGCCTGCACCAGGTCGCGACGAACCTCGTCGGCAACGCCGTCGCGCACACCGCTGCCGGGACCGCCGTCGACGTCCGGGTGCAGCGGACCGGTCGCGAGGTCGTGCTCGAGGTGCGCGACGACGGCGCCGGCATGGCCCCGGACGTCGCAGCGCGCGTGTTCGAGCGCTTCTACCGCGCGGACGCCTCACGCACGCGGGTCGGCACCGCCACCACCGGCACCGGCCTCGGGCTGTCGATCGTCGCGGCGATCGTCGCGGCCCACCGCGGGACGGTCGAGGTCGACAGCGAGCCCGGGCGCGGCACGTCGTTCGTCGTCCGCCTGCCGGCCCTCGGGACGGCGGTCACCGACGCGGGCACCGAGCCGGGCACCGACGCGGACGCCGCACGGACTCCCAGGTCCGTCCCAGGTCCGTGACAGGAACGCCGCCGATGCTCGGAGCACGGCGCGCCGACCCGGCCCGCCACCGACCGAGGAGATCCCAGATGCGCAGCAAGATCGCCACCTACGCGCTCGCCGGCGCGCTCGGCCTGACGGGCGTCGTCGGTGCCGCGCTCGTCGCGCCCGCCGTCGCCTCCGCCGCCACCGGTGACACCACGGCGCTCGCCGAGCGCGTCACCTCCCTGAAGGACGCCCTGAAGGGCCTGGTGTCCGACGGCAGCCTGACCCAGGCGCAGGCCGACGAGGTCGCCGAGACGCTGGCCGAGGCCCGGCCCGAGGGCCTGCGGGGCGGGCACGGCGGCGGCCCGGGAGGCGGCCTGCAGCTCGAGGCCGCGGCCGAGGCGCTCGGCCTGACCGTCGACGAGCTGCGCACCGCGGCCGAGGACGGCAGCTCGCTGGCCGACCTCGCCGAGCAGGAGGGCGTCAGCACGGACGTCCTCGTCTCGAAGCTCGTCGCAGCGGCGAAGACCCGCCTGGCCGACGCGGTCGCGGACGGCCGGCTCACCCAGGCGCAGGCCGACGGGCGCGCGACCGAGCTGCAGACCCGGATCACGGAGCGGCTCGACGAGCCGCTGCGCTTCGGCCGCGGTGGCCGTGGGCACGGTGGCCACGGTCCGGACGGCACCGACGAGGACGCCGCCACGCCGTCGACCGCCCCGTCCGCCGCGCCGTCGGAGGACCCGGACGCCTGACCTCGCACGCGCTCCGGGCCCGGTCGACCTCGGTCGACCGGGCCGGTGCGCGTCCGGGCCGGACGTCGTCCGGCGCTCGGGCGCGTGCCCCTGCACGCGGCGGCGTGCGCTCGGCGGGTGCTCAGCCGACCGGCGCCCCGGACCGCACGGGCCGGCGCGCGGTCGTGCCGCCGGTCAGCGGCGCAGGAAGTTCTGCGTGCCGTAGACCCGCCCGGTGGCCGTCCGGACGGCGCCCACGCCGATCACCGTGAAGCGCGGGTCGAGGATGTTCGCGCGGTGGCCCGGGCTGTTCATCCACATGCTCATCATCTGGTCGGCGGTCACCGAGCCGTAGGCGATGTTCTCGCCGACGGCGGTGGCGGCGCAGGCGCTCAGCAGGGGGCTGAGGGGACTGCGGTGCGCGAAGACGCCGGTGCTCGCCATGGTGGCCGACCACGCCTCGGCGTAGCGGTCGGCGCAGGACGAGACCGCCAGCGGACGGAGCCCGGCGGAGGTCCGGGCGGCGTTGACGAGCGCCACGATGCCGCTCTCGTAGGCGTCGTCGAGGGCTGTCGTCGCGGCGGCGGTGGCCGTCCTGGTGGTGGTGGCCGTGGTGGTGGGCGTCCCGGTGGTCGTTCCCGGCGGCGTCGCTGAGCGGGCGGGCGCCGGGGCGGTGCGGGCCGGGGCGGTGCGGGTCGGGGCACCAGGCACCACGAAGCCGAGCCGGTCGACGGGCAGGCGGGCGGCGCTGGCGCGGGAGGGGGACACCACGACGACGTGCGGCCCGGCGGTGAACGGACCGGGGACGACGACGTCGCGCCAGCCCGTGCCCGCGGCGAGCAGGGCGCTGCGCCGGCCGTCGACGGTGACGACCGCCCGTGCCGTGCCGGTCGGCGAGGCGCTGCGCAGCCGGACGACCAGGCGGCTGCCCGCGGTCGGGGCGGTCAGCCGGGCCCGGACGCTGGCGCCGACGGTCAGCACCCGCGCCGCGCGGCCGGAGGCGGTGGCGTCCGCCGCGACGGTGGAGGAG
>CAXTFU010000235.1:6536-7376 GCA_964243385.1 uncultured bacterium | reverse complement strand
CTCGGTCTCGTCGTCGCGCAGCACCACCCCACTCACCGGACGGCCCCTGCGTCCATCGGGCGAGGCGCGTCGTCCGTGCGGCGCGCTGGGACCGGCTCGCACCTCACGGCCGCGGGCCGACCGACAGGTCGTCGAACGACGTGACGACGGGGGCGTTGGTCGCGCTGCCCGAGAGGTAGCTCAGCACGCCGACGGAGCCAGCGGACTGCAGGCTGGCCGTCGTGTCGGTCGCCGACACCGTCCACGCCGACGGCTCGGCCGCACCGGACGCCCACACCTTGCTGCGCAGCGTGGTGGTGCCGGTCCCGGACACCTGCAGCCGGACCTGCAGGACCTGCCCTGGGACGTAGCTGCCGGGCAGGGTGACGACGCTGCCCAGCCCGGTCTCGGTGCCCGCTGCGCCCCGGGCCAGTGCCACGGTCACCTGGCCGGTGGACAGGAAGCGGAGCTTCGTGCGGTAGTCGTCCGCACCGACCCGTCGCCCGATGACGCTGACGTAGACGCCGCCGCCCGTGGCGGCTCTGTCGACCGACAGCGCCAGCCCGACCTGGGTGTCGCTCGAGGACACCGAGCCGAGGTACGCAGCGTTCTGCGCGCCCGCGGTGGGCAGCGCGATGCGGCCCACGCCGCCGCCGACCGTCAGGTCCGCCGCGCGGCCGGCTGTCGTCCACGCGCCGCCCGTGTCAGCGACGCCGAAGCCACCGGTGAGCGTGCGGGTGAAGCTGTCGGTCGCGAGGAGCGCCGGCGTGACCGGGCTGCTCACTGTGACGCTCCTGCTCGTGGAGCCGGTCGCGCCGTCGTCGTCGGTGACCGTCAGCTGCACCGCGTAGGTGCCGGCCG
>CAXTFU010000235.1:0-6436 GCA_964243385.1 uncultured bacterium | reverse complement strand
CGCGATCGTCCCGTCGCTGTCCGCGGACGTCGAGCCGTCCAGGCTCGCCACCAGGCCCTGCGACGACGAGGTGAACGCCGCCGCAGGCACCCGGTTCGGGACCGGTGCTGCGGTCACCGTGACCGACCTGGTCACCGTCCCGGTCGCGCCGTCGTCGTCGGTGACCGTCAGCTGCACCGCGTAGGTGCCGGCCGCCGCGTAGGTGTGCGACACCCGCGCACCCGTGCCGGTGGTGCCGTCACCGAACGCCCACGCCCAGGACGCGATCGTCCCGTCGCTGTCCGCGGACGTCGAGCCGTCCAGGCTCGCCACCAGGTCCTGCGACGTCGAGGTGAACGCCGCCGCAGGCAGCCGGTTGGGCTCCACCACGCTGACCGTCCTGACCGTCGTGGAGGTCAGGCCGCCGCCGTCGGTGACGGTGAGGCCGACCTGATAGGTGCCGGCCGCCGCGTAGGTGTGCGACGTCGTGGCGCCGGTGCCCGTCGACCCGTCCCCGAAGCTCCAGGCGTAGGAGGCGATCGGACCCTCAGGATCGCTCGACGTGCCGGCGTCGAACGACGCGGTGAGTCCGGTCGAGGTGGACGTGAAGGCTGCCGCAGGAACGGCGTTGACGCCCCTGCCCACGTCGCGGTGCTTGGCGAGCTGCGCGACCGACAGCTGCGCCGGGTAGACCGCCACCTCGTCGAGACTGCCGGCCAGGGCACCGCTCCTCGGCCTGGAGGGCCAGCCGCTGAGGCTGTCGCCGCCGACCCGCCAGAAGCCGGCCATCTCCTGCGTTGCCCTCGTCACACCGGCGTCGGTGGCCACGGCCGCACCGTCGACGACCAGCTGCATGCCCGCCGGGCCGACGGAACCGGCCACGTGGTGCCACTGCCCGTCGTTGTACCGGGTGGTGGTGGTCTGGCTGCGGACCGAGCCGCTCTGCACGGCGTGCACCAGCTGGCCGGTGTTGGTCAGGTAGACGTGTCGGTCGGAGGTGCCGCTGTTGCCCGTGCTGCTGCTCCCGAAGCCGATGATCTTGCCGCCGTTGGTGGAGGTGGTCCTGAACCACGCCTCCACCGTGTACTGGCCCGGGGCCGGCTGGGAGGCCTTGGTGGTGGCCGGCAGGGTGCTGTCTCCGGGCAGGGTCACCGCCGTGCTGCTGTCTGCGGCCAGGGCGCCGGTCGCGCCCCGGACCGTGCTGGCGGCGAGCGTCAGGTCCTGCGCGCCGGCCCAGTCGTAGGCGACCCCGCTGCTCTCACCGAGCCGCCAGTAGGAGGACGGCCCGTCGGTGCGGACGGCGTTGGCGTAGGCGCTGCCGCTGCCGGCGCCGCCTGCGGTCGTGATGGCCACGGTCGGACCGACCTGCACGTTGCCGGACGGGTCGGTGACCCGGACGCGGTAGCTGACGGACGCACCAGCCGGCGCCGTGGTGTCGTGGTGGGCCGCCGGCGGACGGGTCCACCAGTTCGTGTCCGCAGTCCTCGTCGAGAGGACCTCCGCCGTGCTCAGCCGCTCACCGCGCAGGACCTCGTAGGTGAGGCGCTGGTCGTCCCGGTCCCACGCGGACCTCCACGCGACGCGCACCGTCCCCGGCGCCAGCTCGACCAGCGTCGGAGCCAGCTCCGCGTAGCCCTGCGGCCCCTGCTTGTTCGGCGCCAGGTCTCTCACCGCGAAGCGGACCAGCCCCTGCTGCGCGACCCCGTTGACCGTCGGGAACTCCCCGCCGAGGACGACGTAGCTGCTGTTGGCCTCCACCGACCAGGCGGCCTGCGTCTGGCCGGTGTAGGTGCCCGCGGACAGCGTCGGGAGCCAGTGCAGCAGGTCTGCGGCCGGTCGACCGCTGAAGCTGCCGCCGTTGTTGACCCGGCCGCCGGCCGACGGCGTGGTGGTCGTGGCCGCCGCACGCTGGTAGGTCCACGGCTCGGTCTGCGGGAGGCCACCGACCATGCTGCAGTCGTGCGTGTGCGAGACGTTGTAGAGGACGCTGCCGACCACCGCGTTGTCGTAGGTGTCGCCCCGGCACCCGTTCACCCAGGCCAGCGTGCCGTCCGAGACGGCCGCGGCGAAGGAGCCCTCGAAATTCCCGCCCGAGCCGAACGTGTAGCCGGTCCCGTAGACCTGGGTCCCGTCGTTGGTGAGGGCCGTGATGCTCGCCGCGGTGCCCGCGTTGCGGACGACGGCGTTGGCGGCGAAGGGCAGCGAGGCGCCGGTCACGGCGTCCACCGCGCCGAGGCCGTAGTCAGCGGCCGTCCCGAGCTGCGTGAACCGCCCCCCGACCACGACCTTGCCGCTGCCCGCCGGAGCCGTCAGCGCGGTCACCTCGGCGTTGGCGCCCGGTGCCCACGGGAGCAGCTGTCCGGTGCTCAGCGAGAAGGCCGCCAGCCGCGAGCGCGCTGCACCGCCGGCGGAGCTGAAGATGCCGCCGACGTACAGCGCGTCCCCGGAGACGGCCAGGGCACCGGCACGGGCGTCCAGCCCGGCGTCCGGCCTGGGCCGGACGGCACCTGTGGCTGCGTCCAGCGCCGCCAACCGGTAGCGGCTCACCCCGCTCACGGAGGTGAAGTCGCCGGCCACGTAGACGGTGGAGCCGTCCGGCGAGGCGGTGAGCGCCAGGCCCTGAGCGTTCAGGGTCGGCGCCCAGGAGGTGATGAGGGCACCCGTGCTGATGCTGTAGGCCAGGATGTTGGAGCGCGGTGTCTCGTTCGTGCCTGCCGGCGACCCGGCGGGCCGCGCGGAGGTGAAGTCGCCGGTGGCGTACACCCGGTCGCCGACGATCACCTGGGACCAGACGACGCCGTTGATCTGCACCGTCGGCAGCGCGTCGGCAGACACCGTGGCCGGTGCAGGCGCGAGGGCTGCCGTGTCGGCGGCCGCGAGCCCCGGGAACAGCGGCCCGAGGACGAGCGCCGCGACCACCACGAGGGCACTGCGCCTGCGGCGACCGCCGTCGCGTCCGGGGCTCAGCAGGCTGGTGGAACGGCTCATGGAACGTCTCCCTCGGTGCCGACCGGAGGACGTTGCCAGGGCAACCACCGGTGGCCTCTCACGGTACGGCCCGAAGCTCGTCAGCGAGGCGGTCTCGACGAACCCGCGTGACGCTGCGTGCATATGTCCACGACGTCCGGACCGCAGGGACCCGCCTGCGGGGCAGAGGGTGACGCAGCGTGACGAGCAGCGGTCAGTCGGTCCACTGCACGGCGACGGGAGGACCGGTCGAGGTCCGGTTCTCGCCGACCGACAGCGCCGTGCCGCGGCTGGCCAGCAGATGGCACCCGGCGTGGCGCGCCGACGGACCGAAGACGTTGTCCCGGACCAGCACCGCTCCCATGGTCCGCTGCGGCTTCTTGGCGAGGTTGACGGTGCACCCACCGCCGTCCAACCAGTTGCCTTCCAGGCGCAGGTCCGCCACCGCTCCGACGTCCTGCGTGACCTGCACCGCCGCGTTCGAGGCGCCCGCGATGGTGTTCTCGACCAGCGCGATGTCGCGCCCCGCGAGGACCTGGACGCCGTCGTTGTGCGTCGGGCCGCCGTCGTGGCTCGGGTCTGCGTCGAAGTCGCGCGCACCGTGCAGCCAGGAACGCTCGACGAGGACGTGATCGCCGAAGACCTTCACCAGATCGACCGCGCCGCGCGCCTCGACGCGGCGCAACGTGAAGTTGGCACCGTGGATGCCGTCGACGAAGACCGACGGCTCGGACGGGACGAGCTCGCTGTCCTCGAGCAGGAAGCCGGTGGCAGCCGGGTCCGTGACCTTGATGAGCCCCGTGCTCACCGACGCGGGGCCGCCTCGGACGATGGAACGTCGGATCGTGACGTTCCGCGCCTTGATCCGCACGAAGCCGTGGATGTCGAGCGAGTCGTAGACCGCGCCGGGGGTCTTGACGACCAGGTCGCCGACGTACGGGGTCAGGACCGTCCCGGCCGGCACCCCGGTGTTGTCGGGCCCGGGGGGTCCGAGCGGCGCAGGCCGGGTGCGCTCGGCCACCGTCAGCCTGCGGACGTGCTCGTCCAGGCCCCAGGCCCAGACCGAGGCCGAACCGACCAGGACACCGACGAGCGCCAGCAGTGCGACGGCCGGTCTCGCCGTCGGCGCCAGCCGGGCGACAGCTCGGGGAACACCGCTCACGCGCTCATCCTGCGTCAGGATCGGCATCCGGCACCTCCCGTGGCGCTGCGGAGGCGTTCGCGTCCGGGACGCGCCGGGGCGGCGGGTCGGTCAGCGGGCGTCCCGGCAGTGGGACAGCGGGCAGTGGGACAGCGGGCAGTGGGACAGCGGGCAGTGGGACCGGGGCTGGGCGCAGGCGGCCGACCCCAGCTCGCTCCGGCACGGACTACGGCGCAGGAGCGAGGACCGGCGCCGGCGACCCGAGACGCGACACCTCGCGGTACCAGGCCACCAGCGCTGCCGCGAAGAAGAGCGTGGCGCCCAGCACCATGAGGCCGTACACGACGAGGAACACCTCGTGCAGGGGCAGCAGCAGGAACGTCAGGCACAGCAGGCCGTAGTCGTTCGGCAACGCCGCGAGGGACCGCCAGAGCGGCGCCCGGACCGCGGACCCGGTCTTGGACCGGCTGCCGTGCAGACGCCGCAGCGAGTCGGTGAGCATGATGGTGAAGAAGAAGGCGGACGCCTCGCACAGGTAGGCCAACGGGACCAGCAGCTCGCCGCCGGAAGGCTCCTCGAAGCGGTAGAACGAGATGAGCACCGCCGCGTGGACGAAGACGTCCTTCCAGGCGTCGATGACGTGGTCCAGCCACTCCCCCGCCGGTGAGCCGCCGCCGCGGAGCCTCGCGAGCTGACCGTCCGCGGAGTCCAGCGCGTAGCCCAGGACCAGCAGGGCCGAGACGAAGGCGGCCATGGGCATGCCGGGGCGCACCAGCACGACCAGCAGCAGCGCCGAGAACGAGCAGACGGCGCTCAGCGCGGTCACCTGGTTCGGCGTCCATCGCAGGGCGAATGCCAGTGCGGCGAGATGGCGCCCGGCCGGCCGGTTCACGTAGCGCGAATAGGCCGGGGCGCCCTTGGCGGTCTTCTGGTGCATCGCAAGTCGGCGCACGGCCTGGCGGTAGGTCGTGCCGACGCCGCCAACGGGCTCGTCGAAAACCCGTTGCTGTTCCATTTCTCGAGTCAACCATGGCAGTCTGCGCGGCGCGGCCGGTCGTGCCAGGTCCACCCGGAAGCGTGAGCGAGCACTCGATCGACCCGCTTCGCAGCACTGCCGCGCATGGCTCGGGGGGTGCCGCGCGGGGCGAGGTGCCGCCCGGAAGGCGTCAGTCGGCCCCTGCGTCCAGGCACGCCGACACCCCCGTCAGCCGGCGGCCGCCGACCGTGGTCGTCGGCGGGCGGACCAGGCTGACAGCCGGGCTGCGACCGCCGGGCCGGCTGCCGCACCCCGACGGTCGAGCGCTACGACCCGGCCTTCATCGCGATGCCGAACTTGGCGGGCTTGGACTCGCTGAACAGCGGTCGCCTGTCCGCGTCCCGGACGACGCTCGAGAACTCCGGACCCCATCCCTGGACCTCGGCGAAGGCCCGGTTGATCATGACGTCGTCGGACAGGAGCACACCTCCTGGCCGCAGGTGCGGCCAGACCGTCCGGTACTCCCAGCTCATGGAGCGGTAGGAGTGCAGGCTGTCGCTGAGGAAGACGTCGACCTGCCCGGTCCTGCGCAGGACCTGCGGCAGGACCTGTCGACTGGCTCCCCGGTGGAGCTCCCAGTTCACCCGCAGGTCCTCGGGCACCGCAGCTCCCCAGTACCGCTCGAAGCCGGGCCGCAGGGCGGGCAGGTCCACGCTGTGGAGCGTCCCGTGCCCGTTCTGCATGATCGCCGCCAGGAAGAAGGCCGAGCTCACACCGTACGAGGCGCCCGTCTCGACGACGGTGGTCGGCTTGAGCAGCCTGGCCACGACGTAGCAGTAGCGCGCGAGCATGGAGTCGGCGCCCCACTCCGTGTCGCCCGCACCGTCATGACGGATCCGCTGCCAGGCTCCGCGGACGGACTCCTCGACCTCGGCCAGGGCCGGCTCGGCGAGGATCGCGGACACGTCGCCCAGGTGTGCCTCGACCGTCTGCTGCACCGTCTGCTCGTCCACGGTCTCGTACTGCGGCGGCTTCCCGTACAGGCGCTCGGTGAAGAAGTGCTCCGAGCGCACGTCGACGTATCCCGACACCCTTCCCAGGAACTCCTGCGGGTGTCGTGGCAACAAGGCCACGAGGAGCTTCCACCGCATCAATGCTTCTGAGTCCTGCACGTCCAGCGCACTCCCTGGGAATCGGGCACCGTGGCCACCGCCTCGACGACGGTCGTCGTCCCACGCCGTCCCCGAGACGTCCCGACAGCGCGGGCGACAGGGACGCGGGGGCTCGCCGATCGTCGACGCAGCATAGGCCCGACGTGCCGCCCGGAGTCACCGTCTGCCACTGTCCGCGTACACGCAGCGGCTCGTCCGAGC
>CAXTFU010000234.1:0-7377 GCA_964243385.1 uncultured bacterium | reverse complement strand
GCGTCAAGGCGCTGGGCTGCGCGGCGAGTCGGAACAGGGGGGCCGCGCTGTGAGCGCTCACACCCTGTGGGACCGTCGCGGCGGACAGACGGCGGCGGTTGCGACCCGCGGACAGCGTCGACGCTGCGCCGGCGCCTGTCCAGCGGCACGGGCCGGCGGACCTCCGTCCGGCGCGGACGGAGGACGACGACGAGGGGCGGCGCACCGTGCAGGTGGCGCGACTGGCGGCAGTGGGACAGCTCGGGCTGCACGAGGAGCCGGCACCCGTGCCGGCGCCGGGCGAGAGCCTCGTGCGGGTGCAGGCCGTGGGGCTGTGCGGCTCCGACCTGCACTGGTACACCGACGGCGGCATCGGCGACGCCCAGCTCGCGACGCCGCTCGTGCTCGGCCACGAGGTCAGCGGCGTCGTGGTGTCCGGCCCGCTCGAGGGCCGGCCGGTCGCCCTCGACCCCGCCGTGCCCTGCGGCCGCTGCGAGACCTGCCTGACCGGGCACCGGAACCTCTGCCCGACCGTCCGCTTCGCCGGGCACGGGTCGGTCGACGGCGGCCTGCGCGAGCTCGTCGCGTGGCCGGACGCGCAGCTGCACGAGCTGCCGCCGGGCGTCACCCCCGGCGAGGGCACCGTGCTGGAGCCGCTCGGGGTCGCGCTGCACGCGGTCGACCTCGCGCACGTCCGGCTCGGTGCGTCGGTCGCGGTCGTCGGCTGCGGACCGATCGGGCTGCTGCTCGTGCAGGTCGCCCGCGCCGCCGGAGCCGCCAGCGTCGTCGCGGTCGAGCCGCTCGCCCACCGGCGCGAGGCCGCCCTGCGGGCCGGCGCCGACGTCGTGCTCGACCCCGCCGAGCTCGCGCCCGCCGGCATGTTCACGACCGGGATCGGCTCGCCCGGCGTGGACGTCGTCCTGGAGGTCGTCGGCGCCGCGCCCGCCGTGGAGCTGGCGGTGCGGGCCGCGCGCCCGGGCGGCCGGGTCGTCCTGGTCGGCATCCCCGACGACGACGTCACGACGTTCCCGGCGTCGGTGGCGCGGCGCAAGGGGCTGACGATCGCCGTGGCGCGGCGCATGGGCGAGGTCTACCCGCGGGCGATCGACCTCGTGCAGCGCGGCGTCGTCGACGCGGCCTCCGTCATCTCGCACCGCTACCCCCTGCAGGACGTCGGCGGGGCCTTCGCCGCGGCCGCGCAGCGCACCGGCCTGAAGGTCGTGGTCGACCTCAGCGCGTGAGGACCGGGCCCCGCTCCGCTCCGCCCGACCCGGGTCCGAGGACGGCCCGGGCCGGGCGTCCTGGGCTCAACCGACCTGGCGGTGCACCCAGGACAGGTCGGCGGGCTCGGCCTCGTAGACCTCGGTCGAGCGCACGCCGAGGGCGAGGTCCAGCAGCAGCGTCAGCGGCAGGTGGTCGGACAGCAGGCCCATGACGCCGTCCGGACGGACGTCGGTGAGGCCGGCCGTCGGGGACGGCGGGACGGGGGACAGCAGGGACAGGCGCGGGACGTCTGCGCTCATGGGGACCTCCTTGGTCGTACGCCACCCATCGGCGCCGCGGAGGACCGTGCAGCAGGGCTGTTCGGGTGATCCACGCCGCCGGGGCCTGACCGTGCGTCAGCGGACGTCGACGACCGCCGGCGTGAGCACGGGCGCAGCGCGGGTGAGCAGCGCGCGCACGAGCTCGCCGACCTCCTCGCCGTCGGTCGTGCGGCGCGCGCTCCACGCCCCGTCGCGCGACTGCCGGGCGTGGAACGCCAGGGCCCGCTCGGGCGAGAGCACGGCGACGGCGGCGTCCGAGCGCAACGGGTCGGCGTCGTCCAGCTCGGTCGTGCGCACCGACGGGTGCGGTCGCGCGTCGCGGTCGCCGGTGAGCAGCACGACGAGCGCGCACACGTCGCGCAGCCGCCCGAGCAGCGCCCGCAGGCCGGCCGGGGCGAGCTCGGAGCGCCCGAGCGCGACGAGCAGCAGCGAGCCGCCGCTCAGCGCGAGGGCGTCCTCGCAGGCCTGGCCGACCTCGGCCACGACCTGCGCCTCGACGAGCGCGTGCTCGCCCTGGCAGCGCCGCTCCTGGGCGGCGGCGAGCAGCGCGTACGGGTCGGTGCGCACGCGCGGGTCGGCGCCCTCCCGCTCCCGCACGCGCGGGGGCTTGTAGGACGGGCCGCCCGTCCGCTGCTCGGCCAGCGGCTCGGGGCGCCCGAGCAGCCAGCCCTGCCCCCAGTCGGCGCCCAGGGCGACGGCCCGGCGCCGGTGCTGCTCGGTCTCGATGCCCTCGGCGACGACCGCGGCGCCGGACGCCGACACGTAGGCCTCCACCGCGCGCAGCACCTGCCGCTGGGCGCGGGTGGGCCGCGGCGCCAGCAGCGCCATGTCGAGCTTCACGACGTCCGGCCGCAGCACCGGCAGCAGCGCGACCCCGGCGTCGTTCGCCCCGACGTCGTCCAGCGCCACCTCCCAGCCCAGCTCGTGCAGCGTCGCGGCGACCCGCAGGAGCTCGCCGGGTGCGTCGCACAGGTACCGCTCGGTCACCTCGATGACGACGCGCAGCCGGCGGTGCGCGGAGACCCAGTCGCGCAGCAGGTGCTGCGGGCACGCCGAGCCCAGCACCTGCGGCTCGGCGTTCACGAACAGCCGCTGCGGCGGACCGAGGCGCCCGGCGGCCGCGGTCCGGAACGCCTGGCAGCGGCAGGCCCAGTCGAGGTCCGCCAGCCGCCCGAGCGCCCGGGCCGCCTCGAACAGCGCGACCGGCCCCTCGAGCCGGCTGCCGGCCGGGCCGCGGCTGAGCGCCTCGTAGCCCACCACCTCGTCGGTCGCCAGGTCGACGATCGGCTGGAACAGCGTGCGCAGGCCGCCCTCGGCGAGGGCCAGGTCGACGTCCAGGGCGGCGCCCGTCAGCACGCGCAGCGCCGTCCGTCATCCTGAGTCATCGAGCGGTCACACTGCGAAGTTACAAGACCGGCCGCCGACCTGCAGACGGTCTTCGGTCCGGTCGCGGTGTTCGGCTGCGCCGGACGCTCGCGCGGGGCAGTCTCCCTCCCGTGGACGAGGCCCTTCGCGACGAGCTGCGCCGGTTGGCGCACTGGCTCGCCCGGCGCCGCGAGGTCGACGAGGCCGTCGCCGGCCTGACCGCCTACGGGCCGGCCGCCGCCGACCAGGTGCACAGCCACCTCGACGCCCTGCGCGCGCTGCTCGCCGCCGAGCACGAGGCCTGGGGAGCCGTCGAGGACGCGTCGCCGCAGGTGCCGCAGGTGCCGCTGCCGGCGCACCTGCGGCCCGAGCACCTGACCCCCGTGCACCTGGCTCCCGAGCACCCGGTGCCCGGGCCTCCCAGCCTCGACGAGCCGGCGCCCGACTCCCCGACCCCCGTGCAGCTCACGCCCCAGCACCTGACCGCCGAGCACCTGACCGAGCCCCTGTCGCCCGAGCACCTGACCGCCGAGCACCTGACCGCCGAGCACCCGACCACCGAGCACCTGGCGCCGGCTGCCCGCCCGGACGCGACGGTGCACTGGCTGCGCGAGCGCTCGTCCTGAGTCAGCAGGTCCGGGCCGCGGGCGCCCGGCCCTCGACGAGGTAGGCGTCGACGGCGTCGACCAGGCACGGGGACGCCCCCGTCCGGTAGGCGGTGTGGCCCTGTCCCTGCACCGTCAGCAGGACGCCCGAGCGCAGCTGCCCGGCGAGCGCCACCGACCAGGCGTACGGCGTCGCGGGGTCGCCCGTGGTGCCGACGACGACGACCGGCGGAGCGCCCTCCCCGGCCACCCGCGCCGGCGCGCCCTGCGGCGGCACCGGCCAGGAGGCGCAGGCGAGCCCGGACAGGACGATCGCGGGCCCGAAGCGCGGCGCGTCCGCGGCCACCCGCTCGGCCAGCGCCACGTAGGGCGCCCGCTCGCGCGGCCAGGGCCGGTCGACGCAGTTCACCGCGAGGTTCGCCTCGTTGGTGTTCGCGTAGCCCTCCGGTCCGCGCGACAGGTAGCTGTCGGACAGCGCGAGCAGCGGACCGCCGTCGCCGCGCTCGGCCGCCGCGAGGGCGGACGCGAGCGTCGGCCACGAGGCCGAGCTGTAGAGGGCCGCGCCGACGCCGAGCGCCAGCTCGCCCGGCCCCAGCCGCCGGTCGCCGGACCCGCGCAGCGGCGCGCGGTCGACCCGCGCGGCGAGCCGGTCGAAGGCGGCACCCAGGTCGCCGGCCACCTGGCGGCGGTAGGCGCAGCGGACCCGCGCGCAGTCGGCGAGGAACGCCGAGAAGGCCCGCTCGAAGCCGCGCGCCTGACCGGCCAGCAGCGCGTCCCAGGTCAGCGCCGGGTCGAGCGCGCCGTCGAGCACCATCGCCCGCACGCGCGTCGGGAAGCGGTCGAGGTAGGCGGCGCCGATCGCCGTGCCGTAGGACCAGCCGAGGTAGGTCAGCCGGTCGTCGCCGACCGCCGCGCGGACCCGCTCGAGGTCGGCCGCGGCCTGCGCCGTCGACAGGTGCTCGAGCAGCCCGCCCGCGCGCTGCGCGCAGCCCGCGACGAGCCGCTCGCCGCCCGCCTCGAGCGCGTCGAGCTCGGCGGCGTCGTCCGGGACCGGGTCGAGCGCGAACCAGCGGTCGAGCTCGGCGGTCGAGCCGCAGCGCACCGGCGCGCTGCGGCCCACCCCGCGCGGGTCGAAGGCCACGAGGTCGAAGCGGGCGCGCACGGCGGGCGGCACGCCCTCCCAGGCCGCCTGCAGGAACTCGACGGCCGACGCGCCCGGCCCGCCCGGGTTCACGAGCAGCGACCCGGTCCGGCGGTCCGGGTCCTCGGCCGGGCGGCGGGTCAGCGCCAGGTCGACCGTGCCGCGCGACGGGTCGGCCTCGTCCAGCGGGACGGGCAGCACCGCGCAGTCGAAGCCCTGCTCGCACGGCGTCCAGCGCAGCGGGGCCGCGGGCGCGGGCGCGGGCGATGGAGGGGGCGACGACGGCGCGGGTGAGCGCGGGGCCGCCGTCGGGGAGCTCGACGGCGCGGCGGCCGACGACCTCCCGGGCGCCGCGTCCTCTCCCGGCCCGACGGAGCAGCCGACGCCCAGGACGGCCAGCAGGGCCGCCGGCAGCACGGTCAGCCGCCGCGGCGCGCGCGTCCCGGCGGTGCCCACGGCCCGAGTCTGCGGCACGGCCCGGCGTCGCGCGTGGCAAGGCGGCCCGGACGGGGCAGGGTGCCGTCATGGCACTCGGCTTCGGCGTGGACGTGGGCGGCAGCGGCATCAAGGGAGCGCCGGTCGACCTCGACCGCGGGGTCCTGGCGACCGAGCGCGTGCGCCTGGTGACCCCGCAGCCGGCGACGCCCGAGGCGGTCGTCGACGTCCTGGTGCAGGTGCTCGAGCAGGCCGGCGCCCCCGAGGGCGCGTTCGGGCTGACGCCGCCCGGCGTGGGGCCGGCCCGGAAGGCGCGCCCCGCCGCCCACCTCGACCCGAGCTGGATCGGCACCGACGTGGCCGCGCTCGTGCGCGAGCGCACCGGCCGGCACGCCGTCGTCGTCAACGACGCCGACGCCGCCGGCCTCGCGGAGGCCCGCTTCGGGGCCGCGCGCGGCGTCGGCGGCACCGTGCTCGTCCTGACCTTCGGCACCGGCATCGGCAGCGCCCTGCTGCGCGACGGCAGGCTCGTCCCGAACACCGAGCTCGGCCACCTCGAGCTGCACGGGCACGACGCCGAGACGCGGGCCTCCGACGCCGCCCGCAAGCGCGACGACCTGTCGTGGGAGCAGTGGGCCGAGCGCGTCAACGCCTACCTGCAGCACGTCGACGCGCTGCTCTGGCCCGACCTGATCGTGCTCGGCGGCGGCGTGAGCAAGAAGACGGCGCACTACCTGCACCTGCTGGACGTCCGCCCGCCGGTGCGCCCGGCCGAGCTCCTGAACGACGCCGGCATCGTCGGCGCCGCGCTGCTCGCCGCGGAGGCCTGACCCGGCTCACCAGGGGCCCGGCTACCAGGGGACGGGCCGGCGGTCCTCCCACAGCAGGCCGCTCGGGCCGCCCGCCTCGCGCTGCGCGAGCCACAGCACGGTGTCGGCGCCCTCCGCGGCGCTGCGCGGCGCGTCCGGGCCGCCCATGTCGGTGCGGCAGTGGCCGGGGCACACGGCGTCCACGAGGACGCCGCGCCGGCCGTCCCCCAGCTCGGCGGACAGGTTCTTGACCAGCGCGTTCACGGCGGCCTTGGAGATCCGGTAGGGCGCGAGCCCGCCGGCCGTGCCCGGCCCGCTCATCCGGCCGAGGCAGGCGCTCAGCGTCACGACCCGGCCCCAGCGCCGCTCGACCATCCCGGGCACGAACGCGGCTGTCGTGGCGAAGACGCCGTCCAGGTTGGTCCCCAGCACCCGCCGCCACTCGGCGTCGGAGGTGCGCAGCGTCTTGGCGGTGCGCTCGGACATCACGCCGGCGGCGTTCACGAGCACGTCGACGGCAGCGAGCGGTCCCATCCGGTCCGGCAGCGCGCGCACGGCCGCGACGTCGGCGACGTCGACGGCCCACCCGGTGACGTCCAGGCCCTCGCGGACGAGGCCGGTCACCGCCGACCGGAGCCGCCCGGCGTCGCGGGCGAGCAGGACGACCGTCGCGCCCGACCGGGCGAGCCCGCGGGCCACCTCGTGCCCGAGGCCGCGGCTGCCGCCGCTGACCACGGCGACCCTGCCCTCGAGCGCGACCGTCCCGTCCACCTGCCCACCCTGGTGCGCGGGTGCGTGCACCGCCACCGGGACGGGGTAGGCCGCCCGCATGACCGAGCCGACCCCCGACCGCACGCCGCTCGACGCCGGGACGGACGGCGGCACGCCGCTCAGCAGCCCGCCCGGCGCCCTGCGGCCCGACGACCTGCTGCCCGACGACCGCCGCGACGACCCGCCGCCGCCCGCCTCCGCCACGGTCGAGGCGCCGGCCGCCGGCGCGACCGAGGCCGACCGCGAGGCCCGCGAGACGGTCCGCTCGATCAGCCGCCTGGACGAGTCGAACTGACGGGCCCGCAGGAGCTCGACGCGGTGTTGCACCCGCGTCGCGGCGCGACGCGGTCGGAGTAGCCTCGACGTCCGGGCAGGACGCTCACGAACTCCGGGAAGAGGCGAACCGCAGCGTGTCGACGCAGCCGGGACAGCAGACAGACTTCGGTGCCAACGAGTGGCTGGTGTACGAGATCCACCAGCAGTACCTGAAGGACCCCGGCAGCGTCTCCGAGGCCTGGCGGGAGTTCCTGTCGGACTACCGGCCCGACGCGAGCGGCTCCGACGCCGCTCCCCCGCCCGCAGCCGCCAGCCAGGCCGCTCCGGCGGCGCGGGGCAGCAACGGCTCGGCCGCGGCCCCGTCTGCGAACGGCGCGACCGCCCCGGCCGCCCCCGCGACCGCAGCCCTCGGCGCGCCGTCCAAGGACGCCCCTGCGAGCCAGACCCAGGCG
>CAXTFU010000233.1:0-7423 GCA_964243385.1 uncultured bacterium | reverse complement strand
ACATCCCGAGGGCGACGAGGTCCAGGACCTCCCGCTCGCGCGCCGTCAGCGCGCCGGGCGTCCGCACGCCCGGCGTCCGGGGACGCGGCGCCGTGCCGTCGCCCAGGGCGCGCAGCAGGTCGGCCGCGTCGTCCATGGCCTGGGCGGCACCGAGCTCGCGGAACCCGCCCAGCGCGGTCCGGGCCTCGTCGCGCGCCAGTGCGGGGTGGTCCGCGGCGAGCGCCCGCGCGAGCCCGAGCCGGGCCGAGCAGGCGCCGAACGGCATGGCGAGCCGGCGGAACGCCGTCAGCGCGCGCGAGGCGCTGGCGCCAGCGTCCTGCGGGTCACCGGCCGCGAGGGCGACGCGCGCAGCCGCGAGGTCGGCGTGCGCCTGGACGACGCGGATCCCCGTGCTCGCGCCCAGCCGGGCCAGCTCGCCCGCGGCGGCGGCGGCGCCCTCGACGTCGCGGCAGGCCAGCCGCGCGTCGACGAGCGGTGCGAGCAGCGAGCAGGCGCGCACCGCGTTGTCGCGGACCCCGGCGAGCAGCCGCTCGAGCAGGGCGACCGCCTCCGCCGGGCGGTCCTGCGCGAGCCGGAGCAGCGCGAGGGCCCGCCCGGCCGGCACGTCGTCCCCGGGCTCGACGTGCACGGAGCTGGACAGCAGCCGGTCGGCGTCGAGCAGCCGGCCCTGCCGGACGCGCAGCTCGGCCAGCTCCGCCAGGGCGGGGGCGCCCAGCTGCGGGATGCTGCGTGCGGTCGCCGCCAGGGCCGCCTGCAGGGCGTCCTCGGCCTGCGTCCACTGGCCCGTCGCCATGAGCACCGTGGCGTGCACGGTCCGGCAGGCCCCGAACAGCGGCGCGATGGCGTTCGTCCGGGCGAAGTCCTCGACGAGCGCGCACCACTCGGCAGCGCGCTCGTACTCCCCGGCCGTCGCACAGCCGTCGACGAGGTTGCAGTAGGCCTCGCCGAGCGTGTGCAGGTTGCGCACGCGACCGGAGCTCGCCGCGGCCATCGCCTCCTCCAGCAGGCACAGCCCCTCCTCGCGCCGGCCGGCCAGGACGACGGCCCGGCCGAGCAGGCTCAGGGCGAAGACCTCCAGGTCCGCGTCGCGGCGCTCGCGCGCGATGCCGAGCGCCCGGTGCGCGTGCTCCGCCTGCTCGGCCGCGGTCTCGGCGTGCCGCGCCAGCTCGCCGGCGACCCACCCCCGGCCGGCGCAGGTCGGCTCCGTCCCCTCCAGGCAGCGCTCCGCCCGCGCCAGCCAGCCGCGGGCGGCGGACGGCCGACCGCCGAGCAGGTGCTGGTGCGACACCCACACCGCGACCCGCGCCGCCTCGTCGCAGCGCCGGGCGGCCACGAGGTCCTCGAAGGCCCGCTCGCGCTCGGCGATCCCCTCGGCGACGCTGCCGAGGAACCACAGGGCCAGGCCCAGCCCGTCCCGGGCGTCGGGGTCCTCGTCCGCCTCGAGCACGGACGAGAAGGCTCGACGGGCGCAGTCCCACTCCGCGCGCTGCAGCGCGCGCGCCCCCTCGCGGACGTCGCCCATGGCGGCCGCACCCACCACGGCCGGATCCACCATGGCCGGATCATCGCCGAGTGCGCACCTGCCGACAAGGACCGGACGCCGCTCCGCTCAGGGCTGCTCCGCTCAGAACCGGGTGCCGACGGCGACCAGGTACTCCATCTCGAACCGCGCCCCGCCGTCCGTGCCGCGGTCCCACCGCTCGCACAGGGCGGCGAGCGCCTCGTCGAGCTCGTGCTCGCGGCCGTCCTCGGCCGCGTTCGCCCGGGCAGCGATCGCCGGGCCGTAGTACGCCGTGAAGTGGGCGGCGAAGTCGTGCGCGCGTGGGAAGGCGGTGACCTCCAGGACGTCGCGCCGCAGCGTCGACAGCTGCACGCGATCGCCGAGCAGGCCGCGCAGGTGCTCCTCGCTGCCCCACAGCGGCGGCGGCTGGGCGCCCGGCGGCGGGGCGGCCGCGAACGGCCTCAGCGTGCGGAACAGCTCACCGATCAGGCCCTCGGGCGTCCAGCTCAGCACTGCGACCGTCCCGCCCGGCCGGCACACCCGCACCAGCTCGTCCGCCGCGAGCTGGTGGTGCGGCGCGAACATCACCCCGATCGCGGACAGGACCGCGTCGTAGGACGCGTCCTCGAACGGGAGGTGCTCGGCGTCCGCCTCGACCCACTCGATCCCCAGCCCCTGCGCCTCCGGCCGGCGCTGCCCCGCCTCGAGCAGCGCCGGCGTCAGGTCGCTCGCGGTGACGCGGGCCCCCCGCTGCGCCGCCGGCACGGCGACGTTCCCGGTGCCGGCCGCCACGTCCAGCACGCGCGCACCGGGCGCGAGGTCGGCTGCGGCCACCAGCGCCTGCCCGACCGGCAGCAGGAACGTCTCCACCATGCGCGGGTAGTCGCCCTTGCCCCACATCGTGCGGTGCCGCGCCTTGAGCGCGGTGTCCGCTGCGTCGATCGTCGTCACGTCGGTCCCCCGGTCCTCGTCGAGCGTGCTGGTCGTCTCGAGCGTGCGACCACGACGGTGGACCGGGGCAGGGGACGGGACATCGGGCGACCTCCCCATCTGCGGGGGTCAGTCCCGGCCCAGGACCTCGACGACGTCGGCGACGAGCTCCTCGACGCCGAGGTCGTCCCCCTCGCGCGCCGGGTCGAAGCCGGTGCGGACGACCACCACGCCGGCCGACGGCACGACGACCACCCGCTGCCCGTCGTGGCCGGCCGCCCAGAAGGCGTCCGCGGGCAGGACCGGATCGCGCACCGTGCCGTCCGGACGGCGGTTGACCCACCAGTGGGCGGCGTGGCCCTCGTCCTCACCGGCCAGCTCGACCGGGGTCGTGGACCAGCGCACGAACGACGGGTCGAGCAGCTGCTCACCGTCCCACTGCCCGCGCTGCAGCCACCACTGGCCGAAGCGCGCCCAGTCGCGGGGCGTCGCCCAGAGGTAGGACGAGCAGACCAGGCCACCGGCGGCGTCTGGCTCGAGCACCGCCGACGACATCCCGAGCGGCGCGAACACGAGCTGGTGCGCGAGGTCCGTGCCCCGTCCGGTGCGCGACTGCAGGACGTCGCACAGGGCGTTCGTGCTGCCGGAGCTGTACTCCTGCACCGTGCCCGGGGTCGCGTCGAGCGGCTGCCCGGCCGCGTAGCCGCCCATGTCGGCCGAGCCGTAGAGCATCTCGGTCACCGGCGTGCCCAGGCCGTAGGTCTCGTCCCAGGGCAGGCCGCTGCGCATGCGGAGCAGGTCCTCCACCGTGATGCGACGGCGGTCGTCGTCGCGCCACTGCGGCAGCAGGTCGGCGTCGTCGAGGGCCAGCTCGCCCGACGCGACGAGGCGTCCGACCATCGCGCTGGTGACGCTCTTGCCCATCGACCAGCCGAGCTGGCGGGTCGTCTCGTCGAAGCCGTCGGCGTAGCGCTCGGCGACCAGGCGTCCGTCGGCGAGCACGACGACGCCGCGGGTGCCGAGCGGCTGCTGGAAGGCGCGGTCCACCGCGGCGTCCAGCCGACGGTCCAGCGCCACTGCCGGCCAGGTGTCAGCCCGGACAGCCGGCGGCGCGTCGAGCGGGGGCCGCGCGTCGGCGAGCACGCAGCCCAGTCCGTCGGTGTGCCAAGCGGTCTGGCCGAACAGTCCCAGCACGGACGAGTGGGCGGACTGCTCGTCCTCGTCGACCGACGTGCGCAGGAGCGGCACGAGCGGGTTGGGCGGCAGGTCGTCGTCCGCCGCGTCCTCGCCCCGGCCGGCGACCAGCGCCACCGCGCACGCGTTGTGCGCGGCGTAGCCGGTGCCGGTCTCGAGCAGCGGGCGGGCGACGACGCCGGCGCCGACGCCCGCGGCGACCAGGACGCCGAGGGCGAGCAGGGCCAGGCTGCGACGGCGCACGGCCGGCGACGCTACCGCCGCTGCCCCGGCCGGCGCTGCGCGCCGCGGTACCCGGCCCACGGGTCGTAGTCGACCTCCAGCGCGGCCTGCTCCGGTCGCTGGTCGGCCGGCACGTGCTGCAGGTTGACGCGGATCCGGTACCAGAGCGAGCTGCTGCCGCGCATCCCGTCGACGAGGACGTCGGCCTCCTGCAGCAGCGGGACGACGTCCGGGTGCTTGGCCTTCCACACCTCGAGCCCGGCCAGCGCCTCCGCCCGGGTGCGGGCGCGCGCGACCTCGACCAGCGGCATCGTCGAGGTGCGCCGTCCCGTGCCCTTGGGCGGCTTCTCGACCGGACCGAGCTCGTCGGCCAGCGCGAGCAGGCCGTCGAGCGAGCCGCCGCCGCTCCCCATGCCGGCCCACGCGTCGCCGTCGGCGTACCGCTGCGGCGCCGTCGTCAGCGTCCAGTCCTGCGGACGGACCTCGCGCACCTCGTCCCAGTGCAGCGGCATCGACACACGCGCGTCGGGGGTGGCGCGCACCGACCACGCCGACGCGACGGTGCGGTCCTTGGCGTTCTGGTTGAAGTCGACGAACACGCCCTCGCGCTCCTCCTTCCACCAGCGGCTCGTGGCGAGGTCCGGGACGCGCCGCTCCACCTCGCGCGCGACCGTCTGCGCGGCGGACCGGACCTGCGGGTACGTCCAGACCGGGTCGAGCGGCGCGTAGACGTGGATGCCCCGCGAGCCCGACGTCTTGGGCCAGGCCGACAGGCCGGTGTCCGCGAGCACCTCGCGCACGACGACCGCGACGTCCACCAGCTGCGGCCACGTGACGCCGGGCATCGGGTCGAGGTCGACGCGCAGCTCGACCGGGTGGTCGAGGTCCTCGGCCAGGACCGGGTGCGGGTTGAGGTCGACGCAGCCGAGGTTGACGACGTACGCCAGGCCGGCGTCGTCGCGGACGACGGTCTCGGCCGCCGACGTCCCGGACGCGTAGTGCAGCTCGACGACCTCGACCCAGTCCGGGCGCTTCTGGGGCGCCCGCTTCTGGAAGACGGCCTCCTCGCCGATCCCCTTGACGAAGCGCTTGAGCACCATCGGCCGTCCGGCGACCCCGCGCAGTGCGCCGTCGGCGACCGACAGGTAGTAGCGGACGAGGTCGAGCTTGGTGTGCCCGGCGTCCGGGAAGACGACCTTGTCCGGACTGGTGATGAGGACCTCGCGGCCGGACAGCTCGAGCACCTGGCCCTTCGACGTCGCCATCCGTGCAGCCTTGCCCGGGGCGGGGCACGGCGTCCAGCGACGAGCGGTCCGCGGGCGTTCCAGCGGGGCTGCGCTCCTAGACTGGCGACGGACGAGCTCGCGGCCGGAGTCCCGGCTGCGCAGCGGGTCCGCGGCACCGTCCCGTCCGTGGCCGCTCGTGGCCGTCCACGTCCCAGGAGGACCTCATGAAGCGCCCCTTGCGAGCAGCCGGGCTGCTGTCCGCGTGCGTCCTCGTCCTCACCGCCTGCGGGGACGATGGTGCCGCCCCGGCCGGCCCGACCGCGGCCGACGGCGGCGCCGAGCCGACCGCGGCGGCGGACTGCTCGCCCGGCGGGCTGCGGACCCTCGAGGACGGTCGCCTGACGATCGGCACCGACAGCCCCGCCTTCGCCCCGTGGTTCGTCGACGACGACCCGACCAACGGCAAGGGCTTCGAGAGCGCGGTCGCCTACGCCGTGGCCGAGCAGCTCGGCTACGCCCGGGACGACGTCGCCTGGACGGTCGCCGCGTTCAACAGCATCATCTCGCCGGCCCGCAAGCCCTTCGACCTGGCCCTGAACCAGGTCTCCATCACCGACGAGCGCCGGCAGGCCGTCGACTTCACCAGCGGCTACTACACCGCCGCACAGACGGTCATCACCGTGGCGGGCTCGCCGATCGACGGGGCGACGAGCCTGGCCGACCTGAAGGACGCCAAGCTCGGTGCGCAGGTCGGGACGACGAGTCTCGGGGTCATCGAGGACGTCATCCAGCCCGACCAGGACCCGGCCGTCTTCGACACCAACGACATCGCCAAGACGCAGCTGCAGAACGGCCAGGTCGACGGCATCGTGGTCGACCTGCCGACGGCGTTCTTCATCACCGCGGCCGAGCTCGACGACGGCGTCATCGTCGGGCAGCTGCCGGCGAGCGACGCCGCCGAGCAGGAGCAGTTCGGCATCGTCCTGGACAAGGACAGCCCGCTGACGGCGTGCGCCACCTCGGCCGTCGACGCCCTCCGGGAGGACGGCACCCTCGCCCGGCTCGAGGACGAGTTCCTCGCCGGTGCGGGCGCGCCCGTGCTGGAGTGACCGGACCGGTCAGCGCCGGCGGCGACCTCGCCACCCCACCGCCGCCGTCGCTGCTGCCGCGCCGCCGCCGCCCGCCGGGCGCACCGGACCGCCCCGTGTCGCAGCGACAGCGCGAGCGCGAGGCCTACCGGCGGCGGCAGCGCCGTCGCTCGGCGCTCGTCGCCGCCGTCAGCACCCTGGTCGTGCTGGGGGCGCTCGTGGCGCTGGTGGTGTCGCTGCCGCGGTGGCCGCTGGTGCAGCAGCGGTTCTTCGACCTCGACCAGGCCCGCTCGTCGCTCCCGGACGTCGCCCGCGGTCTGCTCGTCAACCTGCGGCTGCTGCTGGCCTGCGGTCTCGCGATCACGGTGCTCGGCCTGGTCGTCGCCGTCTCGCGCACCCTGCAGGGGCCGGTGTGGTTCCCGGTGCGGCTGCTCGCCGCGACGTTCACCGACGTCTTCCGCGGGCTGCCGCTCATCCTGGTCATCCTGCTGCTCGGCCTCGGCGTGCCGGGCCTGCGCCTCGGCGGCGTCTTCGACTCCTCGCTGGTCTGGGGCGGCGTCGCGCTCGTGCTGAGCTACTCGGCCTACGTCGCCGAGGTGTTCCGCGCCGGCATCGAGTCGGTGCACCCGAGCCAGCGGATGGCGGCACGGTCCCTCGGCCTCGGCGCGTGGCAGACGATGCGCCACGTGGTGCTGCCGCAGGCGGTCCGGCGGGTGTACGCGCCGCTGCTGAACGACCTCGTCTCGCTCATGAAGGACAGCGGGCTCGTCTCGCTGCTCGGCGTCACGACCGACGCGGTGCGCGCCGCGAGCATCGACAGCGCCCGGTCGTTCAACTACACGCCGTACGTCGTGGCCGGCGTGCTGTTCCTGCTGCTCACCGTGCCGCTGACCCGGCTGACCGACGCCGTGTCCGCGCGCGCGTCGCACCGGCGCGGCCCGCGGAGCGCCGTCTGATGGCGCCGGTCCTGCGGGTGCAGCAGGTGAGCAAGGTCTTCGGCCGCACGCTGGTGCTGCAGGGCGTCGACCTCGAGCTGGCCGACGGCACCGTCACCGCGCTCATCGGCGCCAGCGGCTCGGGCAAGTCGACCCTGCTGCGCTGCGTCAACCTGCTCGAGCAGGTCGACGACGGCGTCATCGAGCTCGACGGCCGCGACATCACCGACCCGGCCGTCGACGCCGACGAGGTGCGCCGCCGCATCGGCGTCGTGTTCCAGGCCTACAACCTGTTCCCGCACCGCAGCGTCCTCGACAACATCACGC
>CAXTFU010000232.1:0-7456 GCA_964243385.1 uncultured bacterium | reverse complement strand
GGTTTGGCACGGGGCTCGAAGCGGGGCACGAGGAAGGCGAGCAGCAGCGTCACCACGGCCATGGCGAAGAGCGCCCAGAAGGTGAGGTGGAGCGCGGAGGCGAGGGCGGTGCGGACGGCGGGGCCGTGCGTCGCGAACCAGTCCGGCTCACCCTCGACGAGGTCGTCGTAGGCCTCGCCGAGCTGCTCGCCGGACAGCGCCCGGCCGGCGTCCGGGTCGTCCAGCAGCAGGTGCCACAGCTGCGACACCTCGTCGGCCGACGGCGCGGGGTTGCCCGCCGACAGCCAGCCACCGAGGTCGAGGTCGATCTCGTCGGGCAGGTCGTCGAGCAGCGGCAGGCGGTGCTCCTGCGCGAGGTGCTCGAGCCCGGCGCGGCTGCCGAACAGCGGCACCCGACCGCGGTCGCGCAGCAGCGCGTCGGTCTCGGTCTCGTCGTCGACGAGGAACCCGGCGTGCCAGTGACGACCGCCGTCCACCAGCAGCACCTCGTACAGGTCAGGCACGGCGCACCTTCTTCGTGAGCCTCGCCAGCGGCGAGGGGGAGCGGTCGGCGAGGGCGACGCCGGCGGCCGAGCGGCCGCTGGCGCCGAACACGCCGCCGCCGGGGTGGGTGGAGGCGCCGCAGAGGTACAGCCCGTCGACGCCGGCCATCCGGTAGCCGGCCAGCTCGGGCATCGGGCGCCACATGAACATCTGGTCGAAGGCCATCTCGACGTGCATGACCTGGCCGTTGCGCAGGCCGAGCTCGCGCTCGAGGTCGAGCGGCGTCTGCACGTGCATGTGCTCGACGCTGCCCGCGAAGCCCGGCGCGGCCCGGTCGACGGCCTCGACGAGCTTGGTGCCCTCGCGCTCGGCGATGTCGTCCCAGCGCTCGCCGTTCGACAGCTCGTACGGGTGCCACTGGCCCCACACGGTGACGTTGTGCTTGCCGGGCGGCGCGATCGTGTCGTCGAACGCGCTGAACGTCATGGCGAGGGCGGCGGGGGCGGTCGGCGGCAGGCCGGCGCTGAACTCCCCGTGCGCCCGGCGCAGGAACTGCCGGCTCGGGGCGAGCAGCTGCATCGACCGGTGCGTCTCGGCGGTGCCGGCGGCGTAGGTCGGCAGCGCGCTGGTGGCCAGGCGCACGACCATGCCGATGCCGTTGCCGGTGCGCACGCTGCGCGCGGCCCGCTCGGCGAGGTCGCCGGGCGCGCCGTCGCCGAGCAGCTCGACCGTCGTCAGGACGTGGCAGCCGGCGACGACCGTCGAGGCCGGCAGGTGCTCGCCCGAGTCGGTGAGCACGCCGGTGGCGCGCCCGTCCGCGGTCGTGATCGTTGCGGCGCCGTCGCCGAGGCGGACGCGTCCGCCGTACGACTCGAGGCGCGTCTGCAGGGCCTCGGACAGCATGCCGCTGCCGCCCTTGGGGTGGCCCGGGGGCTTGAGGTGCATGACCGTGTTCCAGCCGACGAGGTCGGCGGTCGCGACCTCGTGCGTCGGCGGCCCGGACTGCGCGCCCATCCACGCCAGCGCGGTCTTGAGGCGCTCGTCGTCGAAGTGCTCGTCGAGCAGGCTGTCGGCCGTGGTGAGGAACTGCCGGCTGAGCTCGAGCCCGTCCAGGCCGGTCGACTTCCCGACCCCCCACAGGGTGCGGCCGAGGTGGGTCAGCGTCGGGGCGCCCTGGAACGCCTCGAAGACGCGCAGGTTGCGGGCCGACCAGTCCTGGACGAAGGCGCGGTAGGCGTCGGCGTCCTTGCTGCCGCAGACCTGCTCGATCGAGGCGCACGTGCGGTCGAGGTCGACGAAGAAGTGGATGCCCTCGGCGCCGAACGGCGCGAAGCCCCAGGGGTCGAGGTCCTGGTACTCGAGCCCGGCCGCGACGAGGTCGAGGTCCTCCACGATGCCGGTGTGCCGGACCATGATGTGCGCGCTCGAGCCGCGGTCCATCCGGTAGCCCGGGATCCGCTCCACGGTGCTGACGGCCCCGCCGACGACGGTGTCGCGCTCGACGACCTCGACGTCGAGCCCGGCCCGCGCGAGGTAGCAGGCCGCGACGAGCCCGTTGTGGCCGGCGCCGACGACGACGACCCGGTCGACGGTGCCCGTCACCGGCTCGCGCCCAGCGGCGTGCCCGGCCGGCCGGCCGGGGGGAGGTCGAGCGCGAGGACCGCGAACGCCCGCGGGTCGCCGGGGAAGCGCAGCCCGCGGACGAGGTCGACCCAGCCGGCCGTCGCGTAGAAGCGCCGCGCGCGGGTGTCGGTGTCCGGGGTGGTCAGCACCGCGGTCGGTGCGTCGGTGCGCGACAGCAGCCGGGCCATGAGCGCCCGCCCGAGCCCGGTGCCCTGCCAGCCGGGGCGGACGTGGAACTCGCACACCTCGAAGGCCCGGTCGAGCCAGCGCTGCGCGACCTGCTCGTCGAGCGCGGCGCGCACCTGGTCGTGCCACCACTGGCCGGGAGCGCCGCAGTAGCCGTAGGCGATTCCGACCATGCGCCCGCGACCGCTCCGCGCCTCGTCCGCCGGGCCGTCCGCGGGGGCGAAGGCGGCGACGGCGCGCAGGCCGTCGCGGGTGAGGTGGGCGGCCAGGATCGAGCGCCGCGAGCGGGCCGCGTCGGCGCGGACCTGCATCGCCTCGGCGTACACGTCCAGCACCTCGTCCTGCAGGCCGGCGAAGGCTGCCCGGTCGAGCTCGACCAGCTCGACGGTGCGTCCTGCTCCCGTGCTCATGCGGCCGCTCCGGTGGTGAGGGGGTCGCGCCCGTCGAGGGTGCCGTCGGTGCCGAGCACGTCGAAGCGCGCGAACAGCTCCTCGGCGTACCAGCGCTCGGGCCCGGTGCGCGCGACGACCTGCGCGTGGGCGTCTCCGCGGGCGAAGGCGCGCAGCGACCGGCCCGAGTCCCAGAGGCTGAACGTGCCCTGCAGCCCGAGCGGGGCCTCGCCGATGCCGACCGCGGCCCGCAGCCCGGGCCGGTCGCGCAGGTCGGCCGACACCGGCGGCACCGACCGCCAGAAGCCGACGGCCGCCGCGGGGCGCAGCCGCGCGCGCGTCAGGGCGGCCACCGGACCGTCGGACCGCACCGGGGTCGGGTCGCCGAAGGGGGAGCGGCCGCTCCAGGTGCCGCGCGACGCCACCGGCCGCAGGTCGGCCCGCCAGCGCTCGACGGCGAGCCGGCCCCAGGCCCGGGCGACCGGCGAGCGCTCGTCGAAGGCCCGGGCCGCCTCGACCGACGTCCACGTCGCCAGCAGCCCCCAGTGCAGCGGGTCGGCGTCGCGGGCGGTGAAGGTGCGGCCGTCGCCGGTGCCGAGCAGCTTGGCGAAGCGCAGGCCTGGCGTGCGGCGCACGCGGGTGCGGTCCAGGCCCATCCGCAGGACGGCCCCGGGCACGCTCCCGGGAGCGACCCGCCACAGGTGCAGCGTGACGAGCGCGGGGACGGGTTCCACCGGCTCCAGCCTGCCAGGGGCTAGGACGGAGCGCGCGACGAGTCGTCGCCGGGCACCTCGTCGACGAGGTTGTCGGAGTTGCTGTCGCCGGACTGGTTGCTGTCGCAGGCAGCGCCGGTCAGCAGCAGCGACAGGGCGAGCAGGACGGCTGATGCTGAGCGCTTCATGCCGCGGTACGTGCCCCGGGAAGGCGGGCCTGCACCTGCGCGTTGGCCCTGTCGTGGACCTGAAGAACGCCGGAGAGCTGCAGTCGACCGCCGAGCAGGCAGGGCGCGACCTCGAGGGCGCCTCGGCGCAGGACGTCCTGCGCTGGGCCGTCGGCGCCTTCGGCGAGCGCTTCGTCATCGCCTCCTCGATGGGCGACGGGCTGATGGCGCACCTGGCCTCGTCCGTGGCCTCCGGGGTCGACGTGCTGTTCCTGGACACCGGCTACCACTTCGCCGAGACGATCGGCACCCGCGACGCGGTCGCGCAGGTGTACGACGTCGACGTCCGCACCATGCTGCCGCTGCTCACCATCGCCCAGCAGGACGAGCAGCACGGGACAAGGCTGTACGAGCGCGACCCCAACGCCTGCTGCGCACTGCGCAAGGTCGAGCCGCTCGCCCGGGGCCTCGAGCCCTACGACGCCTGGGCCTCCGGCATCCGGCGCGACGAGGCCGTCACCCGCCGCGACATCGGCGTCGTCGAGTGGGACGCCAAGCGCTCCATGGTGAAGGTCAACCCGATCGCCGCCTGGACGCAGGCCGACGTCGACGCCTACGTCACGACGCACGGCGTGCTCGTCAACCCGCTGGCCTACGACGGCTACCCGTCGATCGGCTGCGCTCCCTGCACCCGCCGGGTCGCGCCCGGCGAGGACGCCCGGGCCGGCCGCTGGGCCGGCAGCACCAAGACCGAGTGCGGCCTGCACGTCTGACAGGACGGGCACGGGCCCCGCAGGACGGGCCCAGCCCGTTCGTCGCAGACGGCCCGAGCGCCAGGGCGCGGTCCTAGGGTCTGGACATGCCGCGACGTGCGCTGTCCCGTCCGACCGCTGCGATCCTCGCCGGCGTCGCCGGACTGCACGCCCTGTGGGGCGCGGGTGCGGCGTGGCCGGCCGGTGACCGCGAGCAGCTCGCCGATGCGGTGGCCGGCACGGACGAGATGCCTCCACCGGGCGCGTGCTTCGCGGTCGCCGGTGCGCTGTCGGCCGCCGCAGCACTGGTCGCCGGTGCAGGAGGCCAGCGGCGTCCTGTGCGGCTGGCTCGGGCAGGCGTCGCGGCAGCGCTGCTGGTCCGGGGAGTCGCGGGGGTCACCGGCGCGACCCGGCTGCTGGTGCCATGGACCCCGTCGGCGAGCTTCCAGGCCCGGGACCGGCGCTGGTACGGGCCGCTGTGCCTGGGCCTCGGCTCGTCGGTCGCGCTGTCGACGACGGCCGCCGCGCGCTGAACGGCTCGGACAGGGTCCGGGGGAGCACCCGCAGGAGCGTGGGGACGAGCATCCGTCCGGTGACCGTCTGCACGGCCTGCGGCACGTCCTCGACACGTCCGCGTCACGGATGTGCTTGCCTGGCGGGTGACCTTCCTCCAGTTCGTCGAGCGCTCGCAGGAGCGGATCCTCCGCCTGGCGCTCGAGCACCTGGTGCTGGTGCTCGAGGCGATCGCGATCGGCACGGTGCTCGGCGTCGCCCTCGGCGTGCTCGTCGCGAGACGCCCGGCGGCGCGCGCGGTGGTCCTCGGCGCGACCGGGCTCGTGCTCACCGTGCCGTCGTTCGCGCTGTTCTCGCTGCTGCTCGGCGTGGTCGGACGGCTCGGCACCGCGGTCGTCCTGCCGGGTCTCGTCCTGTACTCGCTGCTGCCGATCGTCCGCAACACCGTCACCGGCCTGCTCGCCGTCGACCCGTCCATCGTCGAGTCGGCCAAGGGCGTCGGCATGGGGCCCGTCCGCCGGCTGCTGCGCATCGAGCTGCCGCTCGCCTGGCCCGTCGTGCTGACGGGGGTGCGCGTCTCGGCGGTGCTGCTCGTGGGCATCGCCGCCCTCGGCACGCTCGTGCAGGGGCCCGGCCTCGGTGAGCTGATCTTCGCCGGCCTGCGGATCATCGGCAGCCCCAACGCCGTGAACCTCGCCCTGTCCGGGACCCTCGCGATCGTCGCCATCGCCGTCCTGCTCGACGTGCTGTTCCTCCTGCTCGCCCGCCTGACGACCAGCAAGGGGCTCCGATGACCGCACCCGGTCCTGCCATGATCTCGCTCGAGGGGCTGACCAAGCGCTACCCCGGACAGGCCGAGCCGGCCGTCCGCAGCCTCGACCTGGCGGTCCCGCAGGGCGAGATCGTCGTCCTGGTCGGGCCCTCCGGCTGCGGCAAGACGACGACGATGAAGATGATCAACCGCATCATCGAGCCGACCAGCGGCGTCATCCGCCTCGAGGGCGAGGACGTCACGCACGGCTCGCCGGACGAGCTGCGCCGGCGCATCGGCTACGTCATCCAGCAGATCGGGCTGTTCCCGCACCTGACCATCGCCGAGAACGTCGCGACCGTTCCGCGGCTGCTGAAGTGGAGCGGCGACCGGGTCACGGCCCGCGTCGACGAGATGCTCGACCTCGTCGGCATGGACCCGTCGGTCTACCGCGGCCGCTACCCCAAGGAGCTGTCCGGCGGGCAGCGCCAGCGCATCGGCGTCGCCCGGGCGCTGGCCGCCGACCCGCCGGTGATGCTCATGGACGAGCCGTTCGGCGCCGTCGACCCGATCGCCCGCGAGCGGCTGCAGAACGAGTTCCTGCGCCTGCAGGAGGACATCGGCAAGACGATCGTCTTCGTCACGCACGACATCGACGAGGCGATCAAGATGGGCGACCGGATCGCGGTGCTGCGCGACCAGTCGGTGGTCGCCCAGTTCGACACGCCGGAGCGGATCCTGTCCGACCCGGCGGACGCCTTCGTGGCCGAGTTCATCGGCGCAGGCGCGTCCCTCAAGCGGCTCGGGCTGGCCCGCGTGCGCGACTTCGCGCTGGCCGAGTGGCCGGTCGTCCGCACCTCGCAGGGCCGCGACGCCGCGCTCGCGGCGCTCACGTCGTCCGGGGCGACCTGGGTGCTCGTGCTCGACGACGGCGGACGGCCCCTGCGCTGGGCCGACCGGAACGACCTGTCCCGCAGCGCTGAGCCGCTGGACCGGGTCGGCATGCCGGTCACGGCCGTCGTCGAGCCGCACGCCACGCTGGCCGGGGCGCTCGACGCCATGGTGTCCAGCCGCGTCGGCGTGGTCGTCGTGGTCGACGGGCGCGGCGGCTACACCGGCACCGTCGACATGGGCGTGATCATGGCGGCGGCCGAGACGATGCGCAGCGCGGCCGTGCAGCGCTCGGCCGGGGCCGAGCCGCTGAGCCCGGACGACCCCCGTCGCGACCTCGGGTCCGACCCCGGGTCGCGCCGGGTCGAGCCGTGAGCACCGGCACCGTGGCGGCCGGCGTCGACGTCGCCGACCCGATGGGCAGGGCGGACCTGCCGACCGGCTCCGGTGGCCGCGGACGCACGCTGCTGCGCTCCCTGGGCGTGCCCCTCGTGCTGGTGCTCGTCCTGGCCTCGACGCTCGTCTGGGTCCGCACCGCCGAGCTCGACAGCATCGAGGCGCGCCTGCTCGACACCGACCGGCTGCTGTCGGCGACGGTGCGGCACCTCGAGCTCGTCGCCGTCTCGACCGTCGTGGTCGTCCTGCTGGCCGTGCCGCTCGGCGTGCTCGCCACCCGCCCGTCCGCCCGGAGGTACGCCCCCCTCATCATCGGCCTGGGCAACAGCGCCCAGGGCGTCCCGTCGCTCGGCGTGCTCGTGCTCATCGCCATCTGGTACGGCATCGGCTTCGGCCCGGCGATCGTGGCGCTCGTGCTCTACGCGTTCCTGCCGATCCTGCGCAACACCATCGTGGGGCTGCAGCAGGTCGACCCGTTCGTCGTCGAGTCGGCGCGCGGCATGGGCATGTCGCGCCTCGCCGTCCTGCGCCAGATCGAGCTCCCGCTCGCGGTGCCGGTCATCCTGGCCGGCATCCGCACCGCCGCGGTGAT
>CAXTFU010000231.1:0-7523 GCA_964243385.1 uncultured bacterium | reverse complement strand
CGGCTGGGCCGGGCGACGTCGACCCGCCGCCCGCGCGGCGAGGCGGCGGCAGCACCCGCCGCCGCGCCCCCCGCTCCGGCCCGGGCGCCCCGCGCCCGGGTGGCCCGCAAGGCCACCGACGAGGGGCCACCGCCCCTGCCTCCGGTCAGCGCCGACCAGGCCCGCGCGGCGCTCGTCGCGCTGCGGCAGGAGGTCGCCAAGGCCGTCGTCGGCCAGGACGCGACCGTGACGGGCCTGGTCATCGCGCTGCTGTGCCGCGGCCACGTGCTGCTCGAGGGCGTGCCGGGCGTGGCCAAGACCCTGCTCGTGCGGTCGGTCGCCGCGTCGCTGTCGCTCGACACCAAGCGGGTGCAGTTCACCCCCGACCTCATGCCGGGCGACATCACCGGCTCCCTCGTCTACGACAGCGCCGACCGCGACTTCTCCTTCCGGCCCGGCCCGGTGTTCACGAACCTGCTGCTCGCCGACGAGATCAACCGGACGCCGCCCAAGACCCAGGCCTCGCTGCTCGAGGCGATGGAGGAGCGGCAGGTCACCGTCGACGGCACGCCGCGGCCGCTGCCCGACCCCTTCGTGGTCTGCGCGACGCAGAACCCGGTCGAGTACGAGGGCACCTACCCGCTGCCCGAGGCGCAGCTCGACCGGTTCCTGCTCAAGCTCGTCGTCGGGCTGCCGTCGCGCGAGGACGAGGTGAGCGTGCTCGCCGCGCACGACCGGGGCTTCGACCCCCGCGACCTCGCCGGCGCCGGACTGCGGCCGGTCGCCGGCGCGGCCGAGCTGGCCGCCGGACGCGCCGCCGTCGCCCGGGTCTCGGTCGCGCCCGAGGTGCTCGCCTACGTCGTCGACCTGTGCCGCGCCACCCGCTCGAGCCCGTCGCTGTCGCTCGGCGTCTCACCGCGCGGCGCCACGGCGCTGCTCGCGACGGCCAAGGCGTGGGCGTGGCTGTCCGCGCGCGACTACGTCACCCCGGACGACGTCAAGGCGCTGGCCCGCCCGACGCTGCGGCACCGGGTGAGCGTCCGGCCGGAGGCCGAGCTCGAGGGCGTCACCGGCGACGGCGTCCTGGACGGCGTGCTCGCGTCCGTCCCCGTGCCCCGGTAAGCGGTGGCGCTGACCGGCCGGGCGGCCCTGCTCGCCCTGCTCGGCGTCCTGCCGGTGCTGCTCGTCCCCTCGGCCTGGACCCTCGTCGTCGTCGCGGTCCTGCTCGCGGTCGTCGCCGTGCTCGACGCCTGGCGCGCCGCGCCGGTGGGCGCGCTGGAGCTGTCCCGCTCGGGCGCGACCGCGTGCCGGCTCGGCGAGCGGGCCGAGGTCGACCTGGCGGTGGTCAACCGCGGTCCGCGGCGGCTGCGCGGGGTGCTCCGCGACGCGTGGGTGCCGTCGGCGGGCGCCGGCCCGCGCACGCACGAGCTCGACCTGCGGCCCGGGCACCGCGTCGTCCTCACCACCGTCCTGCGCCCGAGCCGGCGCGGCGACCGGTCGCCCGACCGGGTCACCGTCCGCTCGACCGGGCCGTGGGGCATCGCCGCGCGGCAGGGCCGGCACGAGGTGCCGTGGCGGCTGCGCGTGCAGCCGCCGTTCACCTCCAAGAAGCACCTGCCCGAGCGGCTGGCCCGCCTTCGCCAGCTCGACGGCGCGGTCGCCGTCCGCCAGCGCGGGCAGGGCAGCGAGTTCGACACCCTGCGCGACTGGGTCGAGGGCGACGACGTCCGCTCGATCGACTGGCGGGCGACGGCCCGCCGCCAGGAGGTCGTCGTCCGCACCTGGCGGCCCGAGCGCGACCGCACGCTGCTGCTCGTCGTCGACACGAGCCGCACCTCGGCCGGCCGCGTCGGCGACGTCCCGCGGCTCGACGCAGCGCTCGACGCGGCGCTGCTGCTCACGGCCCTGGCCTCGCGAGCCGGCGACCGGGTCGACCTGCTGGCCATCGACCGCGAGCCGCGCGCGGCCGTCGAGGGCGCGCGCGGCGCCGACGTGCTCGGGCGCACCGTCGACGCCATGGCCGGGCTCGAGCCCGCGCTCGTCGAGAGCGACGGCCGCCGGGTGGTCGGCGAGGTGCTGCGCCGGGCGCGCCGGCGCTCGCTGGTCGTGCTGTTCACCTCGCTCGACACCGCCGCGCTCGAGGAGGGCCTGCTGCCGCACCTCGGGTCGCTGACGTCGCGGCACGTCGTCCTGCTCGCGGCGGTCGCCGACCCGCGGGTCGAGGCGATGGCGGCCGGCCGCGGCACCCCCGAGGCGGTCTACGACGCCGCGGCCGCCGAGCAGGCCCGCGGTGAGCGGCGGCGGCTCACCGCCCTGCTGCGCCGGCGCGGCGTCGAGGTCGTCGACGCGCCGCCGGAGCGCTTCGCGCCCGCGGTCTCGGACGCCTACCTGGCGCTCAAGGCGGCGGGCCGGCTGTGACCTGCGCCGACGACCGCCCGCTAGGTTCCCTGCCCATGACCGCGCTCAGAGAGGCCACCGCCCGCTCCCTGCTCGCCCGCACCGCCCGCGCCCAGCGCACGAGCCGCGTGCCGTCGCTCGTGACCGGCGTCGTGCGCGACGGCGGCCTGGCCTGGTCGGCCGGCCGCGGCGCGGTCGACGAGCCGCACGCCGACGTGCAGCACCGGCTCGGGTCGATCAGCAAGACCGTCACGGCCGTCGCGGTGCTGCGCCTGCGCGACGAGGGGCTGCTGCGCCTCGACGACCCGCTGGAGGACCACGTCCCGGGCACGCCGTTCGGCGACCGGACGATCGGCCAGCTGCTGTCGCACACCGCCGGCCTGCGCTCGGAGAGCCCCGGCTCGTGGTGGGAGCGCGTCCCCGGCGAGCCGTGGAGCGGCCTGTCGGCGCAGCTCGCCCCGACCGACGTGCCGCACGGCGCCGGGCGCCGGTTCCACTACTCGAACCTCGGCTACGGCGCGCTCGGCGAGGTGCTCGCGCGCGCGCGCGGGCGCTCGTGGGCGGACGTCGTGCGCGACGAGGTGCTGCTGCCGCTCGGCATGACCCGCACCACCCCGCGGCCGGACGGGCGCGCCGCGCAGGGCTGGGCGGTGCACCCGTGGGCCGACGTGCTGCTGCCCGAGCCGGAGGAGGACGGCGGGGCCATGGCCGCCGCCGGGCAGCTCTGGGCGACGCTGACCGACCTCGGGCGGTTCGCCGCGTTCCTGCTCGGCGACACCGCGGACGTCCTGTCGGCCGACACGCTCGAGGAGATGGCGGTGCCGGCGGGCGTCGACCACAGCGCGCCGAGCTGGTCGGCGTACGGCCTCGGGCTGCAGGTCGTGCGGTCGGGCGAGCGCGTCCTGACCGGGCACGGCGGCTCGATGCCCGGGTTCCTGGCGTCGGTCTTCGTCGACCGCGACGCCGAGCTCGGGACGGTCGTGCTCTGCAACGCCACGAGCGGGCTGGACGGGACCCTCGTCGGCGACCTGCACGAGATCGTGCGCACCGCCGAGCCGGCCGTCGGACCGGCCTGGGCGCCGCTCGCCGAGGTCGACCCGGGGCTGCTCGAGCTCGTCGGGTCCTGGTACTGGGGCACCTACGCCTACGGCCTGCGCCTGCGCGCCGACGGCCTGCTCGAGCTCCTCGGCCTGCTCGGGGCCGGACGCGGCTCGCGCTTCCGGCCGCGCGGCGACGGCAGCCTCGTCGGCCTGGACGGCTACCACGCCGGCGAGGTGCTCACCGTCGTGCGCGAGGGCGACCGGGTCGTCGCGCTCGACGTCGGCACCTTCGTCTACAGCCGCACGCCGTACGACCCCGCGGCCCCGCACCCGGGCGGCGTCGACGAGGGCGGCTGGCGCGGCGCCCCCAGCGCCTGACCCAGCGGCTCCCCCTGACCCAGCGGCCTGACGAGGCGCCGCGGGCCGGCGTGCCCGACGATGGACGGGTGCACCCGGACCCCCTGCGCCCCCTGGAGGAGCTGGCCGAGCTCGCCCGCGGCGGCGACGTGGCCGTGCTGTCCGGGGCCGGCCTGTCCACCGAGTCGGGCATCCCCGACTACCGCGGCCCGACCGGCGCCGCGCGACCGTCCACGCCGATGACCTACCAGGTGTTCACCGGCGACCCGGCCGCCCGGCGGCGCTACTGGGCGCGCAGCCACCTCGGCTGGCAGGTGATCGCTCGGGCCCGGCCGAACGCCGGGCACCGCGCGGTCGCCGAGCTGCAGTCGGCCGGGCTGCTGTCCGGCATCGTCACGCAGAACGTCGACGGCCTGCACACCGCCGCGGGAGCGCACGCCGTCGTCGAGCTGCACGGCAACCTCGAGCGCGTCGTGTGCCTCGGCTGCGGGACGGTCAGCGCCCGCGCCGACCTCGACCGGCGCCTGCGCGCCGCGAACCCGGACTGGACGGCACAGGTCACGGCGGTCAACCCGGACGGCGACGTCGAGCTGTCGGACGAGGCGCTCGACGGCTTCCGCACCGTCCCGTGCCTGGTCTGCGGCGGTGACCTCAAGCCCGACGTCGTCTTCTTCGGCGAGACCGTCCCCCGCTCGCGGGTCGACCGGTCGTTCGCGCTCGTCGCGAGGGCGAAGCTGCTGCTCGTGCTGGGCTCCTCGCTCAAGGTCATGAGCGGGCACCGGTTCGTGCTGCGCGCCGCCCAGCTCGGGGTGCCGGTCGTCATCGTCAACCAGGGCGAGACCCGCGGCGACCCGTACGCGGCGCTCAAGCTCGAGCTGCCGCTCGGCGAGACGCTGACGGCGCTCGCCGGGCTGCTCGTGCCCGCGCACGCCGCCCAGCGCTCGGGCTGAGCCGGCCGGCGTCAGCCGGACGAGGGCACCACGTCGCCGCGCAGGTCGTCCGTCAGGTCGCCCGTGCGCCCGGCGAGGTGCGCCCGGCGGCCCGGCCCGTAGATCCAGGCCAGGAACAGCAGCTCGGCGAGCACCCCGATCGCGATGCGCGCCCAGGTCGGCAGCGGCGACGGCGTCACGAAGCCCTCGATCAGCCCGGACACGAACAGCACGAGCGCGAGGCCCAGCGCTCCGGCGACCAGCGCCCGCCCCTCCTCGGCCAGGGCCCGCGAGCGGGTGCGGCGGCCCGGGTCGACGACCGTCCAGCCGAGCTTGAGGCCGAGCCCGCAGGCGACGAAAACCGCGCTGAGCTCGAGCAGGCCGTGCGGCAGGATCAGCCCGAAGAACAGCCCCGTCCGGTCGTTCGCCGCCATGAGCCCACCGCTGATGCCGACGTTCACGGCGTTCGTCAGCAGGACGTACAGCACCGGCAGCCCCAGCAGCACCCCGAACGCGATCGACTGCGCGGCGACGTAGGCGTTGTTGGTGAACACCTGGGCGGCGAAGTCCTGCGCGGGGTTCGAGCTGTAGTAGTCCTCGAAGTCCTCGGTCACGAGCTGCTGGACGACCTCCGGCGGCGCGACCGCGAGCTGCGCCTCGGGGCTGCCGGCGATCCACGTGCCGAGCGCGACGGCGACGACGAGGAACAGCGCGGTGGCGCCGATCGACCACCAGCGGGTCCGGTAGACCACCGCCGGGAAGTCGGCCGACAGGAAGCGGGCGACGTCCGACCACAGGCCCCGGCGGCCGCCGGCCACGACCCCGCGGGCCCGGGCGACCAGGGTGCTGAGCCGCGCGACGAGCACCGGGTCGGGGCCGGCGCTCTGCACGACCGACAGGTGCGTGGCCGTGCGCTGGTAGAGGTCGACCAGCTCGTCGACCTCCGGACCGGACAGCCGCCGGGGGCGCGCGGCCCGTCCGAGCAGCTGCTCGAGCCGCGCCCACTCGTCGCGGTGGGCGGCGACGTACGCGTCCAGGTCCACGGGTCGAGCCTAGGGGCGGCAGACTGGACCGGCGCGCGCAGCCCGCGCGCCCGCGGCAGACCGGAGGACTGGTGGCACAGCTCGTCACGGGAGAGGCGGTGGCCCTCGACCTGCGTCCGGCGGCCCTGCCCTCGCGCTTCCTGGCCGGGCTCGTCGACGCCCTCCTGCAGCTCGTCGTCCTGCTCGTCGTCGCGGGCCTCGCCGCCGCCGTCTCGCTCGACGTGTCCGACGCGGCCGGCAGCGCGCTCGGGATCACCGTGCTCGTCGTCGTGCTCATCGTCTACCCGGTGGCCTTCGAGACGCTGCTGCGCGGCCGCACCCCGGGCAAGGCCGCGATGGGCCTGCGCGTCGTGCGCGACGACGGTGGTCCGATCGGCTTCCGGCAGGCGCTGGTGCGGGGACTGGTGGGGGCGTTCGTCGAGCGGTTCGGGGCCACCTTCTTCGTCGCCGCCGTCGCGACCATGCTGCTGCACCCGCAGAGCAAGCGCGTGGGCGACCTGCTCGCCGGGACGGTCGTGCTGCGCGAGCGCGTGACCGCACGCGGCGGCGCGGTCGCCACCATGCCGCCGCAGCTCGCGCAGTGGGCCGCGGGCCTCGACCTGTCGCGGCTGACCGACGCGCTGGCGCTGTCGGTCCGGCAGTTCCTCGCGCGCTCCGACCAGCTCACCGACGCGGCCCGCGACGACCTGGGCGGGCGCCTGGTGCGCGCCGTCGTCGACGCCGTCGGCCCGCCGCCGCCCGGCGCACCGGGCTGGGCGGTGCTGTCGGCCGTGCTCGCCGAACGACGGCGCCGCGAGACCGAGCGCCTGACCGCCCGTCCGGGCAGCAGCCTCGGCCAGGACGCGCCGGCCGCCGTGCCGCCGTCCGCGCCCCCGCCTGCGCCCCCGGCCGCGCCCCCGCCTCCCCCGCCGGACCGCGGACCGTCCGCCGGTCCGGGCGGCTTCGTCGCCCCCGGCTGACCCGCCCCGGACGCACGCAGGCCCCGCACCGGTGACGGTGCGGGGCCTGGGTCGTGCGGACGTCCTAGTAGCGGTACATCTCGCTCTTGTACGGGCCTTCGACGTCGACGCCGATGTACTCCGCCTGGTCCTTGCGCAGGGTGGTCAGCTTCACGCCCAGCGCGTCGAGGTGCAGGCGCGCGACCTTCTCGTCCAGGTGCTTCGGGAGCACGTAGACCTGGGTCTCGTAGTCGTCGTTCTTCGTCCACAGCTCGATCTGGGCGATCGTCTGGTTCGTGAAGCTGTTGCTCATCACGAACGACGGGTGGCCGGTCGCGTTGCCGAGGTTCAGCAGGCGGCCCTCGCTCAGCAGGATGATCGAGTGCGCCGGACGGTCGCCGTCGGCCGCGAACACCCACTCGTCGACCTGCGGCTTGATGTTGCGGCGCTCGACGCCCGGGAACCTCGTCAGGCCGGCGACGTCGATCTCGTTGTCGAAGTGGCCGATGTTGCCGACGATCGCCTGGTGCTTCATCCGGGCCATGTGCTCGGCCATGATGATGTCCTTGTTGCCGGTGGTCGTGATGAACACGTCGGCGGTCTCGAGGACGTCCTCGAGGGTCAGGACCTGGTAGCCCTCCATCGCGGCCTGCAGCGCGCAGATGGGGTCGATCTCGGTGACGATGACGCGGGCGCCCTGGTTGCGCAGCGAGGCGGCCGAGCCCTTGCCGACGTCGCCGTAGCCGCAGACGACGGCGGTCTTGCCGGCGAGCATGACGTCGGTGGCGCGGAAGATGCCGTCGACGAGCGAGTGGCGGCAGCCGTAGAGGTTGTCGAACT
>CAXTFU010000230.1:0-7569 GCA_964243385.1 uncultured bacterium | reverse complement strand
CGCCGGCACTCACCAGAGCCGGCAGCACCGGGTACGCCGGCGGGAGAGCTGTCGACCGCTGACACGGACGATGCGGGGGGCGAGGGGCCTTCAGGCCGCGCCGGGCGACTCCGGGCCGGTCGCGACGGTGCCGATCTCGGACTGCCACTGCTCCCAGCCGCCGATCATGAGCTTGACCTTGAAGCCGAGCGCGGCGAGCTTGGCGGCGCCCTTGTCACCGGCGTTGCAGCCGGGGCTCCAGCAGTAGACGACGTGCACGTCGTCGCGGGACAGCCGGGCCGTCGAGCCCTCGTCCACGGTGGCGTGCGGCAGCGACAGGGCGCCGGGGACGTGGCCGAGGGCGTACGCCTCAGCCGACCGAGCGTCGACCACGACGAAGCCGCGCGCACCGGCAGCCTGGTCGGTGGCCACGTCGGCCGGGTCCGTCTCGTGGGCGAGCTTCGCGGCGAAGTGCCGGGCGGCGTCGGCCGGCTCCGCCACGAAGGCGGTCACGGACGACGGGACGGAGACCTCAGCGGTCGCGGAGCCGGTCATGCGCCCACTGTGCCCGACGCCGCGCCGCAGCGACAGCGAGTTCCGGTCAGGCACGATGGATCCCCGTGACCCTGCACGAGACGACCCGCGGACCCGACGTCGAGACGCGCACCTGACCGGTCGTCGCCGTCATGCTGCTGCTGTTCGTCGGCGTCGGGGCGACGCTGCCGGCGCTGCCGGGCGCCGTCCGCGAGCTCGGTGCGGGCGGCAGCGCGCTCGGGCTGGTGCTCGGCGTGTTCCCGTTCGCCGCGCTCGCCGGGCGCCTGGTCGCCGGTCGGGCCACCGACCGCGGCGGCCGGCTGCTGACGCTGCGCGCGGGGCTGCTCGTCGCGGCCCTGTCCGGGGCGCTGTTCGCGCTGCCGCTGCCCGTGCCGGGGCTGGTGGCCGCCCGCGGGCTGCACGGCCTCGCGGACGCGCTCTGCTACACCGCGGCGTCCGCCTGGCTGCTCGACCGGACCTCCGAGCAGCGGCGTCCGCAGGCGCTGGCGAGGCTCGGCGCGGGCTTCTGGGGCGGCTACGCCCTGGGCCCGCTGGTCGGTGCGGCGCTCGACCTGCGCACCGTCGGCCTGCTCGTGGTCGCCGGGTCCGTCGCCGGGCCGCTGCTCACGGCCAGGCTGCCCGACAGCCGGGCGCCGGGCGAGCCCGCCAGCGGCCTGCGGGCGCTGCTCCCGCGCGGCGTCGCCCTGCCCGGCACCGCGCTCGGGCTGGGCAACCTCGGCTACGCCGCGCTCGTCGGCTTCCTCGTCGTCCACCTCGACGACCGGGGCGGACGCGGCGCCGTCGCGCTCACCGCGTTCTCGGTCGCGGTGCTGCTGGGGCGGCTCGTCGTCGTCCCCCTCGCGGCCCGCGTGGGGATCATGCGCACGCTGCCGTGGGGGCTGCTGGCGATGGCCGCCGGCCTGCTCGTCGTCGCCGGGTCGGGCAGCACCGTCGTCGTCGCGGTCGCCGCAGCGGTCATCGGGCTCGGCTACTGCCTGCCGTTCCCGGCGCTCGCCACGCTCGTCGCGGGCCGGGCCGCCCCGGCGCAGCGCGGGGCGGCGATCGGCGCGCTCACCGCCTGCTACGACGTGTTCGTCGGCGTCGGCTCGGTCGTGTTCGGGCTGGTGGCCGACCGGTCCGGGACACCGGCGGTCTTCGTGCTCGCCGCGGCCGGCGTCGTCGCCGCCGCGGCGGTCGACGTGGTGCTGGCACGGCAGGACGCGCGCAGCGCCTGACCCGGCGACGGTGGCCCGGCAGGAGCGCCCCGCACGAGACGCGACGCCGCCGCCCGACCAGGATCAGCGCGAGGCCGGCGGTCCGCCCGGTCCGGACCACGCCTCGGCCAGCCGGCGGAAGCCCTCGTCGAGGCCGACGACCGGCGCGTAGCCCAGGTCGCGCTCCGCCGCCGAGATGTCGAACCAGTGCGACGTCGCGAGCTGGCGGGCGAGGAAGCGGGTGATCGGCGGTTCCGACTGCCGGCCGAGCGCCCCCCACACCGTCTCGCAGGCCCAGCCGGCGGCCAGCGCGACGGGCAGCGGCACGCTGCGGTGCTCCGGCGGCAGGCCGGCCGCGGCGAGGATCTCGTTGATGACGTCGACGGCCGGTCGAGGGTCGCCCGAGCTGATGAAGTACGGCCGGCCGGAGCAGTCCGCGCCGGGCGCGACGCGGTCGACCGCGCACAGGTGCGCCGCCACGGCGTCGTCGACGTAGGTCGTGTCGAAGACCGCGTCGCCGCCGCCGACGAAGCGCAGCCGCCCGGAGCGGGCCCGCGACAGGATCCGCGGCAGCAGCTGGGTGTCCTGCGGCCCCCACACCAGGTGCGGCCGCAGGGCCACGGTGCCCAGCACGTCGTCGGCGGCGGCGAGCACCAGGCGCTCGGCGATCGCCTTGGTGCGCGGGTAGTCGGCGTCGAAGCGCGTGGCGTACGGCAGGCGCTCGTCGCCGCCGCGGATGTCGCCGCCGGCGTGCACGACGCTCGGCGTGCTCGTGAACACCAGCTTGGCGATGCCGTTCGCCCGGCACGCGGCGAGCACGCTGCGGGTGGCCTCGACGTTGCTGCGCTCGAAGTCGGCGGCGGGTCCCCACATGCCGGCGATCGCGGCGACGTGGACGACCACCTCGCACCCCTCGGCGGCGCGCCGCGCCACGTCCGGGTCGGCCAGGTCGCCGCGCACGGTCTGGACGCCGAGCTCGCGCAGGGCCGGGTAGTCGCCGCGGGCGACGCTGACGACCTCGTCGCCCCGGTCGACGAGGCCGCGGACGACGGCACCGCCGAGGAAGCCGCCGCCACCGGTGACGAGGACCCTCACGGCTGCCCCGCCGCCCAGGCGCCGAGCTGCGGACGGTCGATCTTGGAGTTGTGCCGGACGTCGACCGGGAAGTCGTCGCGGTAGAGCACCCGCCGGATCGTGCGGGTACGCGGGTCGGCCGCGCCGAGCGCGAGCAGCTCGGCGGTGAGGTCCGCCGACGGCGAGCTCCCGCGCTCGAGCTGCACGCACAGGACCGGCTCTGCCGCGCCGGCCGGGCCGACGCCCACCAGCGCGGTGCGCCGGACGGCGGGGTGCAGGTTGAACACCTCCTCGCACGGGACGCTGTGCAGCGGCCCGTCCGCGGTGTGCACGACGTGCGCCTTGCGGCCGGCGAACCACAGCCGCCCCTCGGCGTCGCGGCTCGCGAGGTCGCCCATCCGGTGCGCCACCCGGCCGTCCCAGGAGAGCTTGGCCGCGGCCGTCGCCTCCGGGCGGTCGGCGTAGCGGGGGCTGACGACCGGTCCGCGGACGACGACCTCGCCGACCTCGCCGTCGGCGACGAGCAGGTCGGGCGTCAGCTCGGCGAGCGGCTCGTCGGTGACGCGCACCAGCGCGACGTCGACCCCCGGCACGGGCCGGCCGACGCAGATGCCGGCCTCGAGCAGGGCGAGCAGCTCGTCGCTGCCGATCGTGGCCACGGGCAGCGCCTCGGTCGCGCCGTACGGCGTGTGCACCTGCGCGCCGTCGCCGAGCATCGCGAGCGTCCGCCGCTGCACGCGGCGCGGCACCGGGGCGCCGGCCGAGATCACCTGGCGCACCGTCGGCATGCTGCCGCCGCCGCGGCTGAGCGTGTCGAGCAGCGCGGGCGAGCCGAACATCACCGTGGCGCCGAACCGCCGGGCGGCCGTCACCACCCGGGCCGGCACGACGTCGGCCGGCCGGGTCGCGTCCATGCGGGGCACGACGGTGGTCATGCCGAGCGCCGGCCCGAACAGGGCGAACGGGGGGAAGGTCGACAGGCTGACCTCGTCCGGGCCGAGGCCGTAGAGCCGGCCGACGAGGTCGGCCTGGGCGAGCAGCTGCTCCTCGCCGTGCTCGACGCCCTTGGGCGGGCCGGTGCTGCCGCTGGTGAACAGGATCGCCGCCGGCGAGCCCGCGGGGCGCTCGGGCGGCACGAACGGCCGGCGCCAGCGCCCGTCCTGCTCGACCCGGCGCAGCGTCCGCCCGCCGAACGGGGCGACGGCGCCGGCGGTGACGAGCACCCGGGCGCCCGCCGCCCAGCCGAGCACCCGGCGGGCGAGGTGCGCCTTGACGCTGCCGACGAACGCCTGGGGCGCGGCCTCGGCGAGGCAGCCCCTGACCTTGTCGCGGCCGATGCCGGGGTCGACGAGCACGGGCACGGCCCGCAGGCGCAGCAGGGCGAAGGCGAGGGTGAAGAAGTCGAGCGTCGGCGGGACGAGCAGCGCCGTGCGCATGCCCGGCGCGACGCCGGCGTGCCGGAGCCCGGCGGCCACCCGGTCGACCCGGGCGTCGAGCTCGGCGTAGGTCGTCGTCCGGAACCCCGGTCCGAAGGGCAGGGCGAGCGCGACGCGGGCCGGGGACCGGCGGGCCCGCTCGGCGAGCATGCCGTCCAGCGTGGCCGGTGTGCCTGGTGCGCTCACGCCGGGGCGAGCAGTCGCACCGCCAGCGGCACGATGCGGTCGGTCGCGTCCTCGAGCACGTAGTGGCCGGCGTCGGCGTACCGGTGCACCTCGGCCTGCGGCAGCAGCGTCAGCAGGTGGTCGAGCACCGTCGCGTCGAACACCGGGTCCTTCATCCCCCAGCAGACGACGGTCGGCTTGTCGGCCAGCAGGTGCAGGCGCGACTCGGTGCGGGCGAGCACCGGGTACGCCGGGTCGTCCGGCGACAGCGGGATGTCGCGGACGAACTCGGCGACGGCGACCCGGTGCTCGGGGCGGTCGTACGGCGCCATCAGCCCGGCCCGGGCCTCGGCGGGCAGCACCCGCTGCCCGGTGCCGAGCACGAGCGCGCCGAGGCTGAAGGCGTTGAGCCGGCGGACGGCGACGTCGCCGAGCACGGGCAGCCGGGCGGCGGTGAGCGACCACGGCATGGCCTTGGCCGGCGGGATCGGGAACGCGCCGGTGTTGAGGATCAGCAGCTTGTCGACCTGGTCGGGGTGGTCGACGGCCCAGGCCAGCGCGATGGCGCCGCCCCAGTCGTGCACGACCAGCGACAGCGGCTCGGTCAGGCCGAGGCCGTCGACGAACGCGCCGAAGTCGGCGACCCGGCGGGCCAGCGTGTGCGGGTAGTCGGCGGCGGACGGCTTCTCCGAGCGCCCCATCCCGATGTGGTCGGGCGCGATCGCGCGCAGCCCGAGCGGGGGCAGCGCGGCGAGCAGCGAGCGGTAGTAGAACGACCAGGTCGGGTTGCCGTGCACGAGCAGCACCGGCGGGCCGGAGCCCTCGTCGACGAAGGCCATGCGGTGGCCGCCGACGAGGGTGCTGCGGGAGGTGTGGGGCCAGCCGGCGAGCGGACGGGGAGGCGCGGCCGTCACCAGGCGATCTCGGCGGCGGCGGTGTTGATCCCGCTGCCGACGCCGAGCAGCATGACGCGGTCGCCGCTGGTGACGGTGCCGTCCTCGACGGCCTTGGACAGCACCGTCGGCACGCCGGCCGGGCCGATGTTCCCGAACTCGGGGTAGATCATCGGGAACCGGTCGATCTCGAGCCCGAGGGTGTCGCAGACGGCCTTGGTGTGCGTGCGGCTCACCTGGTGCAGCACGTAGGTGTCGAAGGTCGAGGCGTCCCAGTCGAAGGCGCTCACGGCCTCCTTCCAGGTCTGCGCGGCCAGCTCGAGGCCGGCCAGCAGCAGGCCCTTGGTGTCGGTGCGCATCTCGTGGGCGTCGCCGGTGCACAGGTTCGCGTGCTGGGTGCCCGCCCGGGAGAGCCCGCCGAGGAAGCGGTGCCCGGTGTCGGCGGCGTCGGCGCGCGACAGCACCATGGCCACCGAGCCCGAGCCGAGGGTGAGGGTGGCGAACTGCTCGCGGAACATCGTGTCGTCGCACGCCTCGGAGGCCAGGCGCTCGATGGTGGCCTCCATCGTGAAGCGGCTCGTCTCGCCGTTCACGACCAGGCCGTGATCGATCTCACCGCGCTCGATCATGCCCGCGACGACGTTCATGCCGTTCACGAAGCCGAGGCAGGCGTTGCCGAGGTCGAAGTTGACGGCCTCGGTCGGCAGGCCCATGAGGCCGTGCGCGAGGCTCGCCGTCGACGGCTCGAGGTAGTCGCGGCACACGGAGGTGTTCAGCAGCGCGCCGATCTCGCCGCGGGGGACGCCGCTGCGGGCCAGCGCGAGCTCGCCCGCCTGCGCGGCGACCGTGCTGGGCTTGGTGCCCGCGTCCCAGATCCGGCGCTCGACGATGCCGGACAGCCCCTCGAGCAGGCCCGGCTCGATGCCCAGGCGCTCGTAGGTGCGGCTCATCTGCGACTCGATCTCGGCCGAGGTCACCGCGTGCGGCGCGTCGACGTGGGCGAGCCCGGTGATGGCGACCTGCTCGTACCGCTGTGCTGCTCTCATCCGTCCAGGGTCCCCAGGTCTCGTGTGCCGATGCGTCCGTGGACGAACAGTCTGCACGGCTGCCTGCAGCACCCGTGCAGGTGCTCCCCCGTCAACGGGGGCTCGGCGAGGTCGCGCGGCGGCGCAGCGCGTCGGTGACGGCCGACGCGGCGTCGACCAGCGAGGCGGTCTCGACGTCGAGGACCGCGGCGTCCAGCGCCGTCGACGGGTCGGCGGCGACCCGGGTGTCGAGCGCCGCGCGCAGCGCCGCCAGCGACGTGGTCGACGCGGCGGCGGGCGCGGGCGGACGGCCCGCGCGCAGGGCCGCCGACAGCTCGCCGAGCACCCCGCGCAGGTCGGCGGCGAGGGCGAGCAGCGGACCGCGGACCGCGACGGGTCGCGCCTCCGGCAGGTGCGCCTGCAGGGCCAGGGCCGCCAGCGCGAAGGCGCGCACGGCCCGGACGACGGCTGCGGCCTCGTCCGCGCTGACCCCCGCCCGGCGGCCGGGCGGCTCGCCGCGCACCCGCTCGACCGAGGCCTCGGCGTTGGCCCGCGCCACGCGCGCCGCCGTCCGCAGCTCCTCGAGCGTGGGCAGGTCGCGGGCGTCGGCGCCGCCCTCGCGCAGGTCGTCCAGGCCGGCGTACTGCTCCAGCAGCGCCGTGCTGTAGGTCGCCTGGGCGTCGAGCAGGCGGGCGAGCTGCTCCGGGACGCGCACCCGCTCCCAGGTCGGCCACACCGCGTACGCCAGCAGCGCGAGCGCCCCGCCGAGCACCGTCGCCTCGATGCGGTCGGCCACGGTCGAGCCCTCGGGCAGCCCGGCGAAGGCGAGCAGGAACACCACGAAGGCGGTGACGCACAGGCCGAACAGCGCGTAGTTGGCGAACAGGAACGTGTAGCAGCCCCAGGCGCTCCCCGCGACGAGCAGCGTCAGCAGCAGCGGACCCGGGCGCACGGCCGCGGCCAGGCCGGAGGCGAGCGCCGCCCCGACGACCGTGCCGACGATGCGCCCGACCCCCCGCGAGAACGTCGACCGGAAGTCCGGGCGCAGCACGACGAGCACCGTCAGGGGCAGCCAGTAGCGGTGCTGGAAGGGCAGCAGCCCGGCGAAGGCGGTGCCGATGCCGAGCGTCGCGGCCAGGCGCAGGGCGTGCCGCAGGACCGCCGAGCGCAGCGTCAGGTGGCCGCGCAGCGTCGGCAGCGCGTCGCGGACGGCGGACGAGCGGGCGCGCGGGCGCAGCGGCCCGGACGC
>CAXTFU010000229.1:0-7618 GCA_964243385.1 uncultured bacterium | reverse complement strand
GCCCTGGCGCTGGGACCGCTCGCGGAAGGCCTGTCATGAGCACCACCACCACCAGCGCATCGCCGTCGCAGGCTCCGCCGCCCACCGACACGTCGGCTGCGCCCCGACCCGGGCTGCTGGACCCGGCGCAGCTGCTGCGCTCGCTGCCGGACGCCTTCACCAAGCTCGACCCGCGCACCCTGGCCCGCAACCCCGTCATGTTCGTCGTCGAGGTCGGCTCGGTCCTGACCACCGTGCTGGCCGTGCTCGACCCCACCGCGTTCTCGGTCCTGATCGCCGTCTGGCTGTGGCTGACGGTCGTGTTCGCCAATCTGGCCGAGGCCGTCGCCGAGGGCCGTGGCAAGGCGCAGGCAGAGAGCCTGCGCCGCACCCGCACGGAGACCGTCGCGCGCCGGCTGCTGCCCTCCGGTGGGGAGGAGCCGATCGCCGCCAACGACCTGCGGCTCGGCGACCGGGTGGTCGTGGAGGCCGGCGAGGTGATCCCGGGCGACGGCGACGTCGTCGAGGGCATCGCCAGCGTCGACGAGAGCGCGATCACCGGCGAGTCCGCACCGGTCATCCGGGAGTCCGGCGGCGACCGCAGCTCGGTCACCGGCGGCACCAAGGTCCTGTCCGACCGGATCGTCGTGAAGATCACCAGCAAGCCGGGTGAGACGTTCGTCGACCGCATGATCGCGCTGGTCGAAGGCGCTTCACGGCAGAAGACGCCCAACGAGATCGCCCTGAACATACTGCTGGCCAGCCTGACCATCGTCTTCCTGCTCGCGGTCGCGACGCTGCAGCCCTTCGCCCGGTACGCCGGCGCCGAGCAGTCCCTCATAGTGCTCTCCGCGCTGGTCGTCTGCCTCATCCCGACGACCATCGGGGCGCTGCTGTCGGCGATCGGCATCGCCGGGATGGACCGGCTCGTGCAGCGCAACGTGCTGGCGATGAGCGGACGGGCCGTCGAGGCCGCCGGCGACGTCAACACCCTGCTGCTGGACAAGACCGGCACGATCACCCTGGGCAACCGGCAGGCCAGCGACCTGGTCCCGGTCGGCGACATCGACCTGCCCGAGCTCGCGGACGCGACGCAGTTGTCGTCGCTGGCCGACGAGACCCCCGAGGGACGCTCGGTCGTCGTGCTGGTCAAGCAGCGCTACGGCCTGCGTGAGCGCGACGACGTCGCGGGCCTGTCGTTCGTGCCGTTCACCGCGCAGACCCGGATGAGCGGCGTGGACACCGCCGCCGGGGTCCAGATCCGCAAGGGTGCCGCGGCGACGGTCACCGCATGGGTCCGCGAACACGGCGGCAGCCCTCCACCGGCGCTCGACGGCATCGTCGACGGCGTCGCCGCCAGCGGCGGCACCCCGCTGGTCGTGGCGATCAAGGACGCGCAGGGCGCCCGGGCGCTCGGCGTCATCCACCTCAAGGACGTCGTCAAGCAGGGCATGAGAGAGCGGTTCGAAGAGCTCCGGCGCACGGGCATCCGCACAGTCATGATCACCGGCGACAACCCGCTCACCGCCAAGGCCATCGCCGACGAGGCCGGAGTCGACGACTTCCTGGCCGAGGCGACACCGGAGATGAAAATGGACCTGATCAAGCGCGAGCAGGCCGGCGGCAAGCTCGTCGCGATGACCGGGGACGGCACCAACGACGCCCCGGCACTGGCCCAGGCCGACGTCGGCGTCGCGATGAACTCCGGCACCTCGGCCGCCAAGGAGGCCGGCAACATGGTCGACCTCGACAGCAACCCCACCAAGCTCATCGAGATCGTCGCAATCGGGAAGCAGCTGCTCATCACCCGCGGCTCGCTGACCACCTTCTCCATCGCCAACGACGTCGCCAAGTACTTCGCGATCATCCCGGCGATGTTCGCCGGCGCCTACGCCGGCCTGGACACCCTCAACGTCATGCGCCTGGCAACCCCCGAGTCCGCGATCCTGTCCGCGGTCGTCTTCAACGCGCTCGTCATCATCGGCCTGATCCCCCTGGCGCTGCGCGGGGTGCAGTACCGCCCCAGCTCGGCCTCCCAGCTGCTGCGCCGCAACCTGCTCGTCTACGGCCTGGGCGGGATCCTCACGCCGTTCATCGGCATCAAAGCCATCGACGTGGTTGTCGGCAACCTGCTCGGAATCGGGTCCTGATGCGCACCTATCCTGCTCAGCTCATCGCCGCCGTGCGCGCCTTCATCGTGCTCAGCGTGCTGCTCGGCCTCGCCTACCCGCTCGCCGTCCTGGGCGTCAGCCAGCTGGCCTTCCACGGCAACGCGAACGGCTCGCGGATCGAGCTGGACGGGCAGATCGTCGGCAGCGACCTGATCGGTCAGTCCTTCAACGACCCCCAGACCGGCGAGGCCCTCCCGGAGTTCTTCCAGCCGCGGGCCTCGAACGCCGGGGACGGCTACGACCCGACCGCGACCGCCGCCTCCAACCTGGGGCCCGAGGACGTCACCGACACCGCCGACGACCCGGCGACCGACGTCGACGACAGCGACACCAGCCTGCTGACGGCCGTCTGCGCTCGCAGCCAGCAGGTCGGGCAGGACAACGGCGTCGACGGCGCCCGGTCCTACTGCACCGCCGACGGGCTCGGGTCCCCCGAAGCGCGGGGTGCCGCCGACTCCGAGGACAGCCCCGTCCCGGCCGATGCGGCGACCGCCAGCGGCAGCGGACTGGACCCCCACATCTCCCCCGCCTACGCCGAGCTGCAGGCCGCCCGGGTGGCACAGGCCCGTGGCCTGCCGCTGGAGCAGGTCACCGCGCTGGTCGAGCAGCACGTGCAGGGACGCACCCTTGGCTTCCTCGGCGAGCCGCGGGTCAACGTGCTGCGCCTAAACCTCGCCCTCGAGCAACTGTCCTAGCAGCGGCGGCGGCAGAAGGAGTTCGGCATGAGCCTCGGAACGCTGCGCATCTACCTCGGGGCCGCCCCCGGGGTCGGCAAGACCTACGCGATGCTGTGCGAGGGGCGGCGCCGCGCAGCGCGTGGCACCGACGTCGTGGTCGGTCTCGTCGAGGACCACGGCAGACCCCGCACCCGCGAGGCGATCGAGGACCTGGAGGTGCTCCCCCGCCGGAGCCTGACGCACCGCGGCGCCGCCTTCACCGAGATGGACCTCGACGCGCTGCTGACCCGGCACCCGCAGGTCGCGCTGGTCGACGAGCTCGCGCACACCAACGTCCCCGGCTCGCGCAACGCCAAGCGCTGGCAGGACATCCAGGAGCTCCTGAACGCCGGCATCGACGTGATCTCCACGGTCAACGTGCAGCACCTGGAAAGCCTCAACGACGTCGTCGAAACCATCACCGGCGTCCCGCAGCGCGAGACGGTCCCGGACGCCGTCGTGCGGGCCGCCGAGCAGGTCGACCTGATCGACATGAGCCCCGAGGCGCTGCGGCGCCGGATGGCGCACGGCAACGTCTACGCCCCCGAGAAGATAGACGCCGCCCTGGGCAACTACTTCCGCGTCGGCAACCTCACCGCACTGCGGGAGCTGGCGCTGCTGTGGGTGGCCGACAAAGTCGACGAAGGACTGCAGGCCTACCGCCGGGCCCACGGCATCGCCGGGACGTGGGAGGCCCGCGAACGGGTCGTCGTCGCGCTCACCGGCGGCGCCGAGGGCGACACGCTGATCCGGCGGGCGGCGCGCGTCGCCCACCGCCAGACCGGCGGCGACCTGCTGGCCGTGCACGTCGCGCGCAGCGACGGACTGCAGGGCGTCTCGTCCGAAGCCCTGGCCCGCCAGCGGGCGCTGGTCGAGTCCCTGGGCGGCACCTACCACGTCGTCGTCGGCGACAGCACCGCCACATCGCTGCTGGAGTTCGCCCGCAACCAGAACGCCACCCAGCTCGTGCTCGGCGCCTCCCGCCGCGGCCGTCTGGCGCAGCTGTTCGGGCCCGGCACCAGCACCACCGCCGTGCGGGAGTCCGGCACCATCGACGTGCACCTGGTCACCCACGACCAGGTCGCCCGCGGGCGGACACTGCCGGACCTCGGCGGCGGCCTGACCGCCCGCCGCCGCCTCGCCGGCGTCGGCACGGCCGCGCTGGCCCTGACCGCCCTGACGGTCCTGCTGACGAACGCGCGTGCCAGCCTGTCCCTCAGCTCGCAGCTGCTGCTGTACCTCACCACCGTGGTCGCTGTCGCCCTGGTCGGCGGCCTCTACCCCGCCCTGGCCGCCGCGGTCGTGGCGACCGTGCTGGTCAACTTCTACTTCACCCCGCCGCTGTACCGGCTCACGATCGCCGACCCCGAGAACTTTCTCGCGCTGCTGGTGTTCGTCGCCGTCGCCGTCGCCGTCGCCACGGTCGTCGACCAGGCCGCCCGGAGGAGCGGCCAGGCCGCCCGCGCCCGGGCCGAAGCCGAAGCGCTGGCGACCCTGTCCGGCGACGTGCTGCGCGGCGAGCGCACCCTGCCGGCGCTGCTGAGCCGTGCCCGCGAGCTGTTCGGGCTGCAGGAAGTCCGCCTGCTCGAGCAGGTCGACGGACTCACCGTCATCGTCGACAGCGCCGGCGAACCCGGTGACGTCGGACCGGTCACCGAAGTACCCGTCGGTGACAGCGCGCGCCTGCAGCTGCGCGGACGGACCATAGCCGCAGCCGACCTGCGGGTCCTGGGCGCGTTCGCCGCCCAGGCCGCAGTGTCCCTGGAGCGCGGCCGGCTCAAGGCGCAGGCCCAGCAGGCGGCGGCGCTCGCGCAGGTCGACCAGCTGCGGACCTCATTGCTGGCCGCGGTCGGCCACGACTTGCGGACACCGCTGTCGGCGTGCAAGGCGTCCGTCAGCTCGCTGCGCACCTCAGACGTGCAGTGGACCCGCGAGGAAGCCGAGGAGCTGCTCGCCACCGCCGAGGAATCACTCGACCAGCTCGACGACCTCGTCAGCAATCTCCTCGACATGAGCCGACTGCAGGCAGGCGTCCTGGCCGTGTACCCGCAGGCCGTCACGCTGGATGAGGTCCTGCCCTACCGAGCGCTGGATGCGCTTGGCGTTGCGCTCGACCTCGACCTCCCCGACCACCTGCCTCCCGTCCTGGCCGACCCAGGGCTGCTGGAACGGGTCCTGGCCAACCTGCTGCACAACGCCGCACGCCACGCCCCCGCAGGCACCGAGGTGCGCCTGTCCGGCAGCACCCACGGCCGCCGCCTGGAGATCCGCGTCGCCGACCGCGGACCCGGGATCGCCGACTCCGACAAGGACCGCGTGTTCGCCCCGTTCCAGCGCATCGACGACCGAGCGTCGTCGTCCTACGGCGCAGGCGTCGGCCTCGGGCTGGCCGTCTCCCGCGGCTTCACCGAAGCCATGGGCGGCACCCTGCGTGCCGACGACACCCCGGGCGGCGGACTGACGATGGCCGTCTCCTTACCGATTGCCGAACCAACCCCCGCCGGCACACCCAGCTCCGGTCACCCGTCTCGCCCCGCCAAAGCCCGGCCCGACGGCACCTCTCGCACAGCCGTCTTCGAGCAGCCGTGACAAACGTCCTGCTCGTCGACGACGAACCGCAGCTGCTGCGAGCCCTCAGCATCAACCTTCGTGCCCGTGGTCACCACGTCCGCACAGCCAGCACCGGCACAGAAGCATTGCAGGCGGTGCGACGTGAGCTCCCGCAGGTCGTGATCCTCGACCTCGGCCTGCCCGACTTGGACGGCGTCGAGGTCATCACTCAGCTGCGCGGCTGGACCAACGTTCCTGTCGTCGTGCTGTCAGCACGCCGGGACCTCGGCGACAAGATCGGAGCCCTCGACGCCGGCGCCGACGACTACCTCATCAAGCCCTTCCTCATCGACGAGCTCCTCGCCCGACTGCGCGCCGCTGCCCGCCGCGGCGACACCGGCCCGCAGCAGGAGTCGATCGTCGTCACCGCCGCCTTCACCGTCGACCTCGACCGCAGCAAAGTGGTGCGCGACGGGATCGACGTGCACCTGTCACCACTGGAGTGGCACCTGCTGGAGGTTCTCGCCCGCAACGCGGGCCGGCTCGTCGGCTACAGGCAGCTGCTGCAGGAGGTCTGGGGGCCGGCGTACGGAACCGAGACGAACTACCTCCGGTTGTACCTCGTCAAGCTCCGCCGCAAGCTCGAGCCCGAACCGACCCGGCCTCGTCACCTGATCACCGAAGCGGGCCTCGGCCTGCGACTACAACCATGAGCCCGACGCGGAGGACGGAGCAGTTCCAGTTCGCTACGACGACAGGCGCCTGGCTCTGCGGCTAGGTGTCCCGACCTGGGACGTTGTTGACGTTGGTCATGCGGCGAGGCGGCTGATCGGGGGGTGTCCGCCGAGGGCGGAGTGGCCGCGTCGAGTGTTGTAGCGCTCGAGGTAGCCGGTCAACGCGGCGGCTCGTTGGGCGTTGCTGGTCCAGGCGGTGGCGTAGGCCCACTCGGTCTGCAAAGTGCGGTTGAGGCGTTCGGTTTTCCGTTCGTCCACGGGCAGCGGGGCTTGGTGAACCGCCGCTTGATCTGCAGCGCTGAGCAGACCGCCGTCCACTCCAGGCCGGCGCGGGTAGACGCGGGCGTTGTCGGTCAGGACCCGCTCGACGGCGACGCCGTGGACTTCACGCAGCCATTGGGCGGCGCGGTGCAGGAACGCCGCGCAGGTCGGGCCCTTCTCATCGGGCAGCACCTCGGCGTAGGCGATGCTGGTGCGGTCGTCGATCGCGACGTGGACGTAGTCCCAGCCGATGCCGCGGTCCTTGCAGCCTTCGCTGCGGCCGTGGACCCGCCAGCCACCGCCGTCGGGGACCGTCCCGAGCTTCTTGACGTCGACGTGCAGCAGCTCACCGGGACGGTCGCGTTCATAGCGGACGTCAGTCGCGCGGGACCGGACGAGCTCGCCGGTCAACCGGTCCAGCTCGCGCAGGTGCGGCATGTCCCAGCGGCGCAGCACCGCCCCGATCGTCGAGGCCGGCAGGGCGAGCGAGCCGGCGAGCGCCCGCGGACCGGCGTGCTCCTCGACCCTGGCTTGCACTATGCGCAACTCCACCTGCAGCGGCGTTCGCGTCGGGCTGGTGCGCGGCCGGGAGGACCTGTCGACCAGCCCGGCGATGCCTTCCTCACGCAGCCGCCGCGTCCACTTGTAGACCGTCGGCCGGCTCACGCCGAGCTGCTTGGCGACCTCACCCGGCTTGTGGCCCTGCTCGACGCGCGACGCGGCAAGGTGACGGGCGTACTCAGTCAGGCGGGCGTTAGCGTGCGACACAGAGGACCTCCGGTTGCAGTAGCGACGTCAGACACCGCCACTCCTTTCGGAGGTCCTCCCTGCGATCAAGCCGCCACGCCGTCCCGAACTGTCAACAACGTCCTCGGTCGGTACACCTAGCGCAGAGTGCCGAGGGTAGTACGGTCGGCGCGGAGAGCCGCTCACAGTGCCTGCTTCACCTAGATTTGTTCGACCTGCGCCTTGGATTGCGCCCGGGAGGCTATCCCTTGTCTTGGTCACAACTACTGGCAACGGCCTTGGGTGGGCTGCTGGTGCTACTTACGGGCGTGCTCACGGGTGCTCAACGATTGCGGGCCGAGCGCAGCCAGGCTTTGGCCAACAATAGCAGCATGAGGAGAGACGAAAAGCTAGGTGCCGTAATCACGTTCCTTGGCGCCGCTCGGGTACTCGAGGCGTACGCAGTTCGCGGACACCGGCA
>CAXTFU010000228.1:0-7776 GCA_964243385.1 uncultured bacterium | reverse complement strand
GGTCCGAGGTCAGCAGCGCGGGGTGGTCACCGCCGCGCAGCAGCGTGTCGTCGGTCATGACGAGGTGCACCTCGACCGCGACGTCACTCCCACTGGTGCGGTCCCCCGCGACTCCCGCGACCGCCGCGGCCGTCGCTCCGCCAGCCACCGCGACCCCCGCGTCGCCCTCGACTCCCGCGTCGCCAGCCACCGCGGCCGACCCAGCATCGGCAACAGCCCGTCCGCTCGCTGCTCGGGCGACCACCCGCTGCACGAACGTGTCGGCCATGACCTGCCCGCGGCTGCGCTCATCACCCACGGCCCGCGCCGAAGCGGCGGCCGCGTCCAGGGCGGCGTAGACCGATACGCCGTCCCGCACCGGCAACAGCGCGGTCACGTACGTCATCGCGTCCGGCGCCGGGCGCACCGACACCCGCCGCTCCTGCACGGCCCGCCGGCACCGCGCCACAGCCGACGCCGGGTCCAGCCGGCACGCCGCCGCCCACGCATCACGGCGCGCCCGCAACGGACCCGACGTCGACAAGCTCGAAGCGAGCTCGGCGTCCACCGCCCGCCGGTCCTCGACGGTCAGGCACGCGGTCTCCTTGACCACCACCGTCGCCGTCCACTCGCTCACATCCCCCGCCGTCAAAGCCGCCATGGTGTGGGGCATCTCGGTCACCAGCGCCGTCGCCAACCCCAGGTGCCGGCTCCCCTGCGACGGGGACTCCCGGCGCGCCAGCGCGACCTGCTCGGCAACCCCACGCCCAACCTGCCGCGACGGCACCCCGGCCGCCCGCTGCTCCTCGCGCTGCCCGCTGTCGAAGTCGACCGCGAGCCGCGCCTGACGAGCAGCGCACGCCGACTTCACCCGCTCCAGCCACTCGATCTCATCAATGCGACCTGAGCCGGCACCGGCTTCGTCCATGGGCCCAGCGAGCCATGACAACAGCGAGCGCAGCGCGTCTGCGCTGATGGGACTGCCGTCATCGAACATGTGTATGATTTTACGCTCGCGCCCACGTCCCGACAAGAGGTGGTGCGCGTCTGTGGACAAGCGGTCGAGCAAGGCGGCGTGCTGCCGCCGACCTCGGTGCCGCGGCTTGCGACGTGTCCGTGCCGTCAGCCCCACGAATACCTCGGCGACTAGCGTGCGGGGGGTGACAGACCTGGCGACGTTGTCGACACGCCAGCGCGATCTCGTCACGACGTGGCTGCCAGGGCTACACGTCGAGCGCGACCACAGCTGGGGCCTGTTCGACGGCTACGGCAGCGACCCGAGGGAGTCGGAGGCCTGGCGCCGCCACCAGCTGCGCGACGCCATCGCCACGGCCACCTGGGCCTTCGGGATCGGAGACGTGACTTTCGAAGAGCAGGGTCAGCGCATGATCGTCGAAGCCCTCGCGGCCTTCTGACGTCCGGGGCAGACCCGCCATCGGACTGGTCGCAGGGGCGCCCCACCTGCAGTGAGCCGGAGTCACATGATCACGAGAAGTGGAGCGGCGCTCAACACCCGTGGCGCGGGCCGGGATTGCATGATCACAGGGGTGGAGGAGCCGTGGACGTCACGACACGAGCCGCGATCGCATGATCACGGGGACGACGCAGCGCCCGACGCACGGCGCACGGCGCACGGCGCCCGACGCCCGACGCACGGACCGGGATTGCATGATCACGGGGGGCGGGGGCGCCCAACACGCCAATACGCCGTCACGCGTTGACGCCTTCCGCGCGTTCACCAAGACCAACGGCCCGCAGGTCGCGGCCACGGACGCATCGCGCCGCATCACGTCCGGCGCGCGAGCACCTCAGAACAGGGCTGCGGTGAGGGCCTTGCGCGCCTTGACGACGCGCTCGTCGTCCGGCCCGACGACCGTGAAGAGCTCGACCAGGTGGAGCCGGACGGTGTTGCGCTCGTCGCCGGCGGTGACGCGGACGGCGTCGACCAGCCGGGCGAAGGCGTCCTCGACGTGGCCGCCGAGCAGGTCGAGGTCGGCCGCGAGGATCTGCGCCGCGGGGTCGGCGGGGGAAGCGGCGGCGGCGGCGCGGGCCGCGGCGGGGTCGACGCCCTGCGTGCGCTGCAGCAGCTGCACCTGGGCGAGGCCGGCCTTGGCGAGGTCGTCGGCGGGATTCTGCGCCAACGCCTTGGTGTAGGCCGCGGCGGCGGCAGGGAGGTCGTCGCGCTCGATGGCGTCGAAGGCCTCCTCGTGCAGCGGCGGCAGCGGCGGCTCGACGTCGTCGGCAGGTGCCGCAGCGCCCCCGGCCGCGACCGAGCCGGTGACGCCGTTGGCCTGCGCCATGGCGAGCAGCTCGTCGAGATAGGCGCGCACCTGCTGCTCGGGGACAGCGCCCTGGAACAGCGGCACCGGCTGGCCCTTGACCACGGCCACGACCAGCGGGATGGACTGCGCCTGGAACACCTGACCGAGCCGCGGGTTGGCGTCGACGTCGACCTTCGCCAGCAGGAACTGGCCGGCGTACTCGACCGCGAGCCGCTCGAGCACCGGGCTCAGCTGCTTGCAGGGGCCGCACCAGTCGGCCCACAGGTCGACGACGACCGGGACGGTCATGGACTGCTCGACGACGACCCGCTGGAAGTCGGCTTCGGTGACGTCGACGACGACGGACGACGCGACCGACGACGCGTCGGCCGAGCCCGGGGCGGGCGCCGCCTGGCGGCGCTTGGCCGCGGCGGCGACGGCGGCGAGGTCGACGGCGCCGCGCATCGGCACGGAGGACGCGGGAGGCTGGCTCATGGGAGCCGATTCTGTCACGCGCTCGGTGGCGCGCTGCGCGCCAGGAGCACGCACCGGCACCAGTGGCCTCAGCCGGTCGGCAGCGGTCGCACCCACGTCGGCCGGCCGCCGTCCAGCCGCAGCTCGCCGTCGCACACCGCGGCCGCCTCGGGGTCGTGGGTGGCGAGCACCACGGCGGCCCCGCGCGCGGCTTCGGCCTGCAGCAGCTCGACGACGCGCGCGCGGTTGACCGCGTCGAGCTCGCTCGTCGGCTCGTCAGCGAGCACGACGCCGCCGCGCTGAGCGAGGCCGCGGGCGACGGCCACGCGCTGCTGCTGGCCCCCCGACAGCTCCTCGACCAGCTGGCCGCCGGCCGCGCCGAGCCCGACGGCGTCGAGCGCGGCGGTGGCGCGCGCCCGCGCCTCGTCCGGCCGGACGCCGGCGGCGAGCAGCGGGACGACGACGTTCTCGCCCGCGGTCAGCACGGTCGCGAGGGCGTTGCCCTGCGGCACCACGACCACGCCGGCTGCGGCGCTCGCGTCGCGGTCGGCCAGCTCGCGGCCACCCACCCGCACGGTGCCGGACGTCGGCACCTGCAGCCCGCCGAGCACCCACAGCAGCGTGGTCTTGCCCGCCCCCGACGGGCCGGTGACCGCCAGCACCTGGCCCGGCGCCACGACGAGCTCGACGCCGTCCAGCACCGCCCGGCCGTCGTGGGCGACGACCAGCGCCTTGCCTTGCAGGGCAACGCCTGTAGCAGTCGTCGAGACCGCGGTCGCGCCCGACGCCCGGTGCTTGCTCATGACGCCACCTCCGCGGACGACGCTGATGACGACGCCTGCGGCGTCAGCCGGATCGTGCCGTCCTCGTCCAGCCGCACGCGCAGCAGCGACCCGGGCGGGACGACGTCGAGCACGTCGGGCGGCAGGGCCAGCGACCCGTCGCGGGCCACGACCGCGAAGTCCTCGCCGCGACGTCCCTCCGACCCGACCCGGCCGTCGCGGATGGTGACGGTGCGCCGCAGCCGGGCGGCGACCTCGGGGTCGTGGGTGACGGCGACGACCGTGGTGCCGACCTGCCGGTTGACGTCGTCGACCGCGGCCAGCACCTCGTCGCGGCCCTCGTGGTCGAGCTGGCTGGTCGGCTCGTCGAGCAGCAGCAGCCCGGGGCGGCAGCCGAGCGCGACGCCGACGGCCAGCCGCTGGCGCTGGCCGGGGCTGAGCCGCTCGAGCGGCGTGCGGGCGTGGGCGCCCAGCCCCACGAGCTCGAGCACCGCCTGCGGTTCGGGCAGGTCGGGACGGCGGATGGCCCGCGCTCCTCGCTGGGCGAAGCGGACGTTGTCGACGGGCGTCGCGTAGGGCAGCAGGTTGCGCATCGCGCCCTGCACGACGATGCCGACGTCGCTGGCGCGCATGCGCGCCAGGCCCTTCTCGTCCAGCCGGGCGAGCTCGTGCTCACCGACGCGCACGCGTCCCGCGCTCGGGCGCAGCAGGCCGGCGAGCAGGTTGAGCAGCGTCGACTTGCCCGACCCCGACGGCCCGAGCAGGCCGACCACCTCCCCCGCGGCGATGTCGAGGTCGACCCCCGACAGCGCGACGACGTCGTTGCCCTCGAGGCGGTAGATGTGCACCACCGCCTGGCAGGTGACGTCGAGCCCGTTCGCTGCCAGCTGGGTCATCTGGTGCCCTCCCTGATCAGGTCCACGCCGCTCCTGCCCTGCGTCAGCGCCACCACCGCGGCGACCCCCACGAGCCCCGCACCGACCGCGGCCAGCGACACCAGGCCGGCGACGACGTCCGGCGTGGTCGTGGGCCCGAGCACCGCCGACGGCTCGTCGAACAGCGGCAGCACCGGCAGCACCGCGAGCGCCGCGACCAGCGCCCCGACACCGCCGGCGACCAGCGCGACGGCCACGCCGGCGACGTTCTCGACGAGCAGCCCGCGGCGCACGGTGGACGCCGGAACGCCGACCAGCCGCAGCGACGCCGACTCGGCCGCGCGCTGGCGGGCACCGACGAACGCCGCCACGAGCATGGCACCGGCGGCGACGACGACGGCCACCGCTCCGCACGCGAGGAACAGCAGCAGCGCCAGCACCGCGCCGTCGCGCGCGAGCGCCGCCCGGTCGGTGGCCGCGGCCGTGCGGGCGCCCAGCACCACGCCGTCGGCGGCGAGGCGCGTGCGCAGGGTGCGCTCGGCGGCGGGGTCGTCACGCGCGAGCCAGACCTGCGGCTCACCGGGCGCGGGCTCGGGCAGCGCGGCCGAGGCCAGCGACAGGTCGACGACACCGCCCTGGCGGCCCAGCCCTGCGATGAAGTGGTTGCGGCGCAACGCTTGCACGCGCTGCGGCTGGCCCGTGAAGCTGGTGGCGACGAGCACGCCGCCAGGCAGCTCGGTGCCCGCCGCGACGAGTCCGGGCAGCGGGTCGGGCGAGTCGCCGTGCACCACGCGCGCCGGCACGGCCCCGGGGGTGCTGAGCCGCACGCGCAGTGCGGCGCCGGGCGTCAGGGTGACCGTCGCGCCGCCCACCTCGGGCGCGCCCGGTCGCCAGGCGGTGGCGCTGCCCAGGCCGGCGTCGAGCCGCTCCCCCGCGCCGTCCGTCAGGGCCGTGACCCGCAGGTCGGCCGTCGCCGCCTCGATGTCGGTGCCGGGGTGGCTGAACGACAGGCCGACGAGGCGGCAGCCGGCCTCGCACCCGGTGGGGACCGCGCCGACGTACGTGCGGGCGCCGGCGCGCAGGCCGCCGAGGGCGACCTCGGTCCAGCGACCGGCGACGTCGACGGTGACGAAGGCGCGCAGCGGCGAGGGGCTCGTGACCGAGGTGACGTCGAGGCCGACCCGCACCCTGCCCGTCCGGACGACGAGCGGCGGGGGCAGGCGGGGCCGCAGCAGCGCGTCGAGACCGGCCGGCCGGTCGCGGGCCGGGCCGAGCACCGCGGCCGCGCGCGGGGTGTCGACGGCGAGCACCGAGGGGCCCGCGTCGCCGCCGTCCATGACCGAGACCGCCATGGCGTAGCGCCCGGTGGGGTCGGCGGCCCGCACCGCGTCGCGCAGCGCTGTGGTCGTGGGCGCCTGCGCGTCGTAGACGACTGCGGCACCGGTCTCGGCGAGCGCGCGGACCGCGCGCTCGCGCCCGGCCACCTGCCAGGCCTGCACGCCGACGAGCAGCAGGCAGACGGCGGCCGTCAGCACGCCGGTGGTGCGGGCGACCCCGGGACGCCGTGCCACACCGGCCCAGCCCAGCACCCCGCCGGCCCACCCGCGGCTGCGGGCGGCGGACCCCCGGCGGCGCGCCAGCAGACGCAGGCCGCGCGCGGCCAGCAGCGCCGAGCCGAGCGCGACCATGCCCGGGCCCGCCACCGCCACCGGGCCGGGTGTGCTGCCCCGGCTCAGCAGCAGCTGCGTCACGCCCGCGGCGACGAGCGCGAGGACCGCGCCCTCGACCACGCTCGAACGTCGCCCGCCGGCGCCCGCGGGGACGCGCCGCAGCAGATCTGAGACGTGGCGCCGCGCGATGCCGCGGGCGGCTATCGCGGCGCTGGTGACGCCACCGACGACGCCGCCGACCACGCACAGCACCGCCCACCCGGTGACCTCGACGCGCACCCCCCGCTCCAGCAGCTGCGCCGCGGCGACGCGCACCAGCAGGTAGCCGAGGGCCGTCCCGACGGGGGCGGCGACGAGCAGCAGCACCACCACCTCGGCGAGCCCGAAGCGCACCGTGCGCGCCGGGGTCTGCCCGCGCAGCTTGGCGAGCCCCAGCTCGGGGGCGCGCTCCTGGGTCGCCGACGCCACCACGTGCGCCAGGATCACCCACGCCAGCAGCACCAGCTGGGCCGCGGCAAGGGGTGCGGCCACCTGCACGACACGGCCTCGCGCCGCCGACCGCTCGACGATCGCGGGCAGCTGCCCGGTGAACGCCACGCCCCGCGGCCCGAGCTCGGCGCGGAGCCGCTCGACCAGGCCGGCGGCCGCCGGACCGGTGACCAGGTCGAGCCGCGAGGCGTCGACCGGCACGTCGATGCCGTACGCCGGCGAGTCGGCCAGCGTGTCCGGCCCGACGAAGCCGGTGTCGGTCAGGGGCGGGATCTCGGTGAGCCCGCGGGACGCGGCGAACGGCACGTAGCCGAAGGCGGGACGGCCGACCCAGTAGTCGTCGTCGAGGTCGAAGGGCTCGAAGGAGCCCACGACGACCAGCCGAGGGTTCACGGCGCTGCCGGCCGCGTCCTGCACGCCGATCAGCTGGACGGGCAGGCGGTCGCCGAGGCGCAGCCCGAGCAAGCTGACCGACCGGCTGGTCAGCGCCACCTCGTCCGTGGCGCTCGGGCACCGTCCGGCGGTCAGCGGCAGGTGGCCGCACAGCGCGGACCGCTCGGCCAGCGGCACGGTGATGACGCCGCCCGCCTGGTCGCCCGTCACGGCCGTGGCCGTGGACGTGACCGTGCGCAGCTCGACGGGCACGCCGAACTGCGCTGTCCCCAGCCGCCGGCGCGCCAGCTCGAGCGTCTGGGTGACCGTCGGCGCCGCCTCGGCCGCGGCCGCGCTGACGTCGACGTGCACCGACCGGGCGAAGACGTCCGAGCCGGACAGCGTCCGGCGCGCGATCGACTGCTCGGCGGCCCGGGCGTACAGCGGCGCGACCACGGCCGCCGTCGCCGCGACCACGGCGAGCGCCAGCACGATCGCCGCGGTGGCCCGCCGGTAGGCGATGCCGCGAAGCGCGAGCCGCAGGCCCGTCGCGGCGTCGCCGAGCCGGGCGCCCCGAGCGCCGCTCACCGGGCGCCGTCCCGCAGCAGACCCGGCCGGGAGCGGGCGGCCAGCCGGCCGCCGAGCAGCGCGCAGGTGCCGCCCAGCACGACCACGCACGCGAGCACCGCCGCGACACCGGCCGGCCAGGCGACGGCGAGGTGCGGAGCCGGCAGCCCGTCGGCGCGGTCGCGGCCCAGGCTCAGCGCGACCCCGGCGGCACCGAGGACGCTGCCCGACACCACGCCGACGAGCGCGACGAGCAGCTGCTCGCGGACGGCGGCGCCGCGGGCCACCCGCGCGGGGACGCCGACCA
>CAXTFU010000227.1:0-7782 GCA_964243385.1 uncultured bacterium | reverse complement strand
AAGAGCCTCGCGGTCGAGACGCTCGCGACCGTGGTCGGCGGGTCGTCGGTGCGCCTGCAGTTCACCCCCGACCTGGTGCCGTCCGACATCGTCGGGACACGCATCTACCGGCCCTCGCAGGAGGCGTTCGACGTCGAGCTCGGCCCGGTGTTCGCCAACCTCGTGCTCGCCGACGAGATCAACCGCGCGCCGGCCAAGGTGCAGTCGGCGCTGCTCGAGGTGATGGCCGAGCGGCAGGTGAGCATCGGCGGGACGACCTACCCGCTGCCCCGGCCGTTCCTGGTGCTCGCCACGCAGAACCCGATCGAGTCCGAGGGCGTCTACCCGCTGCCCGAGGCGCAGCGCGACCGGTTCCTCATGAAGGTCGAGGTCGGCCACCCGAGCATGGCCGAGGAGATGGAGATCGTCCGGCGCATGTCGGTCGCCCGGCCGTACGCCTCGCAGGTCCTCACCCTCGACGAGCTCGTGGCCGCGCAGGCCGCCGTCGACGAGGTGTTCGTGCACCACGCCGTCACCGAGTACGCCGTGCGCCTGGTCATGGCGACCCGGGAGCCGGAGGCGTGGGGGGTGGCCGGCGGCGCGCAGCACCTCGCGCACGGCGCGTCGCCGCGCGGCTCGCTCGGCCTCGTGCAGGCGGGCCGGGCGCTCGCGCTGCTGCGCGGCCGCGACTACGTGCTGCCGGCCGACGTCGCGGACCTCGCCGTCGACGTGCTCGCGCACCGGCTCGTGCTCACCTACGAGGCGCTGGCCGACGGGGTGTCGCCGCGCAGCATCGTCGAGCGGGTCCTCGAGGTCGTCGACGCACCGCACGTGGCACCGTCGCAGGACGGCGCGCGGGCCGACCGGGGTGCCGCATGAGGGCCGACCTGCCGCCGCCGCCGCTCGCCGACCCGCGCGCGCTGCGTCGGCTCGCGCTCGAGACCGCCCGTCGCATCGACGGTCTCGTGCAGGGCGACCACCTGGGCCACCTCCCCGGACCTGGCACCGAGGCCGCGGAGGCCCGGGCCTACGCGCCGGGCGACGACGTGCGCCGCATCGACTGGGCCGTCACCGCACGCAGTGCCGAGCCGCACGTGCGGTCGACCGTCGCCGAGCGCGAGCTCGAGACGACGCTCGTGCTCGACCTGTCGGCGTCCATGTCGTTCGGCACCGCCGGCGCCGAGAAGCGCGACACCGCCGTCGCGATCGCCGCAGCGTTCCTGCACCTCGCGAGCGGTCCCGGCGACCGCGTCGGCGCCGTCGTCGCCGGCGGCCCGCGGCTGCGGCTGCTGCCCGCCCGTTCCGGGAGCGCGTCGGCGGCGGCCCTGCTCGGCGTCCTGCTGGCGCAGCCCCGCGCCGCGGGCAGCGGCACCGGGCTCGGCGAGGCGCTGACCGCGCTGTCCGGACGTCCGCGCCGACGCGGGCTCACCGTCGTGGTCGGCGATCTGCTCGACGACCTCGACACGTGGCGGCGGCCGCTGCGCCTGGTCGCCGCCCGGCACGACGTCGTGGTGGTCCAGGTCGTCGACCGGCGCGAGCTGGCGCTGCCCGCGGCCGGCGTCCTGCAGCTGGTCGACCCGGAGACCGGTCGGCACGAGACCGTCCGCACCGACGCCCGCACCCGCGCCCGGTACGCCGAGGCCGCCGCTGCACGGTCGGCGCGGCAGTCGCAGGCCGTCCGCTCGGCCGGTGCGGGGCACCTGGTCGTGCGCACCGACGACGACTGGCTGCCCGCGGTGGCGCGGTTCCTGGCGGTCCGCCGCCGCACCCGCGGTGCCGGGCGACGGCCCGGGGCGGCGTCGTGAGCGGCCTGACGCTCCTCAGCCCGCAGCGGCTGTGGCTGCTCGTGCCGGTGGCCGTGCTCGCGGTCGCCTACGTCCTGCAGCAGCGCAGGTCGTCGCGGTACGCCGTGCGGCTGCCCGGGCTCGACCTGCTCGCCCAGGTCGTGCCGCGCCTCGGCTGGCGGCGGCACGTCGCCTCGGTGCTCGTGCTGGTCGCGCTCACCGGGGCGACGGCCGCCTTCGCCGAACCGCGTGCCGACGTGCAGGTCCCGCGCGAGCGCGCCACCGTCGTCGTGGCCCTGGACGTGTCGGTGTCGATGACGGCGACCGACGTGTCGCCCGACCGGCTCTCGGCCGCCCAGGCGGCCGCGGTCGACTTCGTCGACGGCCTGCCGGAGGGCTTCGACGTGGCCCTGGTGGCGTTCTCCGGCAGCGCGTCGGTCGTCGTGCCCGCGACGCAGGAGCACGACGTCGTCATGGCGGCGATCGGGCGGCTCACCACGGGCAACGGCACGGCGATCGGCGAGGCGGTCGCCAGCTCGCTGCAGGCCGTCGCCGCCGCGCCGGGCGCTGGCGTCGGCACGGGAGCGGCGCCCGCCCACGTCGTCCTGCTGTCGGACGGCGCGAACACGGTGGGACGGCCCGTGTCCGACGCGGTCGACGCTGCTGTGGCCGCCGGCGTCCCGGTCTCGACCATCGCCTACGGCACCCCGCAGGGCGAGGTGCAGATCGAGGGGCAGCGGATCCGGGTGCCCGTCGACGCTCCCGCGCTCGCCGACCTCGCCGCGGACACGTCCGGCAGCGCGTACGCGGCGGCCAGCGGCGACGAGCTCGAGGACGTCTACGACGACATCGGCTCGTCCCTCGGCACGACGACGGAGCCGCGCGAGATCACCGGCGGTGTCGCCGGTCTGGCACTGCTTGCCACGGTCGGCGCAGCCGCCGCGGCGGCCGCCTGGTCGCCCCGGCTGGCCTGAGGGCGCAGCAGCGCGGACGGCGTCCGGGGTCGGTAGGCTGGTGAGCGACCCCGGACGGACGTCCCCGAGGAGCAGGCCACGACGAGCCGGCCATGACGAGCGGGTCGTGAGGAGCAGGTCATGACGCCACCGCGCCGCCCCAAGGGACGCAACGCCTTGGAGCGCTTCCTGTTCTCGTTCATGGGGCCGCCGCAGCTCGGCGATCCAGGCGCGCCGGTCACCGGCCCGCCGGCCGCCCCCGGCGGCGACTGCCCGACCTGCCGGGCGCCGTACGACCGGCACGAGATCGTCCGCTCGCCGCGGCTGACCTGGACCCGCTGCCCCGAGCCGTCGGGCGACCGGTCGAGCGCCGGCGCGTCGTAGCCCGAGGTCGTCTCGTGCGCGGAGCCCGGCGAGGTGCGCCCGGCCGGGTCGTCGTCGACCGGCACCGCGAGCGCCGTCCACCGTGCGCCGTCGTGCCGGGCCCCGCCGCCGACCCGCCGCAGGACGTCGCGCCGTGAGCGCGTGGGACCCGGGAGCGCCGGGCGTGCTCGTGCTGCCGTCCGGACGCGCGGTGCGCGGACGCGCGCTGCGCGACGGGGAGCCGGCCGACGGGGAGCTGCCCGAGTTCGGCCTCGTCCTGCTCGGGCGGCGACCCGCGGCCGTGCCGTGGCCGTCGCGCTGGGTCCGCTGGGCCGACTTCGGGCTGCCCACCGACCGGGCCGACGCCCGCGACGCCCTCCGCGAGGCGTGGGAGCGGGCGGCGCACGAGCGGGTGGAGGTGGCCTGCCACGGCGGTCGTGGCCGGACCGGCACGGCGCTCGCCTGCCTCGCGGTGCTCGACGGGGTGCCGGCCGACCGGGCGGTCGCCCTCGTCCGCCGCGACTACGCCCCGCGGGCGGTCGAGACGCCGTGGCAGCGGCGCTTCGTCGAGCGCTCCGGCGCAGGCTGACGGGCGCGTTGCGGCGGCGCTCCGGCGCAGGCTGACGGGCGCGTTGCGGCGGCGCTCCGGCGCCGTCTCGTCCCTGTTCGCCCCGTCTTGTCTTTGAGCAGAGCGCGACGTCACGATCGCGCTGCGGTGTTGCGGCGGGACGGCTCCGGATGTCACCCTCTTGCGCGTCGGCGCATCCGGCACTCGCCCCTCCCCGGTCCCGCCGTCGTGCGGAAGGCTGGGCACCACCCCAGGAGACACATGATCCGACGTGCAGTCGGGAGACGTCGCGCTCTCGCGGCCATCACCGCCACGGGCCTGGCTCTCAGCGCTCTGTCCGCCACCGCGGCGCAGGCGCAGGACCCCCCGCAGGACCTGACCACCCCCTCGAGCGTCCCCTCATCCGCCGGCAACGACCCGGCGGACACCGCGAGCGCGCCCAGCAAGGCGGAGCAGAAGGACAAGATCGGCGAGGCCGACCGCGAGCTGCTCGCGGAGGCCGTCGAGAAGGGTGACCGCGAGGTCACGCTGCTGCTCGTCACCGAGCAGCGCAAGACGGCGTCGGTCGACCGGGCGCTCACCGCGCTCGGCGGCACGGTCGGCTACGTGCACGACGAGCTGGGCTACGTCCGCGCCACCGTGCCGACCACGCAGGTCGACAAGGCCGCCGCGCTCGCGCAGGTGCTGCAGGTCGACCTCAACGCCGCCGTGCCGCTGCCCGACCCGCGGGTCGAGGCGGCCGCCGCCGGCGACGCCGCCGCTGCGGCGCTGCCCGCGGCGCCCGGCCCGGGGACGCCCGACGCGAACCCGTACATGCCGACCAGCGAGACGGGCGCGGTCGCCTTCAAGCAGGCGCATCCGACGTACGACGGGCGCGGGGTGACGATCGGCGTCCTCGACTCCGGCGTCGACCTCGACCACCCGGCGCTGCAGACGACCACCACCGGCGAGCGCAAGATCGTCGACTGGGTGACCGCGACCGACCCGCTGCTCGAGAACGACCTCAGCTGGCGCCCGATGCTCACGGCGGTGAACGGCCCCGAGTTCAACTACCTCGGCAAGAACTTCACCGCGCCGGCGGGCTCCTACCTCATCAGCCGCTTCTCGGAGTCGATCACCGCGGCGAGCGAGCCCGGTGGCGACGTCAACCGTGACGGTGACACGACCGACACCTTCGGCGTCCTCTACCAGGCGACGAACCACAACATCTGGGTCGACAGCGACCAGGACGGCGCCTTCGAGGCGACCGAGCTCATGCGTCCCTACCGCGAGCGCTTCGACATCGGCCACTTCGGCACCGACGACCCGGCGACGCCGCTCGTCGAGTCGATGCCGTTCGTCGTCGAGTTCCGCGAGGACGTCGACCTCAGCCCCGCGGGCCTCGACCGCACGGCCGACTTCGTGAACATCGGCCTGGTCGAGAGCGCGCACGGCACCCACGTGGCCGGCATCACCGCCGCGAACGGCCTGTTCGGCGGCGAGGCCGACGGCGCGGCCCCCGGCGCCAAGATCGTCTCCTCGCGCGCCTGTTCGTGGGGCGGCGGCTGCACGGCCGTGGCGCTCACCGAGGGCATGATCGACCTCGTCGCCCGTCGCGGCGTCGACGTCGTGAACATGAGCATCGGCGGCCTGCCGGCGCTCAACAACGGTGCCAACGCGCGCGCCGCCCTGTACGACCGCCTCATCGACACCTACGGCGTCCAGCTGTTCATCTCGGCCGGCAACTCCGGGCCGGGCATCAACACGGTCGGCGACCCGTCGGTCGCGTCGTCCGTCGTCTCGGTCGGCTCGTCGGTCAGCCGCGAGACGTGGCTGGCGAACTACGGCTCCGAGGTCGCGGTCGAGCAGTCGCTGCACAACTTCAGCTCGCGCGGCCCGCGCGAGGACGGCGGCTTCAAGCCGAACGTCGTCGCCCCCGGCTCCGCGGTCTCGACCGTGCCGCAGTGGCTGAAGCAGCCCGACGTCGTCGAGGCCGGCTACCCGCTGCCGATCGGCTACGCCATGTTCAACGGCACGTCGATGGCCTCGCCGCAGACGGCTGGCGCCGCGGCGCTGCTGCTGTCCGGCACGTACGCCGAGCAGGTGCCGGTCACGCCGGCGCAGCTGCGCAAGGCGATGTACAGCTCCGCCGACGAGATCCCGGACCTGGCCGCGTACGCGCAGGGCATGGGCCTGGTCGACGTCCCCGGTGCCTTCGAGCTGCTGCAGCAGGAGCCCGAGGTCCCCGAGTACACGGTCAGCGCCCCGGTGTGCACGCCGCTGGCGGACTTCCTCACCACCCCCGGCACCGGCGTCGGCATCTACAACCGCTGCGCCTCCACCGAGGGCGGCCAGACCGCCGGCACGTCGCAGGTCTACCCGGTGACGATCACCCGCACGTCGGGTGAGGCCCGCAGCCGTCAGCACACGCTGACCTGGCAGGGCAACGACGGCACGTTCCGCAGCCGGGCGCGCGTCAACCTGCCGCTGGGCCAGCCGGTCACGATCGACGTCACGGCCCGACCGGAGGCCGGCGCGCACGGCGCGATCCTGCTCGTCGACGACCCGAACACCGTCGGCATCGACCACCAGATCCTCAACACCGTGGTGGTCGGCACCGACCTGGTGGGCCCGAGCTTCGCCACGACGACGTCCGGACGGGTCACCCGCAACGGCACGACCAGCCTGTTCGTCAACGTGCCGGAGGGTGCTCGCGCCCTGCAGGTCGACCTCGCGGGCATCGCCACGCGCAGCCAGACCCGCTTCATCGCGTTCAACCCCTACGGCGTGCCGGTCGAGTCGACCGCCAGCACCACCTGCTTCACCAACCGCCCGTCGGCCTGCGACGCCAGCTCGCGGGCCTACCTCGACCCGCTGCCCGGCATCTGGGAGCTCGAGGTCGAGTCGCGGCGCACCTCGCCGTTCCTGGAGAACCCGTTCCGCCTCACCGCAGCGGTGCAGGGCGTCGTCGTCGAGCCCGAGGTCGTCGAGCTCGCCGCGGCGGAGCTCGGCGCGGCCACCCCGGTGTCCTGGACGGTCACGAACAGCTTCGGCCCCGTGGCCATCCGTCCCGAGGGCGGTCCGCTCGGCAGCGCCGCCACGGCGCGTCCGACGATCGAGGACGGCGGCGTGCTCGAGTACGAGGTCGAGGTGCCGGCCGGTGCCGCGCGCTTCGACGCGGCGATCAACAACCCGAGCGACCCGTCGGCCGACCTCGACCTGTCCGTCTACCGCAACGGCACGCTCGTCGGCCAGGCGGCGGACGGCGACTCGGACGAGGCCGTCTCCATCGCCAACCCGGCTGCCGGCACCTACACCGTCGCGGTCGAGGGCTACGCCGTGCCGGCCGGCACCACCGAGTTCGACTACCGCGACGTCTTCTACTCGACGACGCTCGGTCGCCTCGCGGTGACCGGCGGGGAGCGCACGCTCGCCGCCGGCGCCACCATCACGGTCGACGGCGTCGTCACGCCGCTCGCCGCCGCGGCAGAGGGCCGCAGCCTGTTCGGCGAGATGGTCGTGCGCAGCGCGGCCGGCGCCGTGCTCGGCACCGGTTCGGTCATCATCGGCGGGACGGACGCGGCAGCCGCGGACGCCCCGGCGACGGAGGACGCCGCAGCGGCGCCCGCCGACGAGGTCGCCCCTGCGGCCCCGGTCGAGGACCTGACCGTCGTCAAGACCCCGTCGAAGGGCGACGCGCTCGGCGTGTCGCCGGCCGGCGTGCAGTAGCACCTCCTGTTCCAGACCGGAGCCCCGCGGACCTCGTCCGCGGGGCTCCGGCGCGTCCGGGGTCTGCTCGGCGTCAGGCCGGCGCGGAGCTCGCCACGACGAAGGGCGTGCCCTGCTGGCAGGTCGTGAGCAGGGCGGGGTCGGCTCGTCCACGCACGGTGACGCGCTGCCCTGGCGCGAGACCCTGCACGGCGCCGACGAGCTGGTGCAGCGCGCCGGACGCCCGCAGCAGCAGGCAGCCCTGCTCGACCCCGGCCTCGACCGTGCCGGTCAGGACGGTGCTCCGGCCGGACGGCGGGACGACGAGGTCCTCGGGCAGCGCGCTCGGCTCCGGCGCAGGGCTGGAAGCGGCCGGGCCGGCCGGGGTGGGGCTCGGCGGGGGCGCGCTCGGCGGGAGCGCGCTCGGCGGGGACGGGCGGGGTGGGGG
>CAXTFU010000226.1:0-7789 GCA_964243385.1 uncultured bacterium | reverse complement strand
GCTGCACCCCACGCTCCTGCACCCCACGCTCCTGCACTGCGCACGACCGAGACCACTGCGAAGGACCCCCGTGAGCGAGAGCACTGCGACCGGCGCTGCCCCGGCCGAGGACACGTCCGCCCTGACCACCGACGACCTCGACGACGCGGGGGAGGGGCAGGACCTGCTCGTCCGCGAGGGCGACATCGCCGGTGACTACCTCGAGCGGCTGCTCGACATCGCCGACGTCGACGGCGACATCGACATGGACGTCGAGGGCGAGCGCGCCGTCGTCGCGATCGTCGGCGACGGCCTGGACGCCCTCGTGGGCCCGTCTGGCCAGGTCCTCGAGGCGGTGCAGGAGCTGACGCGGCTCGCCGTCGTCCGCGAGACCGGCGTCCGGTCGCGCCTGATGCTCGACATCGGCGGCTGGCGCGCCGCGCGCAAGGAGGAGCTCACCGCCATCGGGACGCGCGCGGCCCAGCGGTGCGCGCAGTCCGGCGAGCGCGTCCGCCTCGCGCCGATGACGCCGTTCGAGCGCAAGGTCGTGCACGACGCCGTCGCCGCGGTCGAGGGCGTCCGGAGCGAGTCCGAGGGGCTGGAGCCCGAGCGCCGCGTGGTGGTCCTGCCCGACCGCACCTGATGACGGTCCCGTCCTCGGACGTCACCGGCCCTCCGGTCGCGCCCGCGCAGGCCGGTCAGGTCTTCGGCGCGGCGCTGCCCTCGTTCGAGGCGTACGCCGCGCTGCTCGCCGGCCCGGGCGTCGAGCGCGGGCTGCTCGGCCCGCGGGAGGCGCCGCGCCTGTGGGAGCGGCACCTGCTCAACTGCGCCGGGCTCGCCGGCCTGCTCGAGCCGGGCCAGGTCGTGGCCGACGTCGGCTCCGGTGCCGGCCTGCCCGGCGTGGTCCTGGCACTGCTGCGTCCGGACGTCACGGTGGTGCTCGTCGAGCCCCTGCTGCGGCGCAGCACCTTCCTGGAGGAGGTCGTCGCCGAGCTCGGCCTGCGCACGGCCGTCGTCCGCCGGGCGCGCGCCGAGGAGCTCGCCGGGACGCTGCTCGTCGACGTCGTGGTCGCGCGGGCCGTGGCGCCGCTGGACCGCCTCGCCGGCTGGGCGCTGCCGCTGCTGCGCCCGGGCGGACGGCTGCTCGCCCTCAAGGGCGACCGCGCCGACAGCGAGCTCGCCAGCTCCGGAGCGGCCCTGCGCACGGCCGGCGCCTCCGACAGCGCCGTCGTGACCGTCGGCGATGAGGACGACCTCACCGCCGCGCGCGTCGTGGTGGTGACCCGCAGCGACGCACCGCTGCCGGGCCGGCCGGCGAGGTCGCGCCGGTGAGTGCGCTCGGCTGGCGCTCGCGCCGGGACGCGGGGGCGGCCCCCGGGCTCGCGGGGGAGGGGACGGTCCCAGCGGGCCAGACGGGAGAGGGCTCAGCATCGACGGACGAGTCGGGCGGCACGTCGCCGGTGCCCAGTCCCACACCAGAGCCCAGTCCCACACCCGTGCCAGGTCCGACGCCGGCTCCGACGCCGGAGCCGCTGCCGAGCCCGGAGCCGCTGCCGAGTCCGGAGCCGCTGCCGAGTCCGGAGCCGCTGCCGAGTCCGGAGCCGCTGCCGAGCCCTGAGCCCCTGCCGAGCCCTGAGCCCCTGCCGAGCCCTGAGCCCCTGCCGAGCCCTGAGCCGCTGCCCAGTCCGGAGCCGCTGCCCAGTCCGGAGCCGCTGCCCGGTCCGGAGCCGCTGCTCGGCGCCGGCTCGGAGCCCGCGGACCGCGTGCGGGCAGCGCTGCGCTCGGAGCAGGCCGCCGGCGAGGACGACCTGCCCATCGGCAAGCAGGCGGCGGCGGCCGTCCGGGCGCTGAACACCGGCGGTCGCGACGACTTCCCGGCACCTGCCTCCCGACGGGTGATCACCGTCGCGAACCAGAAGGGCGGCGTCGGCAAGACCACGACCACGGTGAACCTCGCGGCGGCGCTCGCGCTGCACGGCCTGCAGGTCCTGGTCATCGACCTCGACCCGCAGGGCAACGCCTCGACCGGGCTCGGGGTGCCGCACACGTCCGGGACGCCCAGCGTCTACGAGGTGCTCATCGACCAGGTGCCGGTCGCGGAGGTCGTCCAGCCGGCCGACGGCATCCCGCGGCTGCGGTGCGTCCCGGCGACGATCGACCTGGCCGGCGCCGAGATCGAGCTGGTCAGCGTGGTGGCGCGAGAGTCGCGGCTGCAGCGGGCGATCGAGGCGTACTGCGCCGGTCCGGGCGCCGACCTCGACTACGTCCTGGTCGACTGCCCGCCCTCGCTGGGACTGCTGACGGTGAACGCGATGGTGGCGACCTCCGAGCTGCTCATCCCGATCCAGTGCGAGTACTACGCCCTGGAGGGGCTCGGCCAGCTGCTCAAGAACGTCGAGCTCGTGCGCGCGCACCTGAACCCCGCGCTGCACGTGTCGACGATCCTGCTGACCATGTACGACGCGCGCACCCGCCTGGCCGACCAGGTCGCCGAGGAGGTCCGCACGCACTTCGGACCGACGGTGCTCGGCACCGCGATCCCGCGCAGCGTGCGCGTGAGCGAGGCGCCCGGCTACGGGCAGTCCGTGGTGACCTACGACCCCGGCTCGCGCGGGGCGCTGGCCTACGTCGAGGCGGCCCGGGAGCTCGCCCTGCGCGGCGCGCCGGCGACGGCGCCGTCGTGACGGCCCCCGGCGGGCGGCGTCCCGGCGGCCTCGGCCGCGGCCTCGGCGCGCTCATCCCGAGCGCCGCGGCGCTGAGCGACGTGACCTCGCCGACGCCCCCAGCCGCGACCGTCCCGTCGGACGTGCCGCCGCCCCCGGCGGACCCCGGTGCAGGTCCCGCGTCCGAGCCGGCCCAGGACGCTCCAGCGCAGGACGCTCCAGCGCAGGACGCTCCAGCGCAGGACGCTCCAGCACAGGACGCTCCAGCACAGGACGCGCCTGCCGACCTCGTCGGCGGTGCGCGCTTCGCCGAGCTGCCGCTCGACGCGATCGTCCCCAACCCGCTGCAGCCCCGCGTGCACTTCGACGACGAGGCGCTCGCCGAGCTCGTCGCGTCCATCCGCGAGGTGGGGCTGCTGCAGCCGGTCGTCGTCCGCCCGGTCGGGCCGGACCGCTACGAGCTCGTCATGGGCGAGCGGCGCTGGCGGGCCTCGCAGGAGGCGGGCACGGGGACGATCCCTGCCATCGTGCGCGACACGAGCGACGACGACATGCTGCGCGACGCGCTGCTGGAGAACCTGCACCGCCAGCAGCTGAACCCCCTCGAGGAGGCCGCCGCGTACGCGCAGCTGCTCGAGGACTTCGGGGCGACGCACGAGGAGCTGGCGACCAGGCTGGGCCGCAGCCGCCCGCAGGTCTCCAACACGATCCGGCTCCTGCAGCTGCCGCCGGCCGTCCAGCGGCGGGTCGCCGCCGGCGTGCTCAGCGCCGGCCACGCCCGGGCGATCCTGGGGCTGCCGACCGCGCAGGCGCAGGAGCAGATGGCGACGCGGGTCGTCGCCGAGGGCCTGTCCGTGCGCGGCGTCGAGGAGGCGGTGCAGCTCGCCGCGTCGGCCGCGACGACGGACGACGACGCCCGGCCCCGGCGGCGTGGCGCGCGCCCGGTGCCCTCGCGCCTGGCCGAGGTCGCCGACCGCCTGTCGGACCGCTTCGAGACGCGGGTGAAGGTCGACCTCGGCCGCGCCCGCGGCAAGGTGACCATCGAGTTCGCCTCGGTCGACGACCTCGAGCGCATCGTCGCGGTCATCGAGGGCCCGCCCGCGTCCTGAGGCGAGGCGCCCGTCCTCCGGCAGGCTCCGGACGCGCCGCGGGCCCGGCGCTGCGAACAGCGCCGGGCCCGCGGGCTCGTTCGGGCAGGTCGGCCTAGTAGGCCGGCTGCGTCTGCGGGTTGAACTCCGCCCCGTAGCGGGTGTTCCTGGCGCTGTTGGTCGCACCAGCGCGCAGCTCGAAGACGTCCAGGCCCTTCTGGATGTCGTTGGAGAAGATGAAGCCGTCGTAGTAGTACGCCGACCACGAGCCGCCGAGCACCAGCTGCGTGCTGGACAGCGCCCCGCGGTCGAACCACCCGAGCTCGCGGGGGCGGTCGGCGTCGCTGAAGTCCCACACCGAGATGCCGCCCTGGTACCAGGCCTGCACCATGATGTCGCGGCCGTTCCGGACCGGGATGAGCGAGCCGTTGTGCGCCACGCAGTTCTCGGTGGACGCCTGGTCGCGGGCGATCTTGTAGTAGCTGCCGAAGTCGAGCTGCCGGTCGGCACTGAGCGTGTAGACGGCGTCCGCGCCGCGGCGCGGGCCCACGGTGTCGTTGCAGGTCGCCGCGCCACCGCCACCGAGCTCGTCGGTGAAGACGACCTTGTCGGCGGCGTTGTTGAAGGTGGCCGAGTGCCAGAACGAGAAGTTCTGGGTGTCGAGGACGGTCTCCACGACGGTCGGGGCGACCGGGTTGCGGATGTCCATGATGACGCCCTCACCCATGCACGCGCCGGCCGCGATGCCCTTGGCCGGGTAGGCGGTGATGTCGTGGCAGCCGGACGTCGCGGAGTACGCGAGCTCGGAGGTCCGGGTCACCGGGACCGGCGGGGTGAGCGTGCGGCCGGGGTTGCCGCCGTTCGGGAACAGCACCGGCGTGGCGACGACCGCGGCCTGGCGCGGGTTCAGCACGGGCACCTTGACGATCGAGATCTTGTCGTGCGGCGGCTTGCAGCGCGCGATGCTCTCCGACGGTCCGTAGGAGGACACGTACACGTACACGTCGCGGCCGTCCTGCGACGGCACGAGGGTGTGGGTGTGCGAGCCGCAGTCGGTCTCGACGGACTTGATGTAGCGCGGAGCAGCCGGGTTGCTGATGTCGAAGATCCGGATGCCCTCCCAGTACGCACCGCTGGCGCTCTCCGCGGCGGTGGCGGCCTCGCTGCTGCAGGTGTCGTCGCTGCGGCGCGAGTCGACCGACAGGAACAGCAGGCGCCCGGAGACGCTGATGTCGTTCTGCGAGCCGGGGCAGACCAGCTGGACGACCTCGCGGGGGCGGCGCGGGTTGTTGATGTTGTAGACCGTGAAGCCGTTGTAGTTGCCGGCGAAGGCGAAGTTGCCCTTGAAGGCCAGGTCGCTGTTGAAGGCGGCGGTGTCGGCGAACACGCCGGTCTTCGGCAGGTTCGCGATGAGCGACATGTTCCGGCTGCTCGCCTGCGCGCCCGCGGGCAGCACGGGGGCGTTCGTCGCGGACGCTGCCGGAGCGGTCGCCAGGCTCAGGCCGGCAGTGGCCAGCAGCGCGGCGACCGCGGCCAGGGCACTGCCCCGTCGGGTGCGTGTGCGGGTCGTGGGACGGGACATCAGGGAGGCCTCCTCGGGCGGACGTCGTGCGAGCGCGACGGACACTCCCAGCGGTCGGCTGGTCGCGGTCCGTCTCGCGGCATCCTTCTTCACGCTGAATGCGCAGCACGAGTCCGGGAGGTCACGGATCCATAACAGTCATGGCCCGGACGGAACTCGCGGCTGGTCACTCCTGACCAGAGCGCCCGGACCCGCGGCCGGCCGACGGGCGGTCAGCCGCGGGCGGCAGCCCGCTCGAGCAGGTCGCGCAGCAGCCGGCCGAACGACAGGCCGGCCGCCTCGACGGCCATCGGCAGCAGCGAGGTCTCGGTCATGCCCGGCGAGGTGTTCACCTCGAGCAAGTGCACGGTGCCTGCGGCATCGACGATGGCGTCGACGCGCGAGAGGTCGCGCAGCCCGAGGGCGGTGTGGGCCGCGACGGCGGTCTCGGCCACGGCGGCGGCCACGGCGTCGGGCAGGCGGGCCGGGGTGAAGAACTGCGTCTGCCCGGCCGTGTACCGCGCGGTGTAGTCGTAGACGCCGGACAGCGGGGCGACCTCGACCGCCGGCAGCGCCCGCGGTCCGTCGCCCTCGTCGACCACGGTGACCGCGACCTCGGTGCCGGCGACGAACTGCTCGACGAGGGCCGCCTCGCCGTAGGAGAAGCACGAGACCATCGCGGCGGGCAGCTCGTCGGGCTTGTCGACGGTCGAGCAGCCGAGCGCCGACCCGCCGCGCGCCGGCTTGACGAGCAGCGGCAGGCCGAGGTGGCCGACCAGGCGGTCGAGCACGGCGGCGGCGCCGAGCTCGCGGAACGCCGCGTGCGGGAGGACCACCGACGCCGGCGTGAGCAGGCCGGCCCGCAGCAGCAGCGCCTTTGCGGTCGGCTTGTCCCAGGCGATCCGGCAGGACGCCGGGGGCGAGCCGACGTAGGGGACGCCGGCGATGTCCAGCACCTCGCGCAGCGCGCCGTCCTCGCCCGCCCCGCCGTGCAGGGCGACGAGCACCGCGGCGTACGGCGGTGCGTCGTCGGCCGGGCCGGAGCCGCCGGCCGACACGGCCGCGAGCAGCGAGGCGTCGGCGTCGCGCACGTCGGCCGAGACGCCCTCGTGCCGCAGGGCGTCGAGCACCCGGCGGCCGGAGCGCAGCGAGACGTCGCGCTCGTGCGACAGGCCGCCGGCCAGGACGAGGTAGCGGGGGGCGGGGCCGGTCACGCGAGGTCCGGGGCGGGCGAGTCGGTGAGCGCGCGGGAGGCGCGTGCGGGGCCGGTCGTGCCGAAGGTGTGGCGCAGGTCGACCTCCTCCTCGAGCACGGTGGCGAGCCGCCGCACGCCCTCCCGGATGCGGTCCGGCTCGGGGTAGCAGTACGACAGGCGCAGGTGGTTGCGCCCGCTGCCGTCGGCGTAGAAGGCGGTGCCCGGGACGAACGCGACGCGGGCCGTCACGGCCCGCGGGAGCAGCACCTTGGCGTCGAGCTCGCCGGGCAGGGTGACCCACACGTAGAAGCCGCCGGTCGGACGGGTCCAGGTGGTGCCGGCCGGCATGAGCTGCGCGAGGGCCTCGAGCATGGCGTCTCGGCGCTCGCGGTACATGCCGCGGAACGCGCCGACCTGCCCCTGCCAGTCCTGGGTCGACAGGTAGTCGGCCACCACGAGCTGGTTGAACGTCGGCGGGCAGAGCACCGCGGCCTCGGCGGCCAGCACGAGCTTCTCGCGCACGGCGTGCGGCGCGAGCACCCAGCCGACGCGCAGGCCCGGCGCGAAGGTCTTGCTGAACGTGCCGAGGTACAGCACGTCGTCCTCGCCGCCGCGGGCGCGGATCGCCCGGGTCGGCGGCTCGTCGAAGCCCAGCAGCCCGTACGGGTTGTCCTCGAGCACCATCAGCCCGGCGGACTGGCAGATCTGCAGCACCTCGTCGCGGCGCTGCTCCACGAGCGAGATGCCGGCCGGGTTGTGGAAGTTCGGCACCGTGTAGAGGAACTTCGGCCGCTTGCCGGCGGCGAGCACGGACGCCACCACCTCGCGCAGCGCCTCGGGCACGAGCCCGTGCTCGTCCATCGGGACGTGCACGACCTCGGCCTGGTAGGCGGCGAACGTCCCCAGCGCTCCGACGTAGGACGGCGCCTCGGCGATGACGACGTCGCCCGGGTCGATGAACACGCGGGTGACGAGGTCGAGCGCCTGCTGGCTGCCGACGGTGACGACGACGTCCTCGCTGGAGGCCTCGATGCCCTCGAGCGCCATGACGTCGCAGATGAGCTCGCGCAGCTGCGGGTCGCCCTGGCCGGACCCGTACTGCAGCGCCTGGGCGCCGCGGGTCTGCACGAGCTCGCCCATGAGCTTGCCGACGGCGTCGAGCGGCAGCGCGGACAGGTTCGGCATGCCGCCGGCGAGGCTCACCACCTCGGGCCGGCTGGCCACCGCGAACAGCGCACGGATCTCGGAGGCGGTCATGCCTGCGGTGCGGGCGGCGTAGCGGCCGGTGAAGGCGTCGAGCGTC
>CAXTFU010000225.1:0-7794 GCA_964243385.1 uncultured bacterium | reverse complement strand
TTCCAGCTGGAGCGGCTGCTCGGCGACGCCGAGGCGAAGATGCGGGCCGCCGCCACCGACGCCGACTACGAGAAGGCGGCGCACCACCGCGACGAGGCCGCGGTCGTCCGCGCCGAACTGGACCGCCGGGCTGGGCCGCCGGGTTAGCCCGGGTCCCGCCGCAGACGCTTGACCTCGCTGCGCCGGGTCTTGGCCTCGGCGCGGCGACGGCGGGACCCGGCGGTCGGCCGGGTCGGACGGCGGGCCCGCGGCGGCGCGGCGACGGCAGCCCGGACCAGCGCGGCCAGCCGCAGCCGCGCGGCCTCCCGGTTGCGCAGCTGGGCGCGGTACTCCGAGGCCGCGACCGTGAGGACCCCGCCGGCGAGCCGGTTGCCCAGCCGCTCCAGCGCCCGCTCCCGGACCGCCCCGCGCAGCACGGTCGAGGACGCGGCGTCCCAGCTCAGCTCGACCCGGCTGTCGGTGGTGTTGACGCCCTGACCGCCGGGACCGGAGGACCGGGAGAACCGCCACGACAGCTCCGCGGCCGGGATGACCATGCCGTTGCCCACGGGCAGGTCGGCGTCCACCCGTCCAGAATCGCGCACGTCCGGGCACCCGCGGCGGGGCTCAGCGCCGGAGGCGGACCAGCAGCCGCCGGCCGCGAGCGCGCATCGCCGCCGTGCCGGTCCCGGTGAGCCGCTCGATCACCGGGACGACCGACCGCTGCAGCTGCGGGTCGTCTCGGCCTGGTCGGCCAGCGCCTGCATCGCCGACGTCGCGACGATGGTGCTGCGGTCCGCCAGGCACCCGGTCAGCAGGTCGACGGCCGTCCGGCGCTGTGGGGGAGGAGCTCTGCTGCGTGGCCGGGCCGATCTGGCTGTTCACGGTCCTCGCCGCCGAGTTGCGCCTGCAGGCTCGACTGCGTCAACCACTTCTCGTCGGCGTCGCCGCACTCCTGGTCGCCGAACGAGTCGCCTTCCACCTCTACCTCGGGCCCCTCGGTTTCAGCGTCGCGATCTGGGCCACCTGCGCCGTCCTGTTCTACCTCCGCTTCAGGACGGTGATCCCGTTGATCGTCGAACACGTCCTGTACGACGGCATGTCCTGGTCACTCCGCCCAGCCCTCGCCGACGACGGCTTCACCCACACCGCTGTGCTCGCCGGCGTGCTGATCGGCCCAGCCGTGATCGTCCTCGCCCTGCAAGCGACGTCCGGTCGGCGACGGCAAGACCGATCGCACGGCGTTGCCAGCGGTGAGGTTGGTGCGCTTGAACTCCCAAGCCTGACGAGCCTGCCCACGCCGGAAGGCCAAGCCCCAGCCAGACGGTGAGCGGTTGGTCTGGTGGACTGCCTCGGTGATCAGTTCCTTGGGTGAGCAGCGCTTGGCCGCCGGGGTGTCCGTGGACCACTTCGCGGCGATCAACATCCACGCCGGACCGGGAACGATGGCTCTGCTGCTCGGCAGCGGGATCTCCCGGAGCGCGGGCGTCCCGACGGGGTGGGACGTCCAGTGCCTGCTCGGTGAGCGGCTCGCTAGCCAGGTCACCCCGGCGGACCCCGCCGGGATCGCCCTGGCCGCCGAGCACCCCGACAGGTGGTGGGCGGAGCGGTACAGCCGTCCGTTCGGGTACAGCACCCTGTTGGCGGAGATCTCCCCGACGCCAGCGGCCCGGTCCCAGCTCCTGCGATCACTGCTCACACTCACCGCCGAGCAGCACGAGGACGGTGACATGGCCCCCGGGCTCGCGCACCACCGGATCGCCGAACTCGTCCGACGCCGACTGGTCCGGGTCATCGTGACCACCAACTTCGAAGGCCTGATCGAACAGGCGATCACCGCCGCCGGCGTCTCCCCCCAAGTGGTCCACCACCCGTCCAACGTGGCAACGATGGTTCCGCTCGCGCACGCCGACTGCACCGTGATCAAGGACAACGGCGACCTCAACGACCTGGCCAACCGCAACACCCGCGACGAGCTCGAGACCTACCCCGGCCCGTTGCGGACTTTGCTGCGGCAGGTGTTCACCGAGTACGGGCTGATCGTGTGCGGGTGGTCAGGGGAGTGGGACACCGCCCTGGTCGCTGCCCTCACCGATGCCCGGGTCCCCCCGGACGCCGAGCCGGACGCTGAGCCGGACACCGGCGAGGACCGGAGGCGCCCCCGGTACCCGGTGTTCTGGTCCAGCTACGGAACCGTGCCGCCGCTCACCGAGTCCCTGATCGCCCGGCTGGACGCGAGGAGCTTCACCCCGATGAGCGCTGACCAACTGTTCACTGACCTGTCCAGCCGGACGCAGGCGCTGGAGGACCTGGCTCGCCGCGAGCACCTCACACGAGATCTCGCGGTCGCCCAGCTGCGCCGGGCCCTGCCTAACCCGGTCCGCCACCTGGAGGTCCGCGACCTGCTCGAGTGGGCCGTGGGCGACCTGGGCCGGGAGCTGCGCGAGCACGCCTCGCACACCATCACCGCGGGCGACGCCACCGGGTACCTGGCCGAGCTGGCCCGGCAGCGGCAAGCCGGCGACACCGCAGTTCACCTGCTGGCGGCCGGGGTGTTCTGGGACCGCGACGAGCAGCACACCGCCCTGTGGGTCGAGATGCTCAGCCGGATCCTCCGCGCCGACGCGCCCACCGACGACTCCAGCTTCCTGATCCGCAGCGGGCACCGGGAGCACCCCAGCTATCCCGCCCTCCTGGCGGTCACAGCCGCGGTCGCCGCCGCGGCCGCTGCCGGTCGCGAGCACGTCACCTGGGCGCTGCTGACTCGGGCTGCCTGGCAGCCGAGCGGGCAGCTCCCGGTCCCCGCGGCCCGCGCCGTCGACTACCGGACGGTGTTCGACGGGCGGTTCCAGGGGGATCAGGTCACCCGGGACCTGGGCCGACTGCCCGAGTCGGCCCTGCTCGAGAGGGATGTCGACTCCGCCCTGGAGGTTGTCGACCCCAGCGCCAGCGTTCGACGGCGTTGGATCGAGGCAGCAGAGGTGCGCACGGCGATCGCCTCTCTGATCCTTGACCGGCCTCCGGGCAGGTACGAGGTCAAGGGGGACGGCCCCCCTTACCTCGACTGGTCACGCGGCAGGTGGCTCGCCGAGGACCGGCTCGTGCGGATCCCCCTCGCCGAGCCACCCCCGAGTGGTCTGCCGTTCCGGCAGGTCCCGGTCGCGGTTCACCAGTTCGAGGTCGCTGCGTTGCCCGTCTGGAGCCAGCTCAGCGCGGTCACCAACCTCGACGGGATGCTCGCGGACCTGGTCGCCGAGGCCGACCAGGTCCGCCTGAGCCTGCGCTTCGGGCGGTAGTCGGACTACCCCGGGTCACGAAGGTTCGACTGGTCACGGGAGAGGCAGGGACGGGGGCGGGCGCTCGGTGACACGCCCCAGCCCTGCCCTGCTGGTGGGCGCAACGGCGGGTGGAGCTGCGGACCCCGCAACGGGTCCCGGCCAACCGCCGGCGAGCCCGGGTCCGCGAGCTGGTCGCCGCCGGCGCATCGGTGCCGGCTGCGGCCGCCGACGTCGGGTCACCGGACCGGTTACATGCGGAACGTGGCGTCGGGCCGCCGGACCTACCGAGACGGAGCAGCGGCGACAACGTCGTAGCTCCGCGGCCGTCCAGCGCTGGAGTGCAAGCTCACTCACCCTGCTGGGTGGACACGCGGAAAGGAACGCCAGGTGACCACAACCGACGAGCTCGCCGAGATCCGCAGCTACCTCTTGCGCGTACTGGGAACCCCGCAGTCGGACACCAGGTTCGGTGACGCCTACCTGCCGGCGACCGCCGCACGGGCCCTACGGTGCCGCCCCCACCAGGTGTGGGAGGCGTTGTGGGGGCTCGTCGGAGACGGCCTGGTGTACCTCGACCCGGAGAACCAGGACCGGAGCAACTGGCGATGGAAGTTGTCGGCCACCGGCCGGCGGACCGTCGAAGGCGGTCCCTGGGAGCCACGCGACCCCGCCCGGTACCTGCAGCGGCTGCACCGCGACGTCCCAGACCTCGACCCACTGGCGCTCCGGTACGTCCAGGAGGCCCTGCGAGCGTTCAACGCCCACTGCTACCTGGCGACGTCGGTCATGCTCGGCGTCGCTTCCGAGCAGGAGTTCACCCTGCTGGCGAACACGTTCGTCGCTTCCCTCGGGCGCGCCTCGGCCAGGAAGCTGGCCGAGGCGATGGAGAGCCCGAAGACCGGCCAGTACGCCCGGTTCGACGCGTTCCGCAAGCGACTCGACCCGATCCGCGACCAACTGCCGGAGGAGCTGCGCGACGTCCTGACGCTGGACTCCGTCGCCGACCTGCTCCGAGTGGCCAGGAACGAGGCCGGTCACCCGAGCGGGACGGTGATCGACGAGGACACCGCCCGCATCCACCTGCAGATCGCGGCCGTCTGCCTGCGGAAGATGACCGCCATGCGCGGGTACTTCGCCCAACGCGCCCGGACGCCTGCCCCAGCGGCCGCGCCTGCTGCAGTCGCAGTCACGCCGGTGGGATCAGCACCTCGCTGAACCGCACAGCACCACGAGCGGAGCGGCTGCTGACGAGACCCAGCTCGAGTGCCGATGTGCTGAAGCTGGTCAGCCCGACGGCAGTCGGTCAGCAGCAGGACGCAGCGGCACGAAAGCTGAAGGGGGCCCGCCCCAACGGAGGTCTCACCGCCGTGGACCAGGTCGGGGCAGCCGGTGAGCGGCTGCTCGCCGGCCGACCAGCACGCCAGCCGCAGCGACCTGCTCGTCGAAGAGATGGAGAACCTCTCACCCCGGTGAGCGTCTCGCGGGGGTCACCCCGAACGCTCGACGACCGATGGAGTCCAAGCCGACAACCGCACCGCCCTGGCCACCTCAGCCGCCGACAGCACCACCGGCGCCTGCTCCACCACCAGCGGCACCACCACCAAGACCGCCAGCTACGACACCGCCGATCGGACCACCACCTCCACCGGATACGGCTACGACCTGTTCGGACGCGCCACCACCATCCCCGCCGCCGACACCCCCAAGGGCACCACCGCCGGCAACATCACCCTCGGCTACTACGACGACGACAGCGCCGACAGCACCACCGGCGCCTGCTCCACCACCAGCACCTACACCCTCGACGTCAACGGCCGACGCAGCATCGAAACCGACACCCCCACCGCCGGCGGAGCCCCCACCCGCCCCCCCCCCCGCCACTACACCAGCACCGACGACAACCCCAGCTGGGTCGACGACACCCGAGGCACCACCACCACCACCCGCTACGCCGAATCCCTCGGCGGAGACCTCTCCGCCCAAGTCACCGGCACGGACGTCTCCCTAACAGTTGCCGACCTGCACGGCGACATCATCACCACCGCCGACCTCCCAACAACCGGGCCAGCTACCAGCGTTACCGGCTGGAATGACTACACCGAATACGGCACCGTTCGCACTGGAAACCCGATTGGTCCCCTCGGGTACGGGTGGCTGGGCAACAAACAGCGGGGGACCACCGACAGCGGGCTCCAACTCAGGGGCGCCCGTCTATACAACCCGGCTACGGGTGCGAGTGACTAGTATAGTGCCGGTCACAGGGGGAAACGCCAACGCATACAACTACCCGGCAGACCCAGTTAACCAGGTTGATCTCGACGGCAACATGGCTAGAGATTTCGGAGGCGGCAGCGGAGGAGGGTTCTCCAACTTCGCTAGGCGAGTATCAGGCAGTAGCTTCAGTTCTCGATTGTTCGGGACGAGAACTTATTGGCGCAACACGAACCGCAGCCTGCAGCAACGCTATGGCCGCTGGATTTTCAACCGTTACAATGGCCGGGCACCGCGCGTCACGCTGATGCGCAAACGCTTCCGAGACATCTTCGACCTCCATGGCGCGAGTCACTGGACAAAGCGAGGGGATATCGAGACGCCGCATTACAAGAGGCAGTATCGTAGCTCGTATCCTGGCCACCCGTGGAATAAAACCAACAAGCTGCCGGTATACCGCATGGGTTGGAGGCATCTGGTGCGAGTCCACTGGCACTTGCGGTGGCGAAGGTGAGGCCGACTCGATCGTCCACGTTCCACGGGTGCGAGCCTTGGAATGCTCAGGATGGAGGGTGGCAGTTCCACCTTATTGACGGACGCTTGGTTTTGATGGGAGCATCCGCCCTGACGTCGGTCACCCTCGAAATCAGCGACGAGCCCGTTCTGCAACTGAACATGACGCATCACTTGGACGGGCGGGCCGGGTTTCTCACAGTTCGATGTTCGAATGTACAAGTGAAGGACTGGTCGTTCGAGAGAATCGACGCGCCGCCCGTCAATGAGGCAATATTGAGTGAGATTCATAGTTTCGACTTCGACGGTCTTCGGTGGTTTAACTTTGCTACGCCAACGATGGCTATCGAGTTCGAAGCTGATGATGTGGCGGTCAACCTGAGCGAAGGGTAAGACCCAACGCGTGCGCCACACCCCCGGACGCCGAAGCAGGTGATCCAGCAACGCCGCGTACACCCGCACGCTCTCACTCGAGCCAGAATGGAACGACGCCGCCAACTCGCCCTCCGACCACGGCACAACCCCCTCCACCCCCGCCGCGACAGCCAGCCCACTCCGGCCGCTCGAGCCCGCACCGGCCTCCGCCCCTGCACCGGCCTCAACGCCGGCGCCGGCGCTCTTAAGCCCCCAAACGTCAACGAACGGGCCTAGCCGACAACCAAACTGGTTGGCTACCTCACGTTGTCTGTATGCGCCGGCCTTTAATCTGTCAAGCGGTCAGGTGGTCGTCGGGTGGAGATGGCGTCGGTGGTGGGGGTGTCGGTGACGGCGTTGGACGCGGTGTTCCGGGTGGTGAGTGCGGAGTTGAAGAGGCACGGGCGTGTGCGGCCGCCGGCGTTGTGGGTGTCTGGGGCGAGTTTGGTGCCGCCGCGGGCTGCGGGGAGTTCCGGGTACATGGCGGGTTCGGATGCGGCTGCGTGGCGGCGGCTGCGGGGGTTGCCGCCGGTCTGATCGGCGGGGTGGTGTTGGTCGGTGGGTGTGGTGGTCGCGCCTTGGTGGTGCTGGCGGGAGGGGTGGGCCGGCGGGCGGTGGGCGGGGGGGCGTGGGGTCGGTCTAGGGGGCCGGCCCTGCGTCGTTCCGTCAGGGTGGTTGCGGGTCGGTGTGCTCGAGGTGGTGGCAGTGGCTGGCCCTCGAGCTCGAGCTGGGTCGGGTGCGACGGCGGGCAGGGCGGCGTCGGGTGGTGGGTGGGGGTTCGGCGAGCCGGGGCGCGGCGCGCGGCGTTGGTCGGTTGGGGTTGGGTGGGCGCGCAGCGCCGGTGGGGTGTTGGTGGGCGCGCAGCGCCTGGTGGGGTGTCGGGGTGGTTGGGTCGCGGTCAGCGGGAGGCGGGCGACCAGCTGGGCGGCGTGCCAGCGGACGCCGGCGTCCGGCGTCCCGGCCAGCAGCTCCAGCACCGCCGCGGCGTGCGGCCGCAGCAGGTCCGGCCGCTGCCGGGTCACCTTCTCGGCTGCATCGGCCGCGCGCAGCCGCACGACCGGGTCGTCGTCGCCGGTCGCCGCGAACAGCACCGGGAACAGCGACGGGTCGGCGAGCACGTCGCGCGCCACCTCCTCGGACCGCCCGGTCGAGCGCAGGTCCGGCGGGTCGACGAGCTTGGCGACGACAGGCTCCACGGGTCCGGTGTACGGCCTCCGGCCGGCGAGCGGAAGAGGGCGGACGGGCCGGTTCGGTGCGCCCGGCCGTGCGGGGGGTCGCCCGGACGCCGAGCGCTGTCCGACGATGGCCGGCGTGACGACGAACCCGACCGCGCTGCCCGAGACGAGCTGGCACGTCGACCCCGAGGGCGACCCGGCCCGGCTGGCCTACACCTTCGGCG
>CAXTFU010000224.1:0-7845 GCA_964243385.1 uncultured bacterium | reverse complement strand
GTGCACGCGACCGCACCGGCCAGCAGCAGGGCGGCGACGCGGCGGCGCGCGCGCGGCCGGCCCCCGGGTGCGGGCGCCGGGGTGCTGCCGGGCGGCGGGACGGACGGACCGTCCGGTCCCGGTGCGGCGTAGACGAAGTCAGGACGGACGTCGGTCGGGGTGCTCATCGCAGGCTCCCAGCAGTGGCGGAGGACGGTCCGACAGGGCGCGGTGCGCGGTGTCGTGCGTCCTTTGTGCCGCCCGGACCTGAGGACCGGCTCGGAGGTCCCTGTGGGCTGCCTGTGACCGGTCGGCTCGTCAGTCGGAGAGCACGACGACGACCTTGCCCGGCAGCGTCCCCGCGGCCGCCCGGGCGTGCACGTCGGGCAGGTCGGGCAGCGAGACGCGCTCGGCGGCGTCGACGACGAGCTCCCGGCGGTCGACGCGGGCGACCAGCTCGCGCAGCTGCGCGACGTCGCTGCGGACGAACAGGTCGACGGCGCGCACGCCGCGTCCCTCGTCGCCGGGAGCGGGCATCCACACGGTGGTGCTCACCACGACACCGCCGTCGCGGACGAGCGCGACCAGCGCCGTGAACGCGTCCGGGTCGACGGGCGCGAGGTTGAGCAGCACGTCGACCGGCTCCGCGACCGCGGCGGTCACCTCGGTGGTGGTGTGGTCGACGATCTCGTCCGCGCCGGCCGCGAGGACGCGCTCGCGACTGCGGGGGCTGGCGGTGGCGATGACGTGCGCGCCGGCGGCGTGGGCCAGCTGGACGGCGTAGCCGCCGACGGCCCCGCCCGCCCCGTTGACGAGGACGCGCTGCCCGGCCCGCAGCTCGGCGTGGTCGAACAGCGCCTGCCACGCGGTCAGCCCGACGAGGGGCAGTGCGGCCGCGTCGGCGAGGGGGACGTCCGTCGGCGCCGGTGCCAGGACCTCGGCGGGGGCGAGGACCTGCTCGGCCGAGGCCCCGTCGGCGGTGAAGGGCAGGAAGCCGACGACCCGGTCGCCGACCGCCAGCCCGGTCACGCCCTCGCCCAGGGCGTCGACCGTGCCCGCGACGTCCAGTCCCGGGACGTGCGGCAGCACCAGCGGCATCGGGCCCTGCATGGACCCGGCTCGGACGTTCCCGTCGACCCCGTTGAAGCTCGTCCCCGCGACCCGCACCCGCACCTGCCCGGCGCCGGGGACGGGCTCGTCGACCTCCTCGACCCGCAGCACGCTCGGGTCGCCGTACTCGTGGAACCGCACTGCCCTCATCGCCGTACCTGCTCTCCGTGTCTCCGTCCCGCTTCGAAGTCGAAGCAGTGGAGCGACCGTAGCAGTGCTTCGAACGCGAAGCAAGTACTGCGAAGACGAAGCACTAGTAGGCTCGGTCGGTGACCGAGACGCCGTCGTCGCTGGACGCCGTGCAGCTGCGCGCCTACTTCGCGCTCATGGAGGTGTCGGGCCTGCTGCGCCACGCGGTCGAGCAGCAGCTGCGCGAGGCCGGCGACCTCAGCTACGTGCAGTTCCAGCTGCTGGCGCGCCTGGGGCTCGGCTCACCGACCGGCAGCCAGCGCATGACCGACCTGGCCGACGGCCTGGTGCACAGCCGCAGCGGGCTGACCTACCAGGCCGGTCTGCTCGAGCAGGCCGGCCTGGTGACGCGCGCGCCGGCGCAGGACGACGAGCGCGGCGTCACCGTCACGATCACCGACGACGGCCGGGCGCGGCTCGCCCGGGTCCTGCCCGGCCACACCGACGTCATCCGGGAGCAGCTGCTCGCGCCCCTGTCGGAGCAGGACGTCGGGGCGCTGGCCGACCTGCTGTCACCGGTGCGGGACCACATGCGCGCGCAGCCGCCGAGGTCGGCCGCGCCCCGCCGCCGGCGCTGAGCCGCAGGAGCGTGGTCCTCAGTCGAGGTCGCGCCGGGCGAACAGCAGCACGCCGAGCGCCACGACCGCCGCGACGACCGCGGCGAGGACCAGACCGCCCTGCAGGTTGCCGACGACGATCTCGCGGCTGGTGGTGAACGAGCCCGTCCCGTCGAAGCTCGGCTCGTCCACGTACACCCGGGCGCCGCCCTCGGTCAGCAGGGCGGCCGCGCTCTCGGTGAGCAGGTAGGGCCGCAGCACCGGCACCAGGCCGCGCAGGACGTTCTCGGCGACGACGAACCACACGAAGGCCGCGCCGAACGCCGCCGCGGTGTTGCGCAGCAGGTTGGCGATGCCGAAGCCCAGCAGGCCGAGCAGCACCACGAGCACGACGCCGCGTCCGGCACCGGCGAGCAGCTCGCCCCAGGTGCCGTCGGGGACGGCCGTCGTGCCGCGGGTCGGGGCGATGAGCACGCGGGCGACGAGCAGCCAGGTGGCCTGGGCCAGCACCCCGAGCACTGCCGACGCCCCGGCGAGCACCGCCAGCTTGGTCGCCATGACCCGGAGCCGGCGGGGCTCCCAGAACAGCAGCGCCACCATGGACCGGGTCGACCACTCGGCACCGACGAAGGTCGCGCCGAGCAGGAACGCCAGGCCCGCCGTCGCCGTCGCCACGGCCAGCAGGCCGTCGCGGCCGACGCCGTCCAGCGTGAACGGCCGCTTGGCCAGGAAGTCGTCGACCGTGCCGAGCTGGTCGATCGTCGCCGGGGTGCCGCAGAGCTGCTCCGGCGTCGTCCCGGCCGGCACGTCGGGCGGCACGGGCTGCTGCAGGCACTGCTGGCGGAAGCCCTCCTGCTCGTCCAGCGCGGCCTGCCGCCGCTCGGTCGCCTCGGCGACGATCTCCGGTGTCGTCTGGGCGTGGTCGAGGGCGACCAGGACCATGCCGCCGACGAGCAGCAGGGCGCTGAGCGCGAGCAGCAGGCGCACCAGCCGTCGGGCCGCGAAGCGGTGCACCTCGGCCCGGGCCAGCGACGGGCGGCGGGACGGCGCACCCGCGGGCAGGGCGCCGGAGGACGGCGCCCGGGTGGTCGCGGTGCTCACGCCGCCTGCTCGGTGAGCGAGAGGAAGGCGGCCTCGAGGTCGGCGGCTCGCGGCGTCAGCTCGCTGAGCCAGAGCCCGTGCTGCGCCAGCAGCCGCGTCACCTCGGCCGGGGCGGGCACGCCGGCGACGAGCAGCGCGCCGTCGGCGTCGGGAGTCACCCGCCAGCCGGCCTCCTGCAGCACGGACGCGGCCCGCGCGGGGTCGTCGACGCGCACCCGGACGTCGTTCGTCGTCCGGGCGGACAGCACCTCGCGGACCGGACCGGAGGCGACGCACCGGCCGCGGGTCATGATCGAGACCGAGTCGCAGACCTGCTCGACCTCGGCGAGCAGGTGCGAGGACAGGAACACGGTCGTGCGCCCGTCGGCGCCGAGCCGCCGCACCAGCTCGCGGACGTCGCGGATGCCGGCCGGGTCCAGGCCGTTGCTCGGCTCGTCCAGGACGAGCAGGCGCGGCGCCTTGAGCAGGGCGGCCGCGATGCCGAGGCGCTGCTTCATGCCGAGCGAGTAGCCCTTGAAGCGCTCCTCGGCGCGGTCGCGCAGGTCGACGAGCTCGAGGCACTCGTCGATGCGGCCAGCGGCGACGCCGGCGGTCTCGGCGAGCAGCTCGAGGTTGAGCCGGCCGCTGAACGTCGGGAAGAACAGCGGCGTCTCGACGAGCGCCCCGACCGAGCCGATCACCGCGGGCAGGGCCTGCGGCACCGGTTCGCCGAGCAGCCGCAGCTCACCCTGGTCGACGCGGACCAGGCCGAGCAGCGCCCGGATCGTCGTGGTCTTGCCGGACCCGTTCGGCCCGAGGAAGCCGTGCACGCCACCGGCCGCGACGGCCAGCTCGAGACCGTCGAGCGCCCGCAGCGGCGGACGGCCGCGCCGGCGGTAGGTCTTCGTCACGCCGTGCGCTTCGAGCACGTCCACCGTCGTCTCCTCAGCCTCGGCGGGCACGCTCCCACGACGAGGGCGGTGCAGGCGCGTGTCGCGGCGGGCCGCGGCCCGTGTCGCCGCTCGAGGGTCCCGGACGTGGCTGGCTGACGTGCGCGCGCCGACCCCGGCTCCGGCGGCTGCAGGTGCGTCGACCGCTCGGTGCCGGCCGCCGTCGCTCATGCGCGCGCCGGGCAGGCGCGGGGCGCGAGGCTCGGCGCGGGGGAGGGGGGTGCGGGCACCGGCGTGCGGGGCCCCACCACGTAGGGACGGGCCTCGACCCGGCCGTCCTCGGCGTCGAGGCAGTGGCGGTCGGTGGACGGCACCGGCCGCACCGGCTGCACCGGCTGCTGAGGCGCCTCGGGCGGCGCAGGTGCGGTGGGCGCCTGCGTCGGTGCCGGGCGGGCGGCGGGCTGCTGCGGGGACGGTGGGCGCAGGGCCACGAGCACCGCCGCGACCGTCGCAGTGACGAGCAGCAGCCCGAGGACGACCGCCCTTCGCGTCGCTGCTCCTCCCCGTCCGCTCGTGACCGGCCGAGCAGGCCCGGCGCTCACGGACGCGTGCCGAGGCTGGACGTGCCGCTCGTCGTCTGCGTCGCTGTGCATGGTCACCGTCCCCGCGCTCACCGCAGCGGCCCGACCGTGCGTGGCTCGGGCCTGTCAGCAGTCCGACGCACGGGGACGGGTCGCGGTTGCGCCGTCACGGCCCCCGTCACCGGGTCGAGCGGCTGCAGCGACAGGCCCGCCGGTGACCCGGCCGTCGCGCGCGGCTCCCGCTGCTCCCGCTGCTCGCCCACGCCCGGACGGCAGTCCCCGAGTCCCCGACCGCCTCCGGACGTCCGGCACAGGACGGCTCAGGCGTCCAGCACCGCACCGTCGCCGCCGCGATCCCTCCTGTGACGCCTGCGGTCGACCCCGCGCGGCACGTGCTCACGTGTCCACGACGGTGACCGAGCAGCCGACCTCGCCGGACGCCACGCAGGCGGGTGCCCACGCCCCACGGACGTCGGCGCGGGAGGGCGTAGCGTCCGCCGGCAGGACGGGTGCGCGAGGACGCGGAACACACCGGAGGCAGGCGTGCTGCTCGAGGCCGACCTGCTCGTCCGGGCCGAGACGATGCTCGTCGAGGTGCTCGGCCGGATCCGGCCGCAGGACGAGGCGGTCCTCCTGCCGCCGATGTTCCCCGGCGCCGAGCAGCCGCAGACCCTCGCCGAGGCGGTGGCGCAGCACCGGCGCGACGCGGCGGCGCTGGTCGAGGCGCTCGGCGGGGCCGGGTCGCCGGCCGGGACGCTCGCCGAGGCGTGCCAGGCGGTCTGCGCCGCAGCGGAGGGCGTCGTCGACGGCGCGGCGCCGGTGCAGCTCGGCGACGAGCGGCTGCCCGCCCGCGAGCTGCTGCTGCGCGCGACGGTGCGGCGCTCGCTGCTGGCGCACTACGTCGCGGCGCACCTCGGCTCGACCGCCTGCCCGCTGCCGGAGGAGCTGGCCGGTCCGCTGCACGCCCTCGTCGCACCGGACGCCGCGACCTGGCGCGAGCAGGGGTGGTTCCGCGCACCGATGCCGCTGCCCGAGCACGTCTCGCAGCGTGACCGCTTCCTGCTGTCCGCCGGCCACGAGCCGCACCCGGTGCCGCACTGAGCGGTGCTCGTCCGCCGGCCCGTCAGCCGCTCAGCCCAGGCCGTCCAGCGCGGCGGCGAGTGGCCGGGGGACGACCGTGCCGGCGCCGGCGACGCCGTACTCGCGGATCTTGCGGTAGATCGTCGCCCGGGACATCCCGAGCCCGCGCGCCGCGAGGGCCTTGTTGCCGCCGGCGTCCTGCAGGGCGAAGACGATGGCGTCTCGCTCCAGCGACTCGAGCGGCGTGAGCCGGCGCCGGCTGAGCGACTGGAGCTCCGGCGGCAGGTCGGCCGGCTGCACCACGCCGGTGCGCCGGTGGCGCAGGACCGTGCGCAGCACGTCGAGCACCTGTGCCACGTTGCCCGGCCAGTCGAACCGCAGCAGCAGCTGCATCGCCTCGGGGCCGAGCGTCACCTGCGCACCGAGGCGGCGCAGCAGGAAGGGCACCAGCTGCTCGAGGTCCTCGACGTGGTGGCGCAGCGGCGGGATGCCGACGGTGCTCGGGAACAGCGCCAGCAGGCGCGTCAGCTCGGGGCTGTGCGGGCCCGTCGGGACGGCGACCGCGACCCAGACGTCCCGGCGCGGCACGGCGTCCTGAAGTGCGGACGCCAGCAGGCGCAGCGCCGACTGCGGCAGCCGGTCGAGGTGGCGCAGGACGATCGTCCCGTCCTTGCCGGCCAGGACGCTGCGGGCCTCGGTGAGCCAGGTCCGGTCGCCCCGCTCGGGCGGCTCGAGCAGGCTGTACCGCCCGCCCGGGTTGACCCGCTGGTGCACGCCGGAGAGCACGGACGCCTTGCCCGAGCCCGGTTCGCCCTCGACGACGGCCCAGGTGCCGCTGCGGCAGACCGCCTCGGCCTCGGTGCACGCGCGCCGCCACAGCGACCCGCTGCCGATCAGGCCGGGCAGCAGCATCCGTGCGGGCGCCGCGTGCTCGACGGCCACCGGACCCGCGTCCTCGACGACCTTGACGTCGACGACGCCGCCGGCGACGCGGCCGTCACCCTGCACCGGCTTGGTGTGCAGGCGGACCTGCACCCCGGAGGGGAGCTCGACGCTGGACGCCTCCCGCCGGTGGGCGAGCGCCTCGGCGGCGTAGCGCAGCAGCGCCGTCTGGTCGCCGGGCGCGAGCGTCATGCGGGCGGTCTCGTTCATCATCACGACGTCGTTGTTGAGGGCGAACACCATGCCGGGGTTGTGCCGGCAGGCGCGCATGTAGGCGTGCAGCAGCTCGATCTCGCGCATGCCGGTCTCGGTGAGCAGCGCCTGGCGGATCTGCTCGGCGGTCGTCTTGGCGAGCGTGACGAGCAGCGGGCCTGCGAGCGTGCGCCAGCAGGTCAGGTCGAGCACCCCGACCGTCTTGCCCGACAGCGGGTGCCGGATCGGGACGCCCGCGCACGCCAGGTCCTCGAGGTTCTCGGCGTAGTGCTCGTGGCCGAACACGTGCATCGGCCGGCCGGCCTCCAGCGCGGTGCCGATGCCGTTCGTCCCGACCACGGCCTCGGCGTAGCTGAAGCCGACCGCGAGGTTGACCGTGTCGAGGTGCCGTTCGAGCGCTGCGTCGGCGGTCAGCCTGCTGAGCACCACGCCCGCGGGGTCGGTGAGCACGATGCTCACCGGCTGCCCGTCGAGCTGCTCCCGCAGGTGCCGGAGCACCGGTTCGGCGCTGCGGGTCAGCGGCGTGTCGAGGTTCGGGTCGCGCACGTACTGCAGCTCGAGGCGGTCCGCGGCGACGTCCGCCTCGCGCGACCGCCACCAGGAGGCCAGGATGGCCTGGCGGACGCCGTCGGGCCGGCTCGACTCGACCCGCAGGAACCGCTCACGGGCCTCGGCCAGGCCGGCCCCGTCGGTGACCCCGCGGTGCGTCCCGGGGCTGTCCGGGGCGGTGCGCTCTCGGTCCATGGCTGCCCCTCGGGCGAGCGGTGCGCGACACACGGGAGGACGTCCCGTGAGATGCAGACGACCGACAACCTAGCGACCTGCGGCCCACCGCGGATCGTCTCAAGACGAGACACCTGCCCGCCGGCGCAGGGAGTAGGACGGACCGGCGGGCAGGCCCGCGCGAGGCGAGGACGAGGAGCCGACGATGCCCGACGACCCGCACCCGGAGACCTTCAACCCGTGGAGCGTCGTCCACCTGGTCTTCTCGCACCTCGTCGAGCAGGGGCTCCACCCGGTGCTCGGCGAGACGGGTGACCCGGGCGCTCCGGCGGCCGACCTGCTGCGCGCGCTGGGGATCGAGCCGGCGGCCGAGGGCAACCGGCAGGTCGTCCTCGACATCCGCGAGCACCTGGCGACGCTGCGCGAGGCGGTGCTCGAGCAACGGTGACCCGGGTCACACCAGGTGTCTCAGACTGAGACCGCCGACCCCCCGACGTTCCG